>NZ_DASZCQ010000044.1:0-36849 GCF_035942955.1 Actinophytocola sp. | reverse complement strand
CGTCTGGCCGGGCGCCGCGGCCGGCTCGGGCTCCCGGGCCGGCGCCGCCTTGGGGCTGAACAGGTTCGGTGGGATGGCCACCCGCGCGGTGACCCCGCCGCCCGGCGTCGCGCCCAGCTCGACCCACAGCGAGTGCCGGCGGGCCAGCCGCCCGACGACGAACAGGCCGAGCACGCTGGTCGGCGCGATGTCCAGGCGCTCGCGCTGCACCAGCCGGTGGTTCTCCTCGGCCATCCGCTCAGGTGGCATCCCGATGCCGTGGTCGACGATGCTGACCACGCACGACCCGTCCGGGCCGAATGTCGTACCGACGTCCACAAAGGACTCCGGGGGCGAGAAGGCGGTCGCGTTCTCCAGCAGCTCGGCGAACATCAGGATCAGGTCCGGTCCGAGCTGGGAGGCCAGCATCAGCTCGTCGACGGCGCCGAGCCGAACCCGTTGGTAGTCCTCGATCTCGGCCAGCGCCGAGCGCAGCGCGGTGGCCAGCTCGATCGGGCCGGCGATCTTGTTCTCGTCCCGGCTGCCGGCGACGACGAGGAGGTTCTCGGCGTTGCGCCGCAGCCGGGTGGAGATGTGGTCGAGCCGGTACAGGCGCTCGAGCAGCTCGGTGTTCTGCTCGTCGCGCTCCAGCTCGTCGACCAGGGTGGCCTGCCGGCCGACCAGGTTCTGCGTGCGCTGGGCGACGTTGGCGAAGATCAGGCTGACGTTGCGCCGGGTGACGGCCTGCCGCTCGACGAGCATGGCCGCGGTGGCCTGCACCCGGTTGAACGCCGCCGCCAGGTCGCCCAGCTCGTCCTTCGAGGACAGCTCGATCGCCGAAAGCCGGGGCACCTGCTCCTCGGGCACCTCGGTGTCGGTGACCCGGACGAGCTCCGCCTGGGCGAGGTCGGCGACCCTCGTGGCCGCCGACGTCAACCGCCGCAACGGGTTGGCGATCGACCGGCTGACCACGACGGTGAGCAGCGCGACGAGCACGAACAGCCCGGCCGCGCCGAGGCCGACCGTCCACGCCACCGAGCGGGCGCCGTCCGCGCGGCCCGCGGCGGCGTCGGTGATCTGGCTGGTGACCCGGTCCTGGACGATCCGGCGCAGGCTCGACTGCGCCTCCGCGGCGGCCAGCGCGTCGGCGACGAACGCCGTGCCGGCGCCGGGGTCTCGCGCGCCGGGCAGCCGCGTGGCCAGCTCGGCGATCCGGCGCGCCTCCTGACCCTGCGTGACGGTCACGACCAGCGCGGCGTGCTCGACGTCGGCCTGCTGGACGAACCGCTCGGTGGACAGGTCGGCCTGCGCGGCGGCGTCGTCGAGCAGCACCGTCCCGGTCTCCGGGCTGACCGCCGCGACGATCAAAGCCATGCCGTACAACGAGTTCTGCTCATTGGCGCGCAGCAGCGCCTCGAGCGCGGTGAGCTGCCGGGTGCCCTCGGCGTCGCTGGTCCGCTGGGGAACCAGCCGCAGCGCGTCGACCAGCGCCCCGATGATCGCGTGGTAGGTCCGGGCGACGCTGTCCAGCGACACGCCCCGGCGCAGCGCGTTCTCGCGGATCTCCCGCAGGGAGCCGATGCGCACCAGCGCTGCGGACAGCTCGTCGGACACCGCGCCGCCGTGCGCCAGCGCCGCGTACATGCCGCCCGCGCTCCGGTCGACGGTGCGCTGCTGGCGCACCAAAGCCGAGTCGCTTGTGGTCGGGGCGGCCAGGTAGGCCGCGGTGAGCAGGCGTTCCTGCTGCAGCTCGGAGATGAGCCCACCGATCTCCCTGGTGTGATGCGCCGCGAGCGCCGTCTGCCCGGCGGATCGCGCGTTGTCGATCTGGCCGAGGACGAACGGAACCGCGATCACCAGCACGGCCGCCAGCGGCAGCAGCAGGAGCATGTTCAGCTTGCCGCGGATGCCCGGCCGCAGCCGTGCGCGCCGCCGCGTGGCGTTGGCGGCGCGCCCGGCCCGGTTCGCGCCGCGTTTCCTGGCTTTCACCTTTCCCACATTCCCGTTCTGCGGTGCTGTTCCCGGACGAGGTCCTCGATCGAGGCCCGCAGGGAGTGGAACTCAGGCGTGCGCTTGAGCGCGAGGTCGCGTTCGTCCGGCAGGTCGACCGGGATCTCCGCGGCCACCCGGCCCGGGTCGCAGGCAAGCACGACGACCCTGGTGCCGAGGAACACCGCCTCCTCCACGTCGTGGGTCACCATGAGCACGGTGGTGCCGGTGTCCTTCCATACCTGCCTGATCAGGACCTGCATGTCCTCCTTCGTCTGCACGTCAAGGGATCCGAACGGCTCGTCGAGCAGCAGCACCTCCGGCTCGCAGGCCAGCGCGCGGGCGATCGCGACCCGCTGCTGCTGGCCGCCGGACAGCTGCCGGGGCAGGGACCGGCGGAACCCGTCGAGGCCGGTCTCGGCCAGGTACCAGTCGACCCGGCGGTCCCGCTCGGACCGGTCGATCGGCAGCAGCTCCAGTCCGAACGCGACGTTGCGCTCGACGGTCCGCCACGGGTACAGCGAGCCGCTCTGGAACACCAGCCCGCGGTCCGGCCCGGGACCGGTGACCGGCTCGCCGTCCAGGGTGATCGTGCCCGCCGTCGGCAGGTCCAGCCCCGCCACCAGGGACAGCAGCGTGGACTTCCCGGAGCCGCTGGCGCCGACCACGCAGAGGAAGTCCCCGCGCAACACCCGAAGGTTCACCCCGTCGAGCGCGCGCAGCGTGCGCCCACGCACCGGATAGTCTTTGACCACATTGGACAGTTCAAGCGTCGTCATCCGACCCACCGCCCGACCCGGGCCCGCACCAGCCGCAGCGCCACGTCGATGGTCACCCCGACGAGCGCGATCACGATCAGCACCGCGAAGATCTTGTCGGTCTGCAGGAAACGTTGCGACCGCACGATTCGGTGGCCGAGCCCGGCCGTCGCGTTGATCAGCTCCGCCACCACCACGAAGTTCCACGCGGCCGCCGCGTTGACCCGGATCGCGTCGATCATGCCGGGCAGCGAATGCGGCACGATCACCTTGCGCAGCACCTCGCCCCGGCGCGCGCCGAGCGTGTACGACACGTTGATCAGCTCACGCGGCACGCCCCGCACGACGTCGGCGGTCATCAGCGTGTTGAAGAAGACCGTGCCGATGAACAGCAGTGCGATCTTGGATGGCTCGCCAAGCCCGAGCCAGATGATCAGCAGTGGGATGAACGCGCTGGCCGGCAGGTAACGCAGCAACCCGATCAGCGGCTCGAACGCGGCCCGGCCGGCGTGGAACGTGCCCATCACGATGCCGAGCGGCACCGACACCAGCACCGCCAGCCCGAAGCCGTACAACACCCGCTGCGTCGTCGCCCACAGGTCGGCGAGCAGCTCGCCGGACCCGGCCATGTCCACGCCGGCGACGAGCACGGCGCGCGGCGACGGCAGGAACGTGGCCGACACGGCTCCGGCCGCACTGATCACGATCCAGGCGGCGAGCGGGATGGCCAGCGACAGCACGGTCAACGTCCACCGGGCGGCGCGCGGGATCGGCGCTCGGATCGCCAGCAGCGACCACGGCGGACGGGGACGCGGCCGCCGCGGCAACGGTGGCCAGTCCCGCGCTCGCGCCGGCGCCGGCGCCGGCCCGGCCGCGTCGCGCGCCGTGTCCGTCACCCCGTCGCCGTGCACGGCGGTCACCTTCACTCCGGCACCGCCTTGATGAACCGGTCATCGAACAGCCCGTCCAGCGACGGCCGGTTGTCCACCAGGCCGGTGCCCGTCATGAAGTCGATGATCTTGTTGGCCTGGAAGTTGAGGTGTGCCGGCGTGGTCCCCGGGGTGAACGCGTCGAGGTTCTGCTGCCGGGTGAAGATCGTGGTCCCGGCGTCGTAGGTGCGGTAGTCCTCGGGGCTCACCCCGCCGCGCTTGGCCATGATGCCGACCGCGGCGTCCTTGTTGTCCCTGATCCACTTCACGGTCTCGAACCAGGTGTTCACCAGGGCCTGGACCTCGTTGGGCCGGTCCCGCACCAGATCGGCCTTGAGCACCAGGTGGTCCGGGATGGCGCCCGGGAACTCCGCCGACGTCGCGATCGCCCGGCTGCCCGGACGTTCCAGGGCCGTGGTGGTGAACGGGGCGAAGGCGCCGACCGCGTCGACCTGCCCGGCCACGAAGGCGGCCGCGGCGGCGTCGGTGACCAGGTTGACCAGCTCGATGTCCTGCGGGCCGAGCTTGGCCTCGGCCATCGCCAGCAGCAGCAGGTAGTGGTCGACGGTGCCCTGCTCGACGGCGACCTTCTTGCCCTTGAGGTCGGCGACGCCGGTGATCCCCTCCCGGGCGATGATCTTGTCGTTGCCGGTGGAGTTGTCGTTGACCAGGACGATGGTCTGCTTGGCGCCGCCGCTGACCGACACCAGCGTGTCGTTGAGCGTCTGGCTGTTGGCGTCAATCACGCCGCTGGACAGGGCGTTGAGGCTCTCGGTGTAGCTGTCGAACCACTTCAGCTCGACGGTGACCCCGTTCTTGGCGAACAGGCCCTGCTCCTGCGCGACCTGCCAGGGGAACCAGCCGGGCCAGGCGCTGAACCCGAGAGTGATCTTGGTGTCGGATGCGGCCGGCGCGGACGTGCACGCCGAGACCCCGCCGGCGAGGGCGACGAGGGCCATGACCGCCGCGAGCAGGCGGGCGGACAATCGGGACATCACAACGAACTCCAGTGGGGGAAGGGGATTGGGGAGTTCTGGAGATCTATGGGGCGCCGCGACTTCGTGGCAGGTGGCCGGCGCGGACCAGGCAGCCGAGGGTGTCGCAGATGACCCTGGTGGCGATCAGCGAGGTGATCTCGGCGTTGTCGTACGGCGGCGAGCACTCGACCACCTCGATCCCGGCCAGCGGGCGCTCGGCGACGAGCTGGATGAACCTGAGCACCTCGCGCGGCAGGAAGCCGCCGGGCTCCGGCCAGCCGGTGCCCGGCACGAACGCCGCGTCGAGGCAGTCGACGTCGAAGCTGAGCCAGACCGCATCGGCCCCGTCCCAGGCGACGTCCAGCGCCCGCGCCGCGGCCGCCTCGATGCCCATCTCGACGCAGTCGGTGACGGTCATGATCGTGGTGCCGCGCTCCCGCCCGACCCTGACCCCCGGCCGCGGCGCCTGCCAGCCGCCGATCCCGATCTGCACCAGGTTCTTCGGCGGCACGTTGGGGATGTCCGTCGCGTGGAACCACGGCGTGGTGTGCATCCGCTCGTCCAGGTCGGTCTCCTGGGTGTCCACGTGGCGGTCGAAGTGGATGATCCCGAGGTTGCCGCTCAGGTGCCCGGCGACCGCGCGGGTGGTCGGGTAGCCGATGGAGTGGTCGCCGCCGAGCACCACCGGGAAGGCGCCGCTGGCGTAGACGTGGCCGACCGCCTTGGAGATCTGGTCGAACGTCTTCTCGATGTTGCCCGGGATCGTGAACACGTCGCCGACGTCGGCGATCGTGATCGACTCGCGCAGGTCGACGCCGAGCTCGAAGTTGTACGGGCCGTACAGCGCGGAGATCTTGCGGATGCCCTGGGGGCCGAACCGGGTGCCTGGGCGGTAGGTGGTGCCCCCGTCGAACGGCGCGCCGAGCACCACCACGTCGTACTCGCCGCAGGTGCGGACGTCCTCGACGTAGGGCGCCTTGAGGAACGTGTTGATGCCGGCGAAGTGGGGCAGCTCCCCGCGGGAGAACGTGGGAATGCGCTTGTCGACGATAGAGTCGGCCCCCGGCAGGCCCAGCTCCAGACCGCGGGCGACCTCGCGCTCCCAGGCGGCGGTGGGTAGCCGCGCCTCGCGTTCGACGGCGGCGCGCGCCTCGGGTCCGTAGTTGTCGTGTAACGCCGAGCCCCCAGGCTCAGTCATCGGCACACCCTTTCGCCCGCCGCGCTGCCTGCAGGCGATCTTAGGTGACGCTGCGCGTCAGCTCGGTCGCTGTGTGGAAAAGTCCATACGAACTGTGCGCGCAGGCTGACACTCTGTCGCCTAGCGACGTCAGCCTATCGAGTGCCGCAAGTTGCACAACGGGTTGCCCCACCTGGTCAGCGCCGGTCCGATCAGGACCCGATCGGGCTTCTCGGCGGGCCGAGCCTGCCTGCCGGACCGCGCTCCAGGTCAGGAGAGGATCCCGCCGAGGGTGCGGGCGGCGATGTTGCGGCCGGTCAGCAGGACCACCGGGGTGCCGGCGACGGGGACCTTGCCGGACATCAGGGCCGCGACGCCGACCGCGCCGGCGCCCTCGACGACCAGCCCGCAGTCCAGGGCCAGGAACCGGATCGCGGCGGCGATCTCCGCCTCGGTGACCGTGGCGAAGGTGTGCGTTCCGGACGCCGCCACGCCCAGCGTGACCGAGCCGGGCTCGAAGTTGCCGGCAAGGCCGTCGGCCAGCGTCTCGTCCACCCGCACCACGACCTCCCGGCCCGCGGCGACCGACGTGGACACCGGGCAGGACGCGGCGGCCTCCACGCCCACCACCCGGGCATCCGGCCGCCCGGCCGCGCGCAGCACCGCGCCGGAGATCAGCCCGCCCCCGCCGACCGGGACGATCAGCGTGCACTCACCGAGCCCGGCGTCGAGGACCTCCGCGGTGCAGGTGGCCGCCCCGGCGATGACGTACCGGTCGTTGTACGCCGACACGTAGACGCCCTCCATGGCGAGCCCCAACCCGTGCCGCTCGGCCTCCTCGTAGCCGTCGCCGTGCAGCACCAGGTCGGCGCCGAGCCGGCGGAGCGCCTCGATCTTGGCCGTCGACGCCGTGCGCGGCACCACGATGGTGGCCGCCATGCCCAGCCGGGCCGCGGCGAACGCGACGGCGAGCCCGTGGTTGCCGGCCGACGCCGTGACCACCGCCCGCCCGGCGTACCCGGTCAGCGCGACCAGCGCGCCGCGCACCTTGAAGGATCCCGTCGGCTGCACCGTCTCCAGCTTCGCCAGCACCTGGCCGGCCCCCGGCACGGACAGCTCGACCAGCGGCGTCGGCCGCAGGTGCCGCGCCACCACCGACGCCGCCCGCCGCAGGTCGTCGTCCGTCGGCACCTCGACCGCCCGCGCCGCGGTCATGCGGTCATGCCCCCTCCTCGGTCGAAGTCGTCTCGAACGGTGTCGCCGCGGTCTAGAACTGGTCGCTGCGGGTCAGCTTCCGTTCGAAGTCGTCGGCGTGGGCGACCAGCTGCGTGAGGGGGTGCTCGAACTCCGCTCGAATGCTGAGGTCGGCCAGCGGCGTGGCGTGTTTGAGCAGGGCGACCCCGTCCACCACCGCCGCCCCGCCGATCCGGGTGGTCCCGGCCAGCTCGAGCAGGCGGCGGAGGTCGATCTTGTCGGCCCAACCGACCGGCGACGAGATCTCGACCAGGTCGGCCCCGTCCGCCCCGGGCAGGTGGTGCACCGACACCTGCTGGGTCCGGTCACCCTCGGTGTCCAGGCGGAAACGCAGCCACTCGGCCGTCTCCTCCAGCACCTCGTACCGCACCCGAACATAGTTGATCACGTCGGTCCAGGTAGCCACCTCGTCGCCTCTCCTCCGCCGGTCCTCGCGCGTGAGCATAGGTGGTCACGCGCGGCGGCGGATTCGGGTTGAACTCCCGGTCACCGACCGTCGGTTTTACCGGTGACCGGGAGCCGATCATCGACGTGGTTGTCGACGAGGTTGTCGAGGGTCCGACGGTCAAGGGGCGACGGCGACCGGGGTGCCGTCGGGGCCGGGTGCGATCCTGCCGGGGCACAGGCCGCGGATGGACAGTCCACTGAGGATCGCCGGGACGGCGTCGATGGTGGCTTGGATGCCTTCGTGCATGAGGATGATGCCGCCGGGTTCGAGCCGGGATGCGGCGGCGGCGATCTCGGCGGTGGTGGCGCCGGCCCAGTCGCGGCTGCCGACGCTCCACAACGCTTCGGCCATGCCAAGCCGGGCCGCGTCGGCGCGGACCTGATCGTTGGTTTCGCCGAAGGGTGGGCGGAACAGCGTGGGGGTCACCCCGCTGATGCGCCGGGGGAGCAGGCCCGCGAGGGCCCGTCGGGTGGCTCGCATGGTGAAACTTTCACACCTGATTCAGATAGGTTTCAAGACCCCACGGCTCCGGCCTCGCGGGACCGACCATGAGACCTAGACTGGCGCGATGACGACGGCGCGCAGGGCCCGCCGGCGGGGTGAGCTGACCGTCGCCGACATCGCGCGGCTGGCGGGCGTATCGGCCCCGACCGTGTCCCGGGTGATCAACGGTCAGGCCGGCGTCGCCCTGGACACCCGCCGCCGGGTCGAGCAGGTCATCAACGAGCACGGCTACCGCCGCCCCGAGCACATCGAGCCGGCGGCCATCCTCGAGCTGGTCTTCCACGCGCTGGAAAGCCTGTGGGCGCTGGAGATCATCCGCGGGGTCGAGCGGGTCGCAAGGGAGCACGAGCTGGCCGTGGTGCTCACCGAGATGCAGGGCCGGCTGACCCCGGGCCGGGCCTGGACCGAGCAGGTGCTGACCCGCCGGCCCACCGGCGTGATCGCCGTCTTCTCCGACCTCACCACCGCGCAGCAGGCCCAGCTGGCCGCACGGTCCATCCCCCTCGTGGTGCTCGACCCGACCGGGGAGCCGCTGCACGAGACGCCGTCGGTGGGCGCCACCAACTGGAACGGCGGCCTGGCCGCCACCCGGCACCTGCTCGAGCTGGGGCACCGGCGGATCGCCATGATCAGCGGGCCGACGGGGTGGCCGTGCTGCCGGGCCCGGCTGGACGGCTTCCGCGCCGCCATGGACGCCGCCGGGGTGCCGGTCGACCCCGAGCTGGTCCGGGAGAGCATCCTCTACGTCGAGGGCGGCCGCCGCGACGGCGAGGCCCTGCTGCGCCTGCCCGACCCGCCGACCGCGATCTTCACCGCCAACGACCTGCAGGCGTTCGGCGTCTACGAGGCCGCCCGCCGGGCCGGCGTGCGCATTCCCGAGGACCTCAGCGTGGTCGGCTTCGACGACCTGTCGTTCACCCAGTGGGCCGGCCCGCCCATGACCACCGTCCGCCAGCCCCTCGTCGACATGGGCGCCGCCGCCGCCAACCTGATCATCACCATGTCCCGCGGCGACACCCTGCCCGGCAACCGGATAGAGCTGGCCACCACGCTCATCGTCCGGGAGAGCACCGCCCCGCCCGGCTAACCCGCTCTCGCGGCCGCCGCGGCCTTGAGCGAGGCGTGGGTGGGGGCGTCGGGGACGTGCGCGGGGCGGACCGCGTCGAGTTCCTTGCGCAGCACGGGAACGACCTCCTCACCGAGGAAGTCGAGCTGCTCGAGAACGGTCTTGAGCGGGAGTCCGGCGTGGTCGATCAGGAACAGCTGGCGCTGGTAGTCGCCGACGTACTCGCGGAACGTGAGCGTGCGGTCGATCACCTGCTGGGGGCTGCCGACGGTCAGCGGGGTCTGCGCGGTGAAGTCCTCCAAGGACGGACCGTGCCCGTACACCGGGGCGTTGTCGAAGTAGGGGCGGAACTCGTCGACGGCGTCCTGCGACCGGCGGCGCATGAACACCTGCCCGCCGAGGCCGACGATCGCCTGGTCCGCTCGCCCGTGGCCGTGGTGCTCGAACCGTTCCCGGTACAGCGCGACCATGCGCTGGGTGTGCTCCTTGGGCCAGAAGATGTGGTTGGCGAAGAACCCGTCGCCGTAGTACGCGGCCTGCTCGGCGATCTCAGGGCTGCGGATCGAGCCGTGCCAGACGAACGGTGGGATTCCGTCGAGCGGGCGCGGGGTCGAGGTGAACGACTGCAGCGGGGTCCGGAAGCGACCCTCCCAGTCGACCACGTCCTCGCGCCACAACCGGTGCAGCAGCGCGTAGTTCTCGAACGCCAGCGGGATGCCGTTGCGGATGTCCTGGCCGAACCACGGGTAGACCGGTGCGGTGTTGCCGCGGCCGAGCATCAGGTCGACCCGGCCGCCGGCCAGGTGCTGCAGCATCGCGTAGTCCTCGGCGATCTTCACCGGGTCGTTGGTGGTGATCAGCGTGGTGGCCGTGGACAGCACCAGGTTCGTCGTGCGGGCGGCGATGTAGCCCAGCATCGTGGTCGGCGAGGACGGCACGAACGGCGGGTTGTGGTGCTCGCCGGTGGCGAAGACGTCGAGCCCGACCTCCTCCGCCTTCAACGCGAACGTGACCATCGCCATGATCCGCTCGTGCTCCGACGGCTCCCGGCCCGTGGTGGGATCGGGAGTCACGTCTCCGACGGTGAAGATTCCGAACTGCATACCCGCCCAACCTAGTTGACCGTGCAACGACTCCGCACGCCGGTGTCGCGCTCGCCACACTCGGCGATCACGTCTTGCGGGACCGGCGGCGGGCGGCGATGAGGTAGCCGGTGACCAGGCCGACGACCAGGAACAGCAGGCGGCCGACCGCGGGTGGGTCGTCGGGCGGGACGGCGTAGCCGCCGTCGGCGAGCCCGGCCTGCTGCTCGAAGTGGTTGTGCGCTCCGGGAAACAGCGACTCGTCGGTGGCGTACAGCGCGGGGAACGTGATCGGCCCGGCCAGCAGGGTGGCCACCGCCCACTGGCTGGCGTGCCGGGCCTCGTGCTCGGACAGCCGGGCGATCCGCGCGGAGGCCTTCTTCGACGTCCGGTCGGTGAGGAAGATCGTGCCGTAGATGGTGCCGCCCCGTGCGTACCCGGACGGCACGGCGGTGACGGTGATCCCCTCGTTGGCGACCCGGCACGGCTGGCCGCCGACGACGGTGGAGTACAGCATGGCCGCGCCGGAGACCGGCGCGTTGATCGCCGTCCGCACGCCGTGCCACGGGTCGCCGGAGCTGTCGGTGCGCGCCGCGGTGGGGCAGGTCGCCGGCCCGGCACTGACCGTGGCGACGACGAAGTACCCGGCGCACATCAGCTGCGCCACCACCCCGGCGACGACGAGCAGCACACGCCGCCGCGGCGGCCGGGTTCCGCGCACGGCGCCGGCGATCCCGAGCGCCAACCCGAGCAGGCCGCCGCACAGCACGCAGCCGACCAACCACGCGGTCCAGCGGGTGGCCCGCCACCGCTCGACGGCGGGCGCGGACGTGCTGAGTGGGGGAGGGGCCGGTGCGATGGTCGCCATCGGTCCTCCTTCGGTTGCACGCCGTGTTCTCCTCAACCATCACCGGCCCGCCACCGGCGCGGCATCTTCGCAAGCGCCGAGTTGCGCGCACTCCAGAGCCGGTACAGGCCGGCCCAACCTCACCGGTCCACAATGGACAGCAGGAGCTCGCCGAACGCGCGCTGGACCCGGTCGCGATCGCCGGTGGCGAGCAGGTCGAGCAGCAACCCGCGCAGCGCGGCGAGAACCAGGGTCGGGGACGCGGATCCGCCGTGCAGCAGCCGGGCGATGTGCGGCAGCCACTCGCGCACGCCGGCCTCGCCGAACCGTGCCCATGGCCCGGTCGGGTCGCGCAGCGAGCGGGCGTAGCACTCGAAGAACAACCGCTCCACGTCGGCATTCGCCGGGTTGGCGAGCCACTTCCAGAGCACGCGCACCGACTCCACCGGTCCCCGGCCTGAATGTGCCGACCGCGCAACGAGCTCGAGCTGCTCGCGCCGCAACCGGCCGTGCACCTCGCGGATCAGGCCGTCCTTGGAGCCGAAGAAGTACAGCAGCACGCGCGGGCTCGAGCCGACCGCGGCGGCCAGCGGTCGCAGCGACATCGAGGAGAGCCCGTGCGTCTTGGAGTACTCCACGAGCAGCTCGAGCAGCTCCGCCCGGCGTGCGGACTCGACCTCGGGTGCGCCCATGCCGCCAGTCTGCCGAGGCCCGCGTCGACCGAACCTAGGTATTCCTCACGAAGCGCCGGAGGTGGCCGAAAGGGTCTGCTTGACGGGGTCAGTTGACCCCAATTCCTTGAGGAGGAACGAAATGAGACCCAACATCGTGCGCAGAGGTGTGGCGGCGGCCCTGCTCGGCGCCGGCGCGGCGGCGCTGGCGGCCAACCCGGCCGGGGCCGACCCGGTCGGCGTGGCCAGCGGCTGCATCATCACCATCACCCAGGTGCAGGCGCTGGACCTGCAGGAGTCATCGAAGGACGAGGTGTACTTCACGCTCGGCGGCACCCGGTACCCCAACGGCGGCGCCGAGGTTCCGTTCACCTACCTCGCCACCCACCCGGGCGCCGACTTCGACAGCCCCTCGGTGTTCGTGCCGGCCGGTGGGTACACGACGCTGTCCGGATTCGAGGCGGACTGGCCGTCGGCGGACGACTCGCTCGGCTCGGCCAGGCTCACCTGCACGAGCAGCTCGCCGGTGGACCTGGTGACGTCCTACTCGCGCTACCGCGTCTGGTTCGGGATCACGGCGGTCTGATCCGGGGAGGGGGCCGCGCGGGCAGGTCAGTCCGGCATGCCCGAGCGGCCCACCAGCTCCGGCCGCTTCGCCAGGTAGACCACCGCCGCCCGGGACGGGTTCACCAGGATCGTGGTCTCGCCGTTGAGCTCGGTGTAGGCGCGGACCTTCACGACGGTCCGGTCGGCGATCGCGGCTTCCAGCTGCGCGGCGAGCTTGTCCAGGTTCCACGGCGGAATCAGCCGGAAGACCTGGTCGTCGACGTGCAACTCGGCCCATTTCTGGATCTTGACGGGCGGCTCGACGGGATCGTCGACGGGCTGCAGCGTGGTGACTGTCATCGTGACCTCTCAGGTGTGGACGGGTTGCGCCTCGCGGGCGATGCGGGTGGCTTCGACGCGGTTGCCGGCGCCGAGCTTGGCCAGGATGTTCGAGACGTGGACGCCGACCGTGCGCTCGCTGAGCACCAGCTCGGCGGCGATCTCGCGGTTGGTGCGGCCCCAGCCGAGCAGCTCGAGCACCTCGGTCTCGCGCCGGGTGAGCGTGTCCAGCCGCGGCACGTCGGCCGTCGGCGTGCCGAGCAGCGGCAGCCGTCCCCGCCGGGCCACCCGCTCGATCTCGCGGCACAGCGGCGCCGCACCCAGCGACACCGCGGCCGCGTAGGCCTCCTGCACCGCGTCCCCGGCCCGCGCCGGCGAACGCGCCGCGATCATGGCTTCGGCCAGCCGCGTCCGGGCATAGGCCGCGCGGTACGGCAGGTTCAGCTCGGCCCACGCCGCGACGACCGCGGCCCAAGCGTCCACACAGGAGCGCCGGAGCCGTCCGGCCTCCGCCTCGCACTGCAGCCGCCAGGCCCGCTCCTCCGGCGCCCGGCGCCGCACCCGGTCGGCCGCGGTGAGCAGCGATCCGGCCGTCGCAGCCGGATCGTCGAAGCGGGTCACCCGGCCGCCGCCGAGCTGGAGGTCGGCGAGCGCGCCAAGTCCCTCGGCGCACAGCCGCAGCCCCTCGATGCCGGCCAGACCGTCCGGAGTGGACGCCAGCGCCCGCAGGCAGGTGTGCACGGCCGTCCGCGCCCTGCCCGCGACCCTGGCCGTGATCGCGGCCGGGATGGCCCGTTCGGCGGCGAAGAGCGCATCCGAGACCAGCCGCCCGGCCCGGTCGAGCAGCTCGCCGGCCGCCTCGTGGTCGCCGCGCAGCGCGGTCACCTCGGCCCGGCACAGCAGCACCCTGGCCGCCTTCCCGGCCGGCAGCTTGCCCTCGGCCGCCGTGGCCAGCTCGTCGAGCTCGGTCCAGCGGCCGAGCGCGGCCAGGCTGACCGCGAGGTTGTAGTGCAGCGGCCCGCCGAGGGCGTGCGCCAGCCCCAGCCCGTCCAAACGGGACAGCTCCTCGCGGGCCACCCTGGCGCAGCGCTCGTGTTGACCGGTGTTGACCAGCACGAAGGTCAGGTTGCCCGCGACCCTGGTCAGCTCCCGGACGCTGCCGCACCGGTGCGCCAGCTCGCGCGCGGCCGCCAGCGCGCCGACGCCGTCGCCGACCGATCCGTCGAAGGCCAGGCACACCCCGAGAACGCAGCGCGCGTGCGCCTCGGCCTCGGCGTCGCCGACCCGCTCGGCCAGCCGCACAACTGCCCGGCCGCGCCGCACCCCCTCGGCGTACCGGGCCTCGGTCATCAGCCGGCTGCACTCCGCGATCGCCACCCGCGCGGTGAGCGCGGAGTCCGGCAGCGATGCCGCGAGCGCGGCCGCCTCGGCCAGCACCTCGTACGCCTCGACCCGTTGTCCGGCAACGTAAAGGCAGTCCCACAGCTGGTGCAGCAGCCGGCAGCGCATGGCGAGATCACCGGCCCTTGCCAGGGCGCAGCGCAGGATCGCGGCGCCCCTGGCGGGCCGGCTCGACCACCGCAGCGCGGTCGCGGCCGCCACCGCCGTGTCTACATAGGACGAGTCGTCGTCGCACAGCGCGAGGGCGCGCTCGAAGGCGTGCGCAGCCTCGGCGTGAGCGTGCCGGCCAGCCGCCGCCCGGCCGGCCGCGGACCAGCAGCGTGCCGCCTCGGCGGTTCGGCCGGCCCGCTCCCAGTGCCAGGCGAGCGCGCCCGGCCGGTCGGACCCGGACCGGGCGAGGGCCAGGGCGATCCGGCGGTGCAGGTCGACAAGCGCCGCCGCCGGCAGCTCGGCCTCGGCGGCCTCCGTGTACAGCCCATGCCGCGGCGCCACGATCACCCCGTCCCGGCCGAGGAGTCCACAGTGGATAGCCGAGTCGACCAGCGCCGCGACCCTGTCGGGCGGCAGCTCGAGCACCTCGGCCAGCAGCGGCTCGGTCGCGAGGTCGCCGGCGAGGGCCACCGCCGCCAGCAGCCGGACGCCGTCCACACCGGACCCGCGGATCCGCCTGGCGAGCAGCACCCGCAGGGTGTCCGGCAGGCCGGCGCCGTGGTGCCGGGCCAACTCCTTGGCGTACAGCGGATGCCCCTGTGCCCGCCGGGTGATCGCCGCGACGTCCTCGTCGGTCGCGGTGGGACCCAGCACGGACCGGACCAGCCCGCCGATCGCGTCGTCCGGCAGCGGTGCCAGCGCCAGGTGATCCGTGGCCAGCTCGAGCAGCCCGGCCACCAGATCCGGCCGGGCGTCGTCCGTCCGGGCCGAGACCACCAGCAGCAGCCGCGGCCCGCGCGCCCGGCCGATCGCCTGCAGCACGGCAAGGCTCGCCGGGTCGATCCAGTGCGCGTCCTCGACGATCAGCACCGCCGGGCGCTCGGCGCACCACTCGGTCAGCCGGGCAAGCACCCGGTCGCACACCCAGGCCGTGGCCACCTCGTCGGCCACCGGTCCCAGCGCCGCCAACCCGTTCAGCAGCTCGACGAACCCGCCCGGCACCCCCTGCCACGCCGTCACGAACGGCGCGTACGCGACCGGCACGCCCATCGGCCGCGGGCACGATCCGGCCAGCACGAGCCCACCGGCGGCCACCGTCTCGGCCGCGAACGCCATGCACAGGCTGGTCTTTCCGATCCCGGCGACGCCGGTGACGGCGACCGTCCGCACCCCCGTGACCCCCTGATGCGCGGCGCGAAGCTCGGCCAGCTCACGCTCCCGAGCCGCGGTCAGGTTCTCCGGCACGGAGAACAAGAGGGGCGCCGGGCCGGACAGATACGAGCTGACCGTCCAGATGGCGCACCAGCTCCCCGAGGTCGGCAAGGCCGCCGCCGAGCGACACGCCGACCTCCTGCTCAAGCTGCTGCTCGCGGAAACATAGGCAATGCGGCCGGCACAGATAGGCATCGGCTTACCGATGGCCCGGCGCGCCGCGTGCTGTGGACTTCCGTCCGGACCGCGCGACCGTCGCGGAAAGGGATGGAAAACAGACGATGACCACTACTCGTACCGAGGAGGCGGCAAGCCGGGAGGCTGCCGCCGCCGCCACTCCGGGAACCATGCTGGCCTGGGGGCGCAACAGCGCCGGGCAGCTCGGTGACGGCACGACGACCGGCCGGGCCCTGCCGGCGCCGGTGCCGAACCTGACCGGTGTCACCGCGTTTGCCGAAGGGTCGGGCTTCAGCCTTGCGGTGCTGTCCAACGGCACCGTCCGGGCGTGGGGCAACAACAGCAACGGCCAGCTGGGTGACGGCACCAAGACCGACCGCGCCACGCCGGCGCCGATCGCGGGCCTGGCCAACGTGGTGGCGGTGGCCGCCGGCGCGGCCCACAGCCTGGCGCTGCTTGCCGACGGCAGGCTCTTCGCCTGGGGGCGCAACCTTCACGGCCAGCTCGGTCTCGGCAGCGCCGGCACCGATCAGCTCACCCCGGTGCAGGTGCCGAACCTGGGGTTGAGCCGGGTCAAGGCGTTGGCCGCGGGGGACAACTTCACCCTGGTGCTGCTGGCCGACGGCCGGGTGCTGTCCTGTGGCGGCAACGGCAGCGGAGAGCTCGGCGACGGCTCGACGATCAACCGGAGCACGCTGGCCCCGGTGCAGAACCTGATCCCGGCCAAGGCGATCGCCGCGGGACGGCGGCACGGCATGGCGTTGCTGGCCAACGGCGTGATCCGGGCCTGGGGTGACAACAGCAACGGCCAGCTGGGCAACGGCTCCACTACGGACAGTCCACTGCCGACGACGGTGAACACCGACAGTCTCGGCGGACCGGCCGTCGCCATCACCTGCGGGGGCCGGCACAGCCTTGCGCTGATGGCCAACGGCCGGGTCAAGGGGTGGGGGGAGAACACCGCCGGCCAGGTCGGGGACGGTGGCACCACCAGCCCGCGGGTGTTCCCGGTGTCGACGGCCGCCGGCGCCGAGACGGTGATCGCGATCGACGCCGGGTTCGAGCACAGCATGGCCCTGTCGATCGACGGCACCGTGCGAACCTGGGGTCAGAACAGCGACGGCCAGATCGGCGACGGCACCACGACCAACCGCGCGAAACCCACGCAGGTGTCGGGTCTGGTGGGGATCACCGGCGTGATCACGTCGGGGAACTCCAGCTTCGCCCTGCAGTGACCGAGGCCGGGCGGTCTGCCCGCAGGCCGCCCGACCTCTTCGCTTGCCTACCGGTGCGGCGTGGCCACCCGGCTGACGAACTCGGCAAGCTGGCCTTCATCGAGCGACGCGGCCAGGTCGGCCTCGCTGATCACGCCGATCAGGCGCTTGTTCTCCATGACCGGGAGCCGCCGGATCTGGTTCTGCTTCATCTCCCTGAGCACATCCTGAACGCTCGCCCCGGCATCGATCCAGCGCGGCGTCCCCTGCGCCAGATCACCGGCCGTCATCGTCGCCGGATCATGCCCCAGCGCAACGCACTTCACCACGATGTCCCGATCGGTGATCATCCCGGTGAGCCGGTCATGATCGCAGATCGGCAGCGACCCGACATCCAGCTCACGCATCCGCCGCGCGGCCCGCTCCAGCGTCTCGTGCGCCGGAATACACTCCACCCCCCGATGCATGATGTCGCGCGCCTTCATGTCCTGCCTGGTCAACATGGGGATACCTCCTCCTGATCTCCCACGGCGCACCCAGCATGTGCCACCCCACCGCCCCCAGCCACCCGAGTCACCCACACGGGCGCTCACCCGCCACGATCGCCCACGCGCCCACAGCATGGTCATGGCGAGGTGGACGAGACGGAACGAATTCGTTGGCGCTCACTCAGTGGCGGCGCGGTTGGTGCTGATCATCAGGCGCTGTGCCGAGGTCGTCGTTGCGGCCGGCCTTGATCCGGGACCACTGGGCGGTCGGGCGGCCGTCCAGCCTGAACTGACCTCCTGCGGCATTCCAGTGCTGCGGCCAACCCTCGGGCGAGTCCTCCCAGAACTCCTGCCGGCCGTAGACGGTCAGATCCAGCAGTCCGTACGACGGTGCCATCACTTCGTTGCCGCGGCCGGTGGTCCAGTAGGTCTCGAAGACCTTGTCACCGTCCCGGAGATAGCAGACCAGGATGCCGAAGTGCCGATCCGCGACCAACCGGTCCACGGACTCCTCCGGCACCGAGTACCAGGGAACCGTCCAACCCATGAAGTCGCGGTAGCGCGAGCTCTCCTCGTACGGCCCCGCACAGAAGGTCGCGTAGCTGACGTCCCGCGAGTGCAGATAGGACAGCTCGTTGATGTGGGACGTGGAGAAGGTGCAGCCCTCGCACTGCTCCGCCGCGGGCCGGCCGGTGTACCACATCTGAAAGTAGGCGATCAACTGGGACCGCCCGTCGAAGATGTCGATCAACGGCACCGGCCCGTCGGCTCCGATGAGCGGAGTCTGCGGATCGACCTCGACCATCGGCAACCGACGGCGTTCGGCGGCCAGCGCGTCCCCGGCCCTAGTATGGGCCTTCTCCTTGACCCGCAGCTCGTCGATCCTCGCCTGCCAAGTCTGCCGATCGGTGATCTCCGGAAGGGCCCGTGCACCCGCGCGCATCTCCGTCATGGGACGTGTCTAGCCCAGCCGGAGAGCGCCACACAACCCCTTTCGGGTGGGTCTCCCGGTGTGGCCTCAGTGGACGACGAGGGCGAAGTCGGCGTCGGTGGCGGGGGTTTCGCGGTGGGAGTCGGCGTTGAGCTGGGTGGCGATCACCTCGATTGTCCAGGTGCCGGTGGCGGCGTTCTGGACGAAGACGTTTTCTACGGTGTCGACGGTGTTGGGGGAGCCGCCGGGGGTGGACCAGTTGCCGGCGTTCAGGCCGTTGTTTCCGAAGTAGACGGTGCCGTTCGGGGCCGTGACGCGGAGGGTGAGGTCGTTGACGCGGGCGACGGCGGCGGTGGGCGAGCCGGCGGGGTCGTTGTAGACCAGGGTGGCGCGCAGCGGTTGGGAGCCGTTGCGGGTGACGGTGTAGCGGCGGGTTTGGCCGGCGGTCAGCAGATCCGTCTCATCGACCAGGACGGGCAGGCGCCAGCCGTTGAGGCGGGCCTGGTCGTGCAGGTTGCGGACGCTGACCGTGCCCCAGCCCTGGTGAACTCTGGCCAGGTCGGCGGTGGTGCCGGTGAACGGGTACTGGTTGGCGGTGTTGATGAGCAGGGCCTTGGCGGTGGCGGCGTGCGGCCGGGACGCGAACACGTCGCGGGCCTTGCCGGGGCCGCCGTCGAAGACGCCGTCGGCCCACATCTGGAAGAGTAGTCCGGCGTTGCCGCAGGTGATCGGGGTGGCGCCGCTGGTGCCGCCGAAGGACGTGGTGTAGGAGGTGTCGCTGCCGGCGGAGGTGGTGTCGATCTGGTCGTAGTAGTTGGACAGGTCGGGCTTGATCCGGCCGTCGGCGGCGGGGCCGATGCTGGCGCCGCTGTTCCACGCGTCGTCGGTGCGGGACAACGTGTTGCGGTGGAACTGGCCGCCGACCGACAGGATGTTCTTGGCCCAGGCCTGGGGGCGGGAGCTGCGGGTGCCGGCGTTGCTCTGTGACTGGCAGATCAGGATGTCGTGATCGAAGATGATCGTGTCCATCGCGGCCGAGGTCGACGTGTAGGCCGTGGTGAGCGAGGAGCCCCAGCTGTTGGACTGGAACACCGCGCGGTACGGGCCGGTCGGGTTGACCAGCTCCCGGGTGTGCGCGTAGCGGTCGGGCTTGTTGTTGGTGGCGAAGATTCCCTGACCCTCCGGCAGGACGCCGCGCCGCATCGCGCTCACCCCGGAGGCGAAGATCTGGCCGTACGTGGACGTTCCGTGCCCGGTGTTCGTCGAGTTAGGACCGTGCAGCATCGCGGGGCGCGCGCGGAACTCCTGATGGGTCGCGCGCAACCCGCCGTCCATGACCTCGCCGCGCACGCCCTGGCCGCGGTAGCCGCCCGCGGCCTCGACGAAGTTCGCCCCGGAGGCCTCGCGCGAGTTGTTCATGTCGTACTCCGGCGCGGACACCGCGCCGACGGCGAGCACCTCGGGCAGCTCGGTCACCGCGGCCACCTGATCGGGCAGCAGCGTCGCGACCAGGTGCTGGCCGCTTGCCGACACGACGTCCGGCCGCCCGCCCAGCCGGAAGATCCGGCCGGTGACCACCCACTGGTCGCGCACGTCCCGTTCCACCAGCGTGATCAGGTACTGACCGGCGCCCGAGAGGGCGGTGACGGCCGTGGCGGCGTCGAGCTTGTCCGCGGGGCGGTAGTCGCCCACCCAGCGGACGTATTCCAATTTCTCGACCGATTGCCGGGTGTTGTCGTCCATTCTCACGACGTAGGCGAGGTCGGGAATGTACGCGCCGATTCGGACGCCCATTGCCCGCAACTCGGCCCGCCGCTCATCGGAAAGCCCGTCCCGGAGTTGGACCAGGTAGGCCCGCTGGCCAGGCTGGGCGGCGGTGACCCGGATACCGTCCGCCACCGGGTCGAACGTGCGGTTGGCCAGCCGGATGTACTGGGCCTCGCCGCCGGACGGCGCGCTTTCCGCCACGCTGACGTTGGCCAGGCCGACGGCCATCAGAACCGCGCCGACCGCGGCGACGGGGCCGCGTGGAATTCGCAGCATAATAAGACCTCCGAAATGCGCAGGGGAGCCCGAGCCGGAGGAAAGACCCGGGCGCGTGACCGAACGTACTCGCCGGCTGACGCAGCGGTCAGCCGCCGAACGGCCTAGTGGTCTACACCTGAATCCGATGCGCTCATGCCGATCCGCCGTGCCGCCGGATGATGGCGGGGTGACCGAGGTACGCACCGTCCACACCGCAGATCTGGACGCCGGCACGCTCACCGCCGCCCGGATGTTGCTCGACGACGTCTTCGCCGGGGATTTCACCGACGAGGACTGGGATCACTCATGCGGCGGCATGCATGCCCTTGTATTGGAGGGATCGGAGCTGATCGGGCACGCGGCCGTGGTGCAGCGGCGGCTGCTGCACGGCGGGCGGGCGCTGCGCACCGGTTACGTGGAGGGCGTCGGGGTGCGCGCGGACCGGCGCGGCTGCGGGCACGGCGGGGCGCTGATGTCCGCGCTGGAGCGGGTGATCCGCGGCGGGTACGAGCTGGGCACGCTCAGCGCCACCGAGGACGCCGCGGCGTTCTACACCGGCCGCGGCTGGAAACCGTGGCGGGGGCCGACGTTCGCGCTCACCCCGGCCGGTGTCGTGCGCACCGCCGACGAGGACGGCGGGGTGTTCGTCCTCCCGGTGACCGCTTCGCTCGACCTGTCCGGCGAGCTGGCCTGCGACTGGCGCGACGGCGAGGTCTGGTAGCCGCAAAACCCTTGCTGTTACGCCGTTGTCGCATAGGGATCGACGACGTACGGTCCAGCCGTGGGGTATGGGCACGGGCATGGGCATCGCGCGCTGGAGGCGAGCGCGCAGGGAATGCGCGCGCTGTGGCTGTCGTTCGCGGTGCTGCTGGTGACTGCGGTCGCCCAGGCGGTCGTGGTGGCGTTCAGCGGGTCGGTGGCGCTGCTCGGCGACACGCTGCACAACCTGGCCGACGCGTTGACCGCGGTGCCGCTGGCGATCGCGTTCCTGCTCGGCCGGCGGGCGGCGACCCGGCGGTTCACCTACGGGCTCGGCCGGGCCGAGGACCTGGCCGGCCTGCTGATCCTGGCCGTGATCGCGGCGTCGGCCGGCCTGGCGGCGTGGCAGGCCATCGACCGGCTGCTCGATCCGCGCGAGCTGACCAACGTCGGCTGGGTGGCCGCGGCCGGGCTGATCGGGTTCGCCGGCAACGAGGTGGTGGCGCGCTACCGGATCGGCGTCGGGCGGCGGATCGGCTCGGCCGCGCTGGTCGCCGACGGGTTGCACGCCCGCACCGACGGCTTCACCAGCCTTGCCGTGCTGCTGTCCGCGGGCGGCGCGGCGCTGGGTTGGCACTGGGCCGATCCGGTGGTCGGCCTGGTGATCACGGTGGCGATCCTGTCGGTGCTGTGGGGCGCGGCCGGCGAGGTGCTCGCGCGGCTGCTGGACGCGGTCGATCCCGAGCTGGTTGGCCGGGCCGAGCACGCCCTCGCCGAGACGCCCGGGGTGCGGGCGGTGGGGCGGCTGCGGCTGCGCTGGGTGGGCCACAGCCTGACCGCGGACGCCGAGGTCGAGGTCGACCCCGAGCTGTCACTGGCGCGGGCGCACCACATCGCGCACGACGCCGAGCACCGGCTCATCCACGCCGTGCCCCGGCTGGGCGAGGCCGTGATCCACGCTCATCCCGTCGGAGGCCATGGGCACTGAGCCCGGCGAGGCCGAGCTCGACGGCGGCCAGCGCGCCGGCCGCCACGATCGGAAAGTCGCGGTACAACGGGAAGCCGGCGACGGCACCGGTCAGCCAGAGTGCGGGCAGGGCAAGACCGAGGGTCATGGCAGCGCGGACGATGAGCCGGTTCGGTCCGAAGTAGACGTTCGCGGCGACCAGGCCGAGGGCTGCCGCCGCGACGACGTGGACCAGCCCGCGCGGCATGGACGCCGGCCATTCGGTGCCGGCCGCGGCGAGATGACCCAGCTCCGCGCAAAGGGCGACGGTCGCGGCGATCCAGGCCGGCAACCGCCGCGTGGGCAGGGGCTTCGCCGTGCGGTCGTGCAGCCGCGCGGTGTAGGACCTGGCGGCCGGCCTGGCCCGGCTTCGGGTGCGAGTGCTCATGTCACTTCCAGGTTGGCCATCATGCCGGTGTCGCCGTGCTCGAGGTTGTGGCAGTGCAGGACGTAGCGGCCGCGGTGGCCGGTGAAGGTGACGGCGATCCGCATCCCGCCGCTCGGCACGAACACGGTGTCCTTCCAGCCGGCGTCCTGCGGCTCCGGCGGGCCGCCGTTGCGGCGCAGGATCCTGAAGTGCGCCATGTGCAGGTGGATCGGGTGGGTGGGATCGGCGGTGATGTCCCAGATCTCGGTGCTGCCGAGGGTCGGGCGGGCGTCGATCCGGGTCATGTCGTACAGCTGGAAGTTGACCATCGGCGGCGCGGTCCCCTCCTGCGGGCCGCTGAAGAACGCCCACCGCCGGTCCGCGCCGGGCTGGTCCTTGGCCGGCGGGCGGGCGTCGGGGACGAGCGTCTCCGGCACGCGGGCGTCGTCGCGGGCGCGGCGGGCGACGACGAACCGCATGACGTGGCCTGCGGTGCCGTCGCCGACGTTGTTGCGCAGCGTCACCCGGGTTCCTGGCTGGTAGCGGGAGAAGTCGACCAGCATGTCGTAGCGCTCGCCCGGCGAGATCACGAACATCTCGTAGCGCACCGGGCGGGGCAGCAGGCCGACGTCGCTGCCGATCTGGACGAAGCCGTTGCCGCCCGGCGGGGGCGGGTCGAGCACCAGCCGGTACGGCCGGGCGTTGGAGGCGTTGAGAAAGCGCAGCCGGTACAGCGCGGCGTCCACCTCGAGGAACGGCCACGCCACGCCGTTGACGGTGACCGTCTCGCCGGCCATGCCGCTGTGGTGGTACCGCTCGGTGACACCGGGCCGGCGGCCGGTCGGGTCGGCCGCCGGGTAGAACAGGGACCCGTCCGGGGCGAGCTGGCGGTCGGCGATCAGCAGCGGGATGTCGCGCTCGCCGCGCGGCAGCGCAAGGGCGTCCTCGGCGTCGTCGCGGATCAGGTAGAACCCGGCAAGGCCGCGGTACACCTGCGGGCCGGTGAAGGCCATCCGGTGGTCGTGGTACCACAGCGTGGCCGCCGGCTGGTCGTTGGCGTAGGCGTAGGCGCGGCTTCCGGCGGCCAGCCCGGCGACGCCGTGCCGGGCGTGCTCGGTCTGCACGGCATCCGCCTGCGCGCCAACGGGAAGCACGAGATCCAGCGGGTGGCCGTCGTCCTGCGGCGGCACCACCCCGCCGTGCAGGTGCACCACGGTCGGCGCCGGGAGCTCGTTGCGGTGGGTCACCACGACCGGGCGGCCGCGCCGGGCCTCGATCGTGGGCCCCGGGAACGTGCCGTCGTAGCCCCAGATCGCGGTCGTCGCGTCCGGCACGATCCGCTGCCGCCCCTCCCGCTGGACGATCTCGTACCGGTCCACGCCGCCCTCGGTCGACACCGGGCGCAGCACCGCCGGAATCGGCAGCGGGGTGCCGAACGCCCAGGTGGGCAACGCATCCTCCGCGGCGGACGGGGCGGCGGCCGGGCCGCGCGACCGGCCGCCGGACACGACGGCGGTGCCCGCCGGCAGGGCCAACCCAAGCGTGCCCGCCAGCCCCCACCGCAGCACCGCACGGCGATCAGCCACTCCCTCATGATGGACACGTCCCGCACCGATGACCATCCGCTGATGCCCCTAAGTAAGGGCTCGGGCACACCTAGGAGCCCCACCGCGGGTAAGTTCGGCTGGTGCGGCTCGACATCTTCAGCGAGATCCAGAACCCCCGGCCATGGCATGGCGACCACGAGCACGAGCGGCTCGTCCAGACCATCGAGCAGGCCAAGCTGGCCGACGAGCTGGGCTACGGCTGCTGGTGGCAGGTCGAGCACCACGGCGCCGAGGAGTTCAGCCTCTCCTCGGCGCCCGAGCTGCTGCTGACGGCCATCTCGCAGCACACGAGCCGGATCCGGCTCGGCCACGCGGCGGTGCTGGCGCCCGGCCGGTTCAACCATCCGATCCGCGCCGCCGAGCGCGCCGCAACGCTGGACCACCTCAGCCGGGGCCGGCTGGAGTTCGGCCTGACCCGCTCGACGATCCCGGAGTGGCGGCTGTTCAACATCGACCCGGCCGACGTGCGGGCGCAGACGCAGCAGGCGTTCGAGATGATCCCGCGCATGTGGACCGAGGATCGGTTCTCCTACTCCAGCGAGTTCTACAAGATCAAAGACGTGCGGATCGGCCCGAAGCCGTATCAGAAGCCGCATCCGCCGCTGTGGCAGGCGGCGTCCAGCCCCGCCTCGTTCGAGGACGCCGGCCGGCGCGGCGTCGGGGTGCTCGGCACCACGCTCTGGGAGGCGCTGCCAAGGGTCCGGTCGATGATCGAGCTGTACCGTTCCGCGATCTCCCAGTGCTCCCAACCGGTCGGCGCGTTCGTCAACGACCGGGTCGCGTTCTTCACGTTCGTCCACTGTGCCGACACCGACGAGGAGGCCATGCGCAACGGCGCCGCCACCGCCGCGGCCTGGTACACCGTCCAGGCCATGACCTTCTTCGAGGCCAAGGAGATGTTCCTGGAGACCGCGGCGCGCCAGCAGGCCATGATGGACGATCTGGCCGGCGGCGGGCTCACCGGTGAGTTCCTCCGGGCCGAGGCCGCCCGCGGACTTTCGCCCAACCGCGCCCAGATCTGCATCGGCCGCATCCTTGAGGGTGAGCACGTACCCGACGACGAGATCTTCGATGCGTTGAGCGAGCAGGACTCCCTGATCGTCGGCAGCCCGGACACCTGCCGCGCCAAGCTACGCAGGTACGCCGACCTCGGCATCGACCGCCTCATGTGCTTCCACCAGGTCGGTCACCTCCCGCACGACGCGGTGCTGAAGAGCATCCGCCTGGTCGGGGAGCTCATCGGCGAGTTCGACCAACCTCGCGATCATGGCGGCCTCTGATCCCGACGCGGAGTCGAGCGACGATCGCGCTCTCCGGCTGCTGATCAACACCCCGGTGACGCTGTTCTGGCGCACGGCAATCCTCGAGGAGACCACCGCCTGGCTGAGCGCGCACGGGTACCAGGTCACCCGCATCGACGCCGCGCACTGGTCCACCGAGCGCGACCTGCACCGCGACATCGCCGCGGCGCTGAGCTTCCCCGACCACTACGGGCGCAACCTGGATGCCCTCAACGACTGCCTGCGCGACGTCGCCGGTCAGGTCTACGGCTGGGCGCCCGGCACCGCCGGCCTCGCGATCGTCTTCACCGGCTACGACGCCTTCGCCCGGTGCTGCCCGCACGCGGCCCTGGCCGTGCTCGACACCATGGCAGGCGCGTCCCGCCGTGCCGCGCTCTTCGGGCGCCGCCTCATGTGCCTGGTCCAGAGCGACGACCCGGACATCCGGTTCGACCCGGTCGGCGCGACCCCGGTGGTCTGGAACGACGCCGAGCGGCTCGAGGCGAGGCGCCGGCCCGACTAGTCGTCGGGCCACTTGCCGGTCAGCTTGCGGTAGCCGGTGGCGCCGCCGCGGTCGATCGCGGCCTTGACCAGGCCGAAGATCGCGCCCTGCACGGTGGCCGCCACGAGAACCTCGCGCCACGACAGGTCCTTGTCGGTGGCGGTCGGCGGCTCGTCCTCGCCGGTGGCGGTCTGCCAGACCTTCCGGAACACCGTGCTGGCCAGCACGCCGCCGAGCGCGCCGAACAGCAGGCCGAGTGGTTTGTACAGCAGCTTGTTCATGTCAACGAGGTACCCGGCGGGCCGGCGGCTAAGCGCTGGCCAGGCGGTCGATCCCGAGGCCGCTGCTGATCAGGCGCTCCTTGCGGTTGCCGAGCAGGGCCGCGGTCCAGCCGAGCAGCCCGCCGTCGCCGACGTCGAACGGCTCTCCGGCGGTGCGGCAGAACACCTTGAAGCAGAAGCCGGTGTAGTAGCCGCGGCCGGGCTCCCGGTCGGGGTCGTCCACCAACTCGACGTCGGGCAGCGCGGCGCGCACCGCATCGAGCACCGGCCGGTAGCGGGAGTCCCAGGCGGTGAGCCGGACGAGGGCGCCGGCACCCGTCGCGGCCCGGACCGCGTCGGCGGCAAGGCGGATGTGCTCGACGGCGTGCCGGCGCTCGAACGCCAGGTTGCCAGGGTCGCGGCCGGCGGAGACCGCGGCGAGCAGCGTGAAGTGCGCGAAGCTGGCGGGCCCGGTGAACACCTGCGCCCGGACCACCCGCTGCAACGCGGCGAGCCGGACGTCGGCATCGGGCCGGGCGGCCCGCCGGTCGGCGGCCTCCAGCGCCAGCCCGTTGGTGGGATCGGCGGCCACCTCGGTTCGGCGGACGGTCGACACCACGTTGTTCTGGTGGACGGCGCCGAGCACCGAATGGGTGCCGAGCGGCGTGACCGGGGACAGGGTGAGCAGCGCGAAGTCCCCGGGAACCGCGGACAGCGCGGCGTTCTCGGCCGCACGCAACCGTGCGAACGAAACCTCGGCCGGCGCGACGAACCGGTCCGCGCGGTACTGGCGCAGCACGTCCGGCGCGGCCAGCCCGGCCGCGCGCCGGCGCATCACCTCCAGCAGCAGCGTGGTCAGGTCCGCGCCGGGCAGGACGGCGAGCAGCTCGAGCGTGTCGGTGCCGGCCGAGCGCAGCACCCGGTCCAGCGGTCCAGTCGACATTCCTTGTCCCTCAGGGGTTTCAGCGCGTGGGCGTCGGCGAGCGCGTCGGCGATCCGGGTGCCGACGTACCCGGGCACCGAAACGGAGAACACGGCAGGCAGCGTAGAGCCGGTTACCCGCCCGGTGCCGCGGTTCGCCGATATTCCAGCCACCGGTCGCTCTGCGACTCCCATATGCCCTGGTAGCGCTCGAACATCGTGGTGACGGTGGCGAGGTCGAGCTGATCGGGCCGGTGTGCGGCGAGGTAATAGCTGAGGTCGTCGTGCAATCGGTGCAGCCGGTACTGGGTCTCCTCCATCAGCACCCACCGGGACCGCCAGGCGAAGAACGGCTCCAGGGTGTTCACCGCGGTGGTCAGCGCCACCAACGAGAACGCAAGACCGGACCAGAAGTCCAGATCCTGCCAGCCCAGGATGATCGTGGAGGTCGCGGACAGCGCCAGCGCGCTCACCCGGACGGCGGAGGCCCGCCACCGGAACTTGCCCCGGCGATGCCGGGCGTACTCGAGAGCCTTGTCGATGCGGACCAACACATCCTGCGCGAGCTCGAGTGGGGTCAGGCCGGTCTTGGTCGCGCCGGGCGCGGCAGTGTCGCTCACGCGCCGGGACTGTAGCGGGCTCAGCCGAAGCCGCGGCTGTCCTGCTTGAGCGCCGTGTCCACGGTCAGCGCCGAGGCGACCACGAGGCTGGCCAACGGGTCGGGGAGGGGGCGGTGGATCTGGACGACGTAGTTGTCCGCCGTGGTGAACATGGTCTTGGCCAGGCCCTCCCAGGTCTTGGTGATCCGGGCGATCTCGGTGCCGGTGTGGTCGGTGACGGCGAAGTTCCAGGCGCGCCAGTTCTCCGCCTGGATGCCGCCGACCTGCTGCCCGTCGACCACGAACGCGAAGCGGATCTTGCCGAACACGTTGTCCTGGATGATCTCGCCGACCGGTTGGCCGCCGGGGCGCTGCACCAGGATGCGGGACTTGAACACCTTCGCCGGGCGGGTCAGCACCAGCACCGGCTGCCCGGTGAGGTCCCGGACCTCGAGGTGGTGGGTCATGAACTGGTCGAGGCTGGTGAAGAACCGCGCGGCCTTCTTCAGCGTGGACTGTCCCACCTGGGCGACCGCGCCGATCTGCCGGCCGTGCTGGTCGAACACCGAGTACTCGTTGGCCATCTCGATGAGCTTGACCTTCTGGTTGACCACCAGCACCGGCTCGGTGAACAGGGTGCCGCCGCCCTGGGCCACCTGGCCGACCCCGGCCCGCCGCTGCTGCTCCTTGATCTTGTCCGGGTCCGGTGTGCCGCCGAGCTGGATCTCCCACGGGCTGGCGTCGCCGCGCGGTTGCCGCTGTGCTCCGCCCGGCTGGGTGTTGGCCGTCCATCGTGTTCCGTCCCACCAGCGAAGCACCGTGGAGCCGGGCGCCTCGGGGTACCAACCGGGTGCGGGATTGCTCATGGCCGGCAGCCTACGCGGGTAGGGTGCGCTCATGCGGGTGGTTGTCATCGGTGGCACGGGACATATCGGCAGCTACCTGGTGCCGCGGTTGGTGACCGCGGGGCACGAGGTCGTCGTGCTGGCCAGGGGTGCGCGGGAGCCGTACCACGAGGACGCGGCGTGGGCGCGGGTCCGGCGGGAGCGGGTGGACCGCGAGGCCGAGGACGCCGCCGGCACGTTCGGCACGCGGGTGGCCGAGCTGGGCGCCGACGCGGTGGTGGACCTGGTCTGCTTCACCGTCGACAGCGCGCGCCGGCTCGCCGAGTCGCTGCGCGGGCGGGTCGGGTTGCTGCTGCACTGCGGCACGATCTGGGTGCACGGGCCGCTGCGCGAGGTGCCGGTCACCGAGGACGCTCCGCGCGCGCCGTTCGGGGAGTACGGCATCGCCAAGGCGGACATCGAGGCGTACCTGCTCGCCGAGGCCCGGCGCGGCGGGACGCCGGCCAGCGTGCTGCACGCCGGGCACATCGTCGGGCCGGGGTGGGAGCCGTGCAACCCGGCCGGCAACTTCGACGCCGACATGTTCGGTGCGATCGCGCGCGGCGAGGAGATCGCCCTGCCCAACTTCGGTCTCGAGACGCTGCACCACGTGCACGCCGACGACGTGGCGCAGGCCTTCGAGCTGGCGCTGAACCGGTGGTCGGCCGCTGTCGGCGAGAGCTTCCACGTGACCTCGCCGCGGGCGCTGACCGTGCGCGGGTACGCCGAGGCGGTGGCCGGCTGGTTCGGCCGCGAGCCGCGGCTGCGCTTCCTGCCCTACGACGAGTGGGCGCGCGACGTCGACCCGACCGACGCGCGGGTCAGCTGGGAGCATCTGGCGCACAGCCCGAGCATGAGCATCGACAAGGCCCGCACGCTGTTGGGCTACGCGCCGCGGTACTCGTCGCTGCAGGCGCTGCGCGAGTCGGTGGCCTGGCTGATCACGCACGGCAAGATCGACACCGGGGGCCGGTCGCTCACCTAGGGCGGGATCAATGCAATCGGTTGCATTATGCCGAATTTGCCCGCAACCGTTCACTCACGAAAAAGTGTGTCTGGGATTTGGGAATCGCTGGTGAAGTTTATGCGCGATTGCGACTGATAGACGCACGATGGAAGCTTCGGTGTCTGCGGCGATAGTTGCGTGAACAATGAACCTCCGGCCCGGTCGCGCATTTCACCGAGATGGCGGATGGCGGGCGGGTGGGGGTCATGGGTTAATGTGTGCCGTCGCCGACGATCCGGGCGCGTATTGCCGTGCGGATCTCCAACTGCGGTGACGATGCTCCGGTGGGAGCAGGGCCCACCGGGCCCGGTTGGGAGCAGGGCCCGCCGGGCAGCGGGCGGGAGCGGCGTAACCGACGTGCGCCGCTCCCGCACCGCCAATCATCCGTCAAATGGTCTAAAAGTGGCAGACCCATTGGTGGGTCGCCGCACGGCCTTGACCTGACACTGTGGAAGGTGCATCCTGGAGGACCTGACACAGTGGAAGGTGGTGCCACCATGTGGCATACCGTGCTCATCACCGTGCATGCCGTAGCGGGCGTGGTCGCGTTCGTGGCCGGGTGCCTTGCGCTGCGGCGGGATACCGCGTTCCCGACCTACCTGTGGGCGCTGGTCACGACGATGGTGTTCCTCGCGCTGGCCATCGCGCAGGAGTGGGGGTCGATCGACTGGCCGGCCCGAGCTCTGTTCCTGGCGTTCCTCGGCCTCGGCGGCGTCATGCTGTGGCGGGCCGACCGGGCGCGCCGCATCCGGGACGCCGGCTCACCGAGCTACGTCGGGCACATCGGGTTCACGCTGGTGGCCCTATTCGACGCGTTCGTCGTGGTCGCGGTGCTCAACGCGGGCGCGCCGGTATGGGCCGTTGTCGCGGCCGGCGTGCTCATCGCCGTTGCGGGGCACTTCGTGCTCGGCGCGCTCCGTCCACTGCGGACTATGCCGGGCTTACGGTGACCGGAACCCCGTTGAACACGGCGTTTCCGGACGGCACGTCGATCACCGACTCGTCGGTCAGCGCGTTCGCGTTGACCCCGGCGTGCCGGGCCGCGACCCGCTGCGGGCTGCCGGCGTGGCCCCACCCGTGCGGCAGGCTCACCACGCCCGGCATCATCGTGTCGCTCGGCTCGACCGGCACCTCGAGCTCGCCGACCGCCGAGCGCACGATCGCCCGCTCGCCGAGGCCGAGCCGGGCCACGTCGTCCGGGTGCACGTGCAGCGTGCACTGGTTGCTGCCGCCGACGAGGGTCTCCACGTTGTGCAACCAGCTGTTGTTGGACCGCAGCTGGCGCCGCCCGATCAGCAGGAACTCCGGCCGCGGGCCGGAAAGCCGCTCGCGCATCCGGGCGAGGTCGGCCAGCAGCACCGGCGGCGCCAGCTCGACCCGGCCGGACTCGGTGCACAGCAGCTCCTTCAGGCGCGGCTCGAGCGGGCCGAGGTCGACGCCGCTGGGGTTGGCCTTCAGCTGGGCCAGGGACAACCCGTACGGGCCGAGCTTGAGCAGGGCGTCGAGCAGCAGCTCGGGCCCGCTGTCCCCGTCGAGGCCGGCGCGCAGCTCGGCCACGTCCCGGCCCTCGAACGGCGAGCCGGGCATTTGCGTGGCACCGCTCAAGATCTGCTCGAGGATCGCCTCGTCGAGCGCGGCGGCCGGCGCGCCCGCCCCGGCGCCCGAGGCGATCAGCGTCAACCGGGCCATGATCTCGGCCTCGGACAGCTGACCCGGCTCGAGCGGGAGGATCTGCCGGGAGAACCGGGCGAAGTTGCGCACCGCCACGATCAGCAGCAGGAAGTCGTAGTGCGGCGCCTGCAGGATGCGCGGCGGCGGCAGGATGACGTCGGCGTGCCTTGTGGTCTCGTTGAGGTACGGGTCGACGCAGACCATGAAGTCGAGGCCGGGGAACGCCCGGTCCAGCCGCGGGCCGTTCGGCGCGGACAGCACCAGGTTGCCGGCCACACAGATCAGCGCCCGGACCTGGCCCTCGCCCGGCGTCTCGATCTCGTCGGCCAGCGTGGCCACCGGCAGCTCGCCGCACGCCTCGGGCAGGTTGCGGACCCGGCTGTGCCAGCGGCCAGACGCGTACGGCTGGCCGGTGCGGAAGATCTCCGCGGCCGCGGTCCGGGTGAACATCGCGCCGCCGGGCTTGTCCAGGTTGCCGGTCAGGATGTTGACCACGTCGACGAGCCACTGCGCGAGCGTCCCGAACTCCACGGTGGACGCTCCGATGCGGGAGTACACCGCGGCGGTCGGCGCCGCGGCCAGCTCGCGGGCGAGCCGGACGATGGCGTCGGCGGGCACGCCGCACACCCGCTCGGCGACCCGCGGGCTGAACTCCTCGGCCGCCGAACGCAGCTCGTCGAGCCCGTCGACCTCCAGCTCCACCGTGACCAGGTCCTCGGCGAAGAGCGTGTGCACGATGCCGAGCAGCAGGTAGGGATCGGTGCCGGGGCGGATCGGCAGGTGCTCGTCGGCGAACGCGGCGGTCCGGGTGCGCCGCGGGTCGACCACCACGATCTTGCCGCCGCGGTTGCGCAACGCCTTGAGCCGGCTGGGGAAGTCGGGTGCGGCGCACAGGGATCCGTGCGACTCCAACGGGTTGGCGCCGATGAGCAGCAGGTAGTCGGTGCGGTCGAGGTCGGGGACGGCGATGGCGAACGGGTCACCGAACAGCAGGCCGCAGGCGACCTGCTTGGGCAGCTGGTCGATGGAGCCGGCCGAGTACACGTTGCGGGTGCCCAGCGACTGGGTCAGCGGCATCCGGTACATGAAGCCGGCCATGGTGTGGTACGTCGGGTTGCCGAAGTACACGGCGACGGCGTCGCGGCCGTGCGCCTCGATGACACCGGACAGCCCGCGGTCGACCGCCTCGAACGCCTCGTCCCAGCTCGCCTCGCGCCAGCCGTCCGCTGTACGGATCATCGGCCGGGACAGCCGGTCGGGATCCTCGTCGATCCGGCCGAGGCTGGCCCCCTTCGGGCAAATGTACCCCTTGGAGAACGGGTCGTCCTGGTCGCCCTTGACGGACGTGACCCGCCCGGCGCCGTCCAGCGTGAGCTTGAGGCCGCAGACGGCGTCGCAGATCGGGCAGGATCGGTGCACGGTGCTCATCGGCACTCCTAGCTCATGCTTCTGGCGCCTAGCGGCATAACGGCACCGCTAGGCGCCAGTGCTCGTCGGCGGCCATCGCGACTCGGTGATCGTTCAGCGATATGTGGAGGGGCTCAGGCGGGGACGGGGGCCGGCGCCGGCAGTTGCGGCAGCCGGAACAGCATCGCGAACACCGACAGCAGCTCCGGGTCTCCGGTCAGCTTGGTCGTGCCGCTGGCCAGCGCCTCGGCCGGCGTGACCTCGCCGGTCATCAGGCCCTTGAGCAGCGGGCCGGGCTCGAGCACGGCGTCCGCGCCGGGCAGCGGGCCCCGGCCGACGGTGAGCCGGCCGTCGTCGATCTTGGCGTTCAGCACGATGTCACCGAAGTGCAGCTCGTAGCTGACCCGCAGGCCCTTGGCCGCCTCGGACTGGAAGGTCGCGCGCAGGGCCATGGTCAGCGAGTCGGGGGTGACCACGTCCTCCGGACGCGGCTGGTGCAGCGTGGCGGCGCCCCAGCGGCCGAACGCCAGCACGACCTCCTCCAGCGCCTGGCCGTACTCGGTGAGCTCGTAGCGCGCCTCGGCGCCCTCCTCGGCGTTGTCCTGGATGCGGACCACGCCGGAGCGCTCCATCTCCTTGAGCCGCGAGGCGAGCAGCTCGGTGGGGATCAGCGGCAGCCCCTGGTGCAGCTCGGCCACGGACTTGGGGCTGACCAGCAGGTCGCGGACGATCAGCATGCCCCAGCGCTCGCCGACCATCTCCATGGCCCGGGAAAGGCCGCAGTACTGCCCGTAGGTGCGCCTGGTCATGGCCATCAGCTCGGAGACGATCGCCTCCATCTGCAGCGGCTCCGAGGTGGTGGTGGTGAGCTCGAACTTGTCGGCGGCGATCGTCGTGCGGCCCTGCCGGTCCATGACCAGCTTCCATCGGGATTCAGTCATAACCCGCGTCCAATCTTCAACTCGTCCACGAGGCCGGCGGACATACCATGGGGTGGTCCGTCGGCACGGGTACGTGCCCTTCAACCCCTTCCGACCGGGCGCGCCACGTCTAGGGTCACGACGACGTTCGCAGTCGGAACACTGCCGTTATCGTCCCGTTGTGCAGGTCAGAGGTGCATCTTCTGACTTGCGGAACGATGTTCCGGCCGACCGGCGGGTGATCGACACGCTCGGTCACCGCGACGGGAGGTGGGGCCCGACCAAGCCGGTGGGCAAGGCCCGGACTAGGTTGGCTCGGTATCGTTGCCAGCAATAAAACAATGGCGGACCGATCGTCGGCCTTGTGGATCCGTTGTTGCTGACAAACGGGAGAACCATCGTGGCGAGGATGGCACCGAAATCGTTCAGTGCGGCCAGCTTGTGCCGAAGCCGACGCCATCAGGAGGGGCACCGGCCGGACCTCCTTCCCGGCCTGTATATCTGCGTGGAGTGCCGGGACCGGCTGGAGAACGACCTCGTCGGATTGCCTACCTGGTATGAGAGCTGCGCGGATTACCTGGACTACCGCCACCACCGTTTCGTCGAGCGGGTGAATGGCCGGCAGCCGCGCGGCATCGTGCTCAGCGACGCGGTGGTGACGATCCGGTCGGACATCCTGAGCACGCTTGCCTCCTGGTGCAGCCTTGTGGTCGACGAGCGGGGCGTCGTCGGGCCGAACCAGCTCGACATCCGCGCGCTCGCGACGTTCCTCGTCATCCACTTCACCTGGCTGACCGCGTATCCCGCGGCGCCCGACCTCGTCGACGAGCTGGCCGACCTCACGGAGGCCGCGCGCGGCGTCGTGCTGCCGAGCAACCACTTCCGCACCGAGGTGGGCGTGTGCGACCAGCCCGGCTGCGGCCAGATGGTGTACGCGGAGAGTTATAGCGAGGAGGACCAGGTCCCCTATCGAGTGGCCTGCGAGGCCGGCCACGCCTGGCCGCCGGACCAGTGGCTGCTCCTGCGCGGCCGGCTGGGCCGCAACGGCGCTGGTCCGGAGCGCGAGCAGCCGGCGGCCGGGGACGTGGTCGAGTGATGGCGCTCCGACCTGCGGTGAACCTGGAGGTTGACAACCCCATTGGGGTCTGTCACGCTTTGGGCAGGCCGTAGTGTGCCTAGAATTTGAGTAGCGCTCGCTACACCACCAGGGATTCTCCATCAGAGGTCGCCCGCCGTCGATCGGCGTGGCGGCCTTTTTGTTGCCTGCCGGTTTCGCGGATGCACGACAGCGTCGACGTGCTTCCACGATGCCGGCACGGCGCCCGCTGCCCACCCGATAAGGGGTATCCCGTGGGACCTGCGCGCGTTTGTGACCGCACAATAGTAGTTATGGGGAATGCCATGCGAGTTGAGATCAAGGTCCTCGGCCCGATGGAGGTTTCCGTCATGGGTGTCTCTGTCGTGCCAACGGCAAGCAAACCGAGTCAACTACTGGCCCTGCTTGCGCTCAACGCCGGGCGTGTCGTGACGGCAACCGCATTGATGGAAGAAATATGGGACTTTCGTCCCCCGCGTAGCCGAATTCCGACCTTACACACCTACATTCTTCAGGTCCGCCGCAAGTTCCAGGAGGCGCTGGCCGACTGCGGCGGCATCTCGTCCAAGGACATTCTGATCACCCGGCGGGCCGGGTACCTGCTCGACCTCGATCCCGAGGACGTGGACGCGGTCAAGTACGACAAGCTGTCCGGCCAGGGCCGGCGCGCGGTCAACGAGGGCGACAACGAGACCGCCGCCCGGTACCTCGGCGAGGCGCTGCGCCTGTGGCGGGGACCGGCCCTTGCCGACGTGCCCTGCGGCCCGCAGCTTGGCATCGAGGCCATGCGGCTGGAGGAGAACCGGCTCGGCGACCTGCACCTGCGCATCGACGCCGACCTGCGGCTCGGCCGGCACTACCAGCTGCTCGGCGAGCTGGCCACGCTGTGCGCCCGGCATCCGATGCTGGAGAACCTCCGGGCGCAGTACATGATCGCGCTGTACCGCTCGGGCCGCCAGTGCCAGGCCCTCGACGCCTACCAGCAGCTGCGCGCCACGATGATCGACCAGCTCGGGGTGGAGCCCTCGCCCCGGGTACGCCAGCTGCACCACGCGATCCTGACCGGCCATCCCGCCATGGACGACCCGAGCTTCGTCTCCAGCTGGGAGCCCGCCTCCCTGGCCAGCTAGCCGCCCCATCCCAGACCCCTCCGGGACGACCCCTGTCCCGGAGGGGTCTTTACGTGCTTCACCAACCCCCACGCAGGAGAGCAGAGCTTATGAGTGTGGAAATCCCTGTCTGGTACCCGTTTCCGTGGCACCCGCCGCTCGAGGTGCCGGAGGCGGTGCGGAACCTGCGCAGGCGGGCCGTCGTCGAGGTGATGCTGCCGACGGGCGACCCGGCGCTGCTGGTGACCAGGTACAAGGATGTGCTGTCGCTGTTCGCCGATCCCCGGCTGTCGCGCAACATCGCCCGGCCGGACGCCGCGCGGATCACCCGGGACAACGACCGGTTCTCCGACCCCAACATCGACCCGGACCCACCGGCGCACACCCGGGTGCGCGGGCTGGTCACCAGGGCGCTGACCGGCAGCCGGGTCGAGGCGCTGCGGCCGGTCGCCCGAGGCGTCGTCGACGCGCTGCTGGACGCGATGGCCGCACAGCCCCGGCCGGTGGACCTCAACCGGGCCCTGGCCTTTCCGTTACCGCTGCGGGTGATGTGCGAGCTGCTCGGGGTGCCCGCCGGGGAGCGGGCCCGCTGCCGGGAGCTGGTCGACGGGTTCCTTTCGGTGACCAGGCTGCCGCCGCCCGAGGTCCGGCGCGCCCGGCTGGGCCTGCGCCGGTACCTCGACGAGCTCATTCAGTCCAAACGGGACACTCCGGGTGACGACCTGGTGAGCGCGCTGATCCGGGTCACGGACGGCGAGGGCGACCGGCTCACCGAGCACGAGCTCGGCTACTGGACCGAGGGACTGCTCATCGCCGGCTACGTCACCACGGCCAGCCAGCTCGGCACCGGCACGGCCGTGCTGCTGCACCGGCGGGACCTGGTCGAGGAGATCCGGGGCGACTGGGCGCTGATCCCCACGGCGGTCGAGGAGCTGCTGCGGATGCAGATCATGAGCTCGTCGATCGGCACGATGCGGTACGCGACGACCGACATCGAGCTGTCCGACGGCACGGTGATCAAGAAGGGCTCGAGCGTGGTGCTGGCCGCGGAGTCGGCCAACGTGGACGAGGACGTGTTCGAGAACCCGTTCACCCTCGACATCCGGCGCCGGGAGAACCACCACCTCAGCTTCGGCGCCGGCCCGCACCTGTGCGTGGGCGCCGACCTGGCCCGGATGCAGCTGCAGGTGGCCACCGAGGCCCTGCTGCGGCGGTTCCCGGACATCCGCCTCGCCCGGCCGGGAGAGGAGCTGACCAGGGGCGCGGACGGATTCTGTGAAGGCTTCTCGGAGATCCCGGTGACCTGGTGATCACGCCGCCGGCGCCGCGTCGGCGCGCTGGCCGGCCAGCC
>NZ_DASZCQ010000043.1:0-40575 GCF_035942955.1 Actinophytocola sp. | reverse complement strand
CCCGGCGGCCTTGCCCGAGCTAGAAAACACAGCCTTGCCCGAGCTAGAAAACACAGCCTTGCCCGAGCTAGAAAACACAGCCTTGCCCGAGCTAGAAAACACAGCCTTGCCCGAGCTAGAAAACACTGTCGGTGTCCGTTGTGGACTCGGTGATCAGACCGGACTGCTGAGCGAGGTGACCCAGATGGTCTGCCCGCTGTTGTTGACGAAGGTGAACATCCGGGCCGGCAGCGCGGCCGCCATGGTCAGCGCCGCGACCAGAATCCCGGTCAGCGCGATGAGGTCGTGGCGCTTCATGGCGGATTCCCTAGTGGGCGAACGTGAACCAGTTGACGTTGACGAAGTCGGCCGGCTGGCCGCTGGTGAACCTGAGGTACACGTCGTGCACGCCGGTGACGGCGCTGATGTTGGCCGGTACCGTGCGCCAGCTCTGCCAGCCGCCGGTGTTGGCGACGGCGAAGCTGCCGATGGGCGCGTTGTCGACGTTGTCGAGCCGGACCTCGACCAGGCCGCTCACCCCGCCCGCGGCGCCGGAGGCCACCCGGGCGCTGAACTGCCGTGCGGGCGTGGCGCCGAAGTCGATTCCGTTGTACCGAACCCAGTCGCCGTTCGACGCCCAGCCGATGTTCTGCCCGCCACCGGTGTCGCTGCACGCCTCCACACCGATTCCGGACTGCTGCTGGAAGTTCTCCGCCTGCAGGGTGCCGTACGCACTGCCGCCCCCGCCCGGCGGTGGCGGTGGTGGCGGGGTGCCGCCGCGGGTCCACACCGCGACGTAGTCCACGACCATCGGAACCCCCGGCTGCGTCGCCGCGGTCGGGGTGCCGGTTCCCGCCACACCGTTGGGGAAGGAGCCGCCCATCGCGACGTTGAGCAGGATGAAGTAGCCGGCGTGGCCGGTCATGTTGTTCCACGTGCCCGCGTCCACCTGGTTCTGGCTGACCTGGTGGTACTGCTGCCCGTCGACGTACCAGCGGAACTGGTTGGGGGAGATGCTGGTGTCCCACTCGAACCGGTAGGTGTGGAAGGCCGACTGGCAGGTCGATCCCGGGCAGGCCCGGTTGGCGCCGATGCCGTTGAACTCGTTGCAGGGTCCGCCGGGTGCCACTCCACAGTGGAGCACGCCCCACACGGAGTTGATCCCGTTGACGTTCTCCATGATGTCGAACTCGCCGATGCCGGGCCAGTTCTGGAAGTTCCCGCGGTACGGCGAGCCGAGCGCCCAGAACGCCGGCCAGTAGCCGAGCGCCGCCTGGCCGGTCACGTTGGGCATCTGGATGCGCCCCTCGATCCGCAGCACGCCACCGGCCGGTGGGCGGAAGTTGCTGCGCTGCGTCTCGATCCGCGCCGAGGTCCAGTTGCCGGCGCCGTCGCGGCGCGGGGTGATCCGCAGGTTGCCGGCGCCGTCGAGGGCGACGTTCTGCGTGCTGTTGGTGTAGCTCTGGATCTCGCCGGTGCCCCAGTTCGGTGGACCGCCGGGATAGCTGTGGCCGAGGTCGAAGATCCAGTTGGCGCCGGAGGGCAGGGTGCCGGCCGAGCCGTTGAAGTCGTCGGCCCAGACGAGGGTGTAGCCGGCCGGGGGCGGGGGCACGGCCGCCCGCGCCGACATCGTGAGCGGGACGGTGATCAGGAGGGCCGCACCGGCGGCGCCGAGCGCGAGCCACCACCGTCGACCGGGTCGCCGGACCGTTGCCGGCGGGGACAGGGCAGGGACGGACATGGCAGGGTGACCTCCTTGTCAACCTGAGGCGCAGGGGCGTTTGTTGGTCCGAGCAACAAACTACGGTCATGAAAGCGCTCTCACCCGCGGTTGTCAAGGCCTTCGACCGCTGGTCCAGGCGGCTGTATGGAGCGCGAGCTATCCTTCGAAGACCACGCGTCGTGCGCCGTACGGAGATGTGAAGCGCCTTATCGCGTGGATCTCGCCCGGCGTTACGCCTACGGCCGAGAAACAGTGGCTTGACGGGTGCCTGCAGGTTTCGGGGCTGTTAAGCTCACGTCAACACGCGGGCCAGCGGAGTCCCGCGCCCAGAAACCGGATATTCCGAGCTGAGCGCGAGGACGACGAGGGAGGTCGACGCGTGATCTTCTCCGCCATCCCCGGGAACCAGGGCCTCTACGACGCCGCCCTGGAGCGGGACGCCTGTGGTGTGGCGATGGTCGCCGACATCCGAGGTCGCAAGTCGCACGGCATCGTGGCGGACGGGCTCACGGCACTGGCCAACCTGGAGCACCGCGGAGCGGCGGGGGCCGAGCCGACCAGCGGCGACGGCGCGGGCATCCTGCTGCAGCTGCCCGACGCGCTGCTGCGCGCCGAGGTCGACTTCGCGCTCCCGGAGCCCGACGAGCGGGGCGCGCACACCTATGCGACCGGCATCGCGATGCTGCCAACCGACTTCGGGCAGCGGGCGGCGGCGGTGGAGCTGGTCGAGCGGATCGCCAAGGAAGAGGGTCTCGTCCTCCTCGGCTGGCGCGATGTGCCGGTGGCACCGGAGATCGCCCAGGTCGGACCGACGGCGCTGTCGGTCATGCCGCACTTCGCGATGCCGTTCGTGACCGCCCAGCCCAACCCGAACGGTCGATGTCCCAGCGGCATCGAGCTCGACCGGCTCGCCCTCTGCCTGCGCAAGCGCGTTGAGCACGACAGCGTCGCGGCCGGCTGCGGCGTCTACTTCCCGTCGCTGTCCGCGCGCACCATGGTCTATAAGGGAATGCTGACCACCGCGCAGCTCCCCGTGTTCTTCCCCGACCTGACCGACGAGCGGCTCACCAGCGCTATAGCCCTGGTACACAGCCGGTTCTCCACCAACACGTTCCCGTCCTGGCCGCTGGCCCACCCGTTCCGCTACGTCGCGCACAACGGGGAGATCAACACGATCCGGGGCAACCGCAACCGCATGCGGGCCCGCGAGGCGCTGCTCGCCTCCGACCTGATCCCCGGCGACCTCACCCGGCTCTACCCGATCTGCGACCCCGACGGCTCCGACTCCGCCTCCTTCGACGAGGTGCTCGAGCTGCTGCACCTCGGCGGCCGCAGCCTGCCGCACGCGGTGCTGATGATGATCCCGGAGGCGTGGGAGAACCACACCACGATGGATCCGCGGCGCCGCGCGTTCTACCAGTTCCACTCCAGCCTGATGGAGCCGTGGGACGGCCCGGCCAGCGTGACGTTCAGCGACGGCACGCTCGTCGGCGCCGTGCTGGACCGCAACGGCCTGCGCCCGGCGCGCTGGTGGCGCCTTGCCGACGACCGGGTGGTGCTGGCCAGCGAGACCGGCGTGCTCGACGTCCCACCGGACCAAGTGGTGGCCAAGGGGCGGCTGCAGCCCGGCCGGATGTTCCTCGTGGACACCGCGGCCGGGAAGATCGTCGACGACGACGAGATCAAGGCCGAGCTGGCCGCCGAGCTGCCCTACGCGGACTGGGTGCACGCCGGGCTGCTGCAGCTGGCCGACCTGCCCGACCGTGACCACATCGTGCAGACCCACGAATCGGTGCTGCGCCGCCAGCTCACCTTCGGCTACACCGAGGAGGAGCTGAAGATCCTGCTCACCCCGATGGCGCTGGCCGCGGCGGAGCCGATCGGCTCGATGGGCACCGACACCCCGCCCGCGGCGCTGTCCAAGCGGTCCCGGCTGCTCTACGACTACTTCAAGCAGAACTTCGCCCAGGTGACCAACCCGCCGCTGGACGCCATCCGCGAGGAGATCGTCACCTCGGTGCAGCGGATCATGGGACCGGAGCAGAACCTGCTCGAGCCGGGACCGGCCTCCTGCCGGCACATCCTGCTGCCCTACCCGGTCATCGACAACGACGAGCTGGCCAAGCTGATCCACGTCAACGACGACGGCGACCTGCCCGGCTACGCTTGCACCGTCCTCTCCGGACTTTACGAGGTCGACGGCGGCGGCGCCGCGCTGGCCGCGGCGATCGAGCGGGTCCGCCGCGAGGCCTCCGAGGCGATCGCGGCCGGCGCGCGCACGCTTGTGCTGTCCGATCGCGACTCCGACCACCGGATGGCGCCGATTCCCTCGCTGCTGCTGGTGTCCGCGGTGCACCACCACCTGGTGCGCACCAAGGAGCGGTTGCGCGTGGCGCTGGTCGTGGAGACCGGTGACGCCCGCGAGGTGCACCACATCGCGCTGCTGCTCGGCTACGGCGCCGCCGCGGTGAACCCGTACCTGGCCTTCGAGACGATCGAGGACCTGGTCGGCCAGGGCGCGATCACCGGCATCGAGCCGCGGACAGCGATCCGCAACTACGTCACAGCTCTGGTCAAGGGCGTCCTCAAGATCATGTCCAAGATGGGCATCTCCACCGTCGGCGCGTACACCGCGGCGCAGGTGTTCGAGGCGTTCGGGCTGGCGCACGACGTGCTCGACGAGTACTTCACCGGCACCACGTCCAAATTGGGCGGTGTCGGGCTGGACGTGCTCGCCGAGGAGGTGGCCGCCCGGCACCGCAGGGCGCACCCGGAGAACCCGACCGACCGCGAGCACCGCCGCCTCGAGGTGGGCGGCGAGTACGCCTACCGGCGCGAGGGCGAGCTGCACCTGTTCACCCCGGAGACGGTCTTCCTGCTGCAGCACGCCACCAAGACCGGTCGCGACGACGTGTACCGCAAGTACACCGAGGAGGTCGAGCGGCTCAACCGCGAGGGCGGCGCGCTGCGCGGCATGTTCCGGTTCCGCAGCGACCGCGACCCGGTGCCGCTCGACGAGGTGGAGCCGGTCGAGTCGATCCTCACCCGGTTCAACACCGGGGCCATGTCCTACGGCTCGATCAGCGCCGAGGCGCACGAGACCCTGGCCATCGCGATGAACGAGATCGGCGGCCGGTCCAACACCGGCGAGGGCGGCGAGGACGCCGACCGGCTGTACGACCCGCGGCGCCGCTCGGCCATCAAGCAGGTCGCAAGTGGACGGTTCGGCGTCACCAGCGAGTATCTGGTCAACGCCACCGATCTGCAGATCAAGATGGCGCAGGGCGCCAAGCCGGGGGAGGGCGGCCAGCTGCCGCCGAACAAGGTGTACCCGTGGATCGCCCGCACCCGGCACTCCACCGCAGGCGTCGGGCTGATCTCCCCGCCGCCGCACCACGACATCTACTCCATCGAGGACCTCGCCCAGCTCATCCACGACCTGAAGAACGCCAACGAGCAGGCCCGCGTGCACGTCAAGCTGGTGTCCGAGGTGGGTGTCGGCACGGTGGCCGCGGGCGTGTCCAAGGCGCACGCGGACGTCGTGCTCATCTCCGGGCACGACGGCGGCACCGGCGCCTCGCCGCTGAACTCGCTCAAGCACGCCGGCACCCCGTGGGAGGTCGGCCTCGCCGAGACCCAGCAGACGTTGATGCTCAACGGTTTGCGGGACCGGATCACCGTGCAGGTGGACGGCGCGATGAAGACCGGGCGGGACGTGGTGATCGCCGCGCTGCTCGGCGCCGAGGAGTACGGCTTCGCCACCGCGCCGCTGATCGTCGCCGGCTGCGTGATGATGCGGGTGTGCCATTTGGACACCTGCCCGGTCGGCGTGGCCACGCAGAACCCGGTGCTGCGCCGGCGGTACACCGGCAAGGCCGAGCACGTGGTCAACTTCTTCCGGTTCGTCGCCCAGGAAGTCCGGGAACTGTTGGCACAGCTTGGTTTCCGCACCCTTGACGAGGCGATCGGGCACGCCGAGGTGCTCGACGTCGACGCGGCCGTCGAGCACTGGAAGGCAAGCGGCCTCGACCTCACCCCGGTGTTCGCGGTGCCCGAGAACCCGTACGGCGGCGCGCGCCGCCGGGTCCGCGCCCAGGACCACGGCCTGGACCACGCCCTCGACCGCACGCTGATCCAGCTCGCCGAGGCGGCCCTTGAGGATGCCCACCCGGTGCGCCTGGAACTGCCGATCCGCAACGTCAACCGCACCGTCGGCACGCTGCTCGGCTCCGAGGTGACCCGGCGCTACGGCGGCGCCGGCCTGCCGGAGGACACCATCCACATCACGCTCACCGGATCGGCCGGCCAGTCGCTCGGCGCGTTCCTGCCGCCCGGCATCACGCTCGACCTGATCGGCGACGCCAACGACTACGTGGGCAAGGGCCTTTCCGGCGGGCGGATCGTCATGCGACCGCCGGCGGAGTCCCCGTTCGCCGCCGAGCAGCAGGTGATCGCCGGCAACGTGATCGCTTACGGCGCCACCGGCGGCGAGCTGTTCCTCCGCGGCCGGGTCGGCGAACGGTTCTGCGTCCGCAACTCCGGCGCGGTCGCGGTCGCCGAGGGCGTCGGCGACCACGCGTTCGAGTACATGACCGGCGGCCGCGCCGTCGTGCTCGGCCCCACCGGTCGCAACCTCGCGGCCGGCATGTCCGGCGGCATCGCCTATGTGCTCGACCTGAACCGCAAGCTGGTCAACAAGGCCATGGTGGACCTGCAGCATCCCGACGCCGAGGACCTGCGCTGGCTGCGCGAGATCGTCGCCAGGCACCACCTGCTCACCGGCTCGGCCGTCGCCGCCTCCCTGCTCGGCGACTGGACCCGCCGCGCGGCGGCCTTCACCAAGGTGATGCCGCGCGACTACCAACGTGTGCTCGAGGCCGCGCGGATCGCCCGCGCCGAGGGCCGGGACGTGGACGAGGCGGTCATGGAGGCATCGCGTGGCTGACCCGAACGGCTTCATGAAGTACCCGAGGCAGGATCCGCCCAAGCGCTCCAAAGTAGACCGGCTGGCCGACTGGCACGAGGTCTACCTCGACCTGGAACCGGCCGAGCGCGACCGTCAGGTCCGCGTCCAGGCCACCAGGTGCATGGACTGCGGCATCCCGTTCTGCCACTCTGGATCCGCCGGCTGCCCGCTCGGCAACCTCATTCCCGAGTGGAACGACCTGGTCCGCCGCGGTGACTGGGCGTCGGCCTCCGACCGTCTCCATGCGACGAACAACTTCCCGGAGTTCACCGGCCGCCTGTGCCCGGCGCCGTGCGAGGCCGCCTGCGTCCTGGCGATCAGCCCCGAGTCAGGCGGCGCCGTGGCGATCAAGCGGGTGGAGCAGGCGATCGCCGACGTCTCATGGGAACGCGACCTCGTCGGGGCCCGCCCGGCTGCGGTGTCGTCCGGCAAGCGGGTCGCCGTGGTCGGCTCCGGCCCGGCCGGGCTGGCCGCCGCGCAGCAGCTGACCAGGGCCGGCCACGAGGTGACCGTGTACGAGCGCGACGACCGCCTCGGCGGTCTGCTCCGGTACGGCATCCCCGAGTTCAAGATGGAGAAGAAGGTCCTCGACCGGCGCCTTGCCCAGCTGCGCGCCGAGGGCACCCGCTTCGTCACCGGCTGCGAGGTCGGTGGCTCCGGGCCGCACGACCTGTCCATCGAGGAGCTGCGCGCGTCCTACGACGCCGTGGTCCTGGCGGTCGGCGCGCTGCGCGGCCGCGACGCCCCGACGTTGCCCGGCCGCTCCCTGTCCGGCGTCCACCTCGCCATGGAGCACCTCGTCCCCGCCAACCGCGAGTGCGAGGGCGACGGCCCCACCCCGATCGACGCCGCCGGCAGGCACGTGATCATCATCGGCGGCGGCGACACCGGCGCCGACTGCTACGGCACCGCCACCCGTCAGGGGGCGTTGTCGGTCACCCAGCTGGACATCTACCCCCGCCCGCCCGACGAGCGCGACGACGAGCGGTCTCCGTGGCCGGTCTGGCCCTGGATCCTGCGCACCTACCCGGCGCACGAGGAGGCGGGCGAGCGCCGCTTCGCCGTCTCCGTCGAGGAGTTCGTCGGCGACTCCGCGGGACACGTGCGCGCGGTGCGCCTGCGCCAGGTCACCGTCACCAAGGATCCCGCCACCGGCCTGCGCACCGTCACCCCGGTCGGCGACCAGCTCGAGGAGCTGCCCGCCGACCTCGTCCTGCTCGCCATCGGCTTCGACGGCGTCGAGCACATGCCGCTCCTGGCCGGCCTCGACCTCACCCTCACCCCCCGCGGCACCCTCAGCTGCGGCCCCGACTGGCAGACCACCACCCCCGGCGTCTTCGTCTGCGGCGACGCCCACCGCGGCGCTTCCCTTGTGGTCTGGGCCATCGCCGAAGGCCGCTCCGTCGCCCACGCCGTCGACGCCTACCTCACCGGCGCCTCCGACCTCCCCGCCCCCGTCCACCCCACCGCCCTCCCCCTGGCCGTGCTGTAGAGCCGGAGTTCACCAGGCCTGGTGACCGGCGAGCCAGGACACCAGGTTCGCCCCCAGGTCGTCGACGGCATAACCACCTTCGAGGACGGCCAGCGTCGGCACCGCGAGTCGGGCGATATCGGCGCCGACGCTCCGGTAGTCACCGGTGGTCAGCCGCGCGTCACCGGCGACGTCCGACACATAGGTGTCGAATCCCAGCGACAGCACCAGCGCCTCGGGACGGCACCGGTCCACCACGGCAAGAGCGTCGGTCAGGCGATCCCGGTAGACATCCCCGTCGGCACCCTCGGGCAGCGGTATGTTGTGGTTCCACCCGCGGCCCCGACCGCTGCCGGTCTCATCCGGCCAGCCGGTGAAGTATGGAAACGATCGGCTCGGATGGCCATGCACGCTCACGTAGACGACGTCGTCGCGGTCATAAAAAATTGCCTGAGTTCCATTTCCGTGATGAAAGTCGATGTCTAAGACCGCGATACGGCCAATACCCTGATCGCGCAGCCACTGCGCGGCGACGGCGGCATTGTTGAGAAACGTCCCGCCGCCCATCAGCCGGGCTCCGGCATGGTGACCCGGCGGCCGGCATAACGCGAGCACCAGACGCGCCGGCCCGGCCAGCAGCTGCTCGGCCGCACTGAGCGCGGTGTCCACGGCCGACACGGCCGCACTCGCCGTGCCGGCGCCAAACCCGGTAATCGTGTCGAAACAGAGCCGACCGAGTAGCGCACCCAGATTCGACCCCACCGGCGGGACGGTACCGACGTGCGCCCGAAGTTCGGCATGCAGAAACGTGTCGCCGAACACCAGCTCGCCGGATCGCTCCTGCATCCGGAGCTGCCGCTCCACGAGGCCGAGCGTGCGGAGCACGTCGGCCTCGTGGACCCGGCGAATTGGCTCCTCGCCAAAGGGTCGTGGCGCTCTGAGCCGTACCTCGGGAATCGACTCCAGCGCCGCCAGGATCGAGCTCATGCGCTCGACCACGTCGTATGCCGGAACCTGCACGCCACACTGAACCTCCACGCTGGGCCGGTGCCCGATGTGACCCGGACAGGTGACGACGGGCACGTGCGGCGGTGGCTGGTCCGGCATCCGAGTCACACCTCGGGGCCGTACAGGTACTCGTTGAGATCCTCGGGCCGGGTGGTCTCCGGGACGTCGTCGGTGTAGAAGTTCATGGCGACGGCCACCCTGATCTCATCCTTGATCAGCGGGCGAACGTAGTGCGGATTGAACCGCCCGTCGAAGAAGAAGAGGTGTCCCTCCTTCGGGTACAGAATGGTGCAGTCGGCGTCCACCTTCTCCACGCTGTCCGCGTTCACATTGTTTGCCACCACCAACTCGCCTCCGTGGCCTTCCGGGTGGTTGGTGACGTACAGCAATCCCTCGACCGGGTTTGTGTCGACATGACACTCGTATCGCTCACCCGGCAGTTGCACGTTCAGCACGATCCCGTAGCGCTGGTCCGCCGTGGTGGCAAGAGACTTTCCCACCCGCCGCTGCCCGAGCTCGCGAAAGGGTCCCCGGTAGAGCTCGACGAGCCAGGGCAGTTCAGCGTGGACGACGCGGCCCTTGACGCCATGCACCGGCAGGCTGGTCACGGACGGATCTTCCCGGGACGTCGAGTGCGGCGGGACGAGAACCCGCCGTACCGTGAACCGGTGGGCGACGTCCATTATCTGCTGCTTCCAGTCGTGGGGAAGCATTGAGCTGACGTCGTCCTCCGACCACTCGAACTGCTTTTCCGCCGGAGCGATGCCGGTTCCGCTGACCCGCGTTACGCGTGCCTCCATCGTGATGTGTACTCCTTACAATAGACCCGCCGCATGAGAATAGGAATAAGGCGGGTTGGCTTGAATTGGGATTCGTTCAGTCAGTCGAACGCCAGCCGGGGGCTCGCGCTGACCATCGAGTCGAAATCCCTGGAAATGCGCTGGTGATGCTTCCGGTCGATCGGCAGATAGGCCTGTACCTGATGGCTCGGCGGGCTCACCAGGGCGACGATACCGGATTTCTCATCAAGGAACTCGGCGATCTGGTCGAGAAGTCGCTCCGCTCCCGTAGCGATGATCTTGGTGTCCAGCCGGTATATGACGTAGCCGGGCAGCAGCGCTCGACTGGACTCGTAGAATTTCAAACGTCGATCGACGATGGCTCTGGTCAGGCCACTGGTGTTGGCGCTGATGGAGTCCCGAAGCCGGCGCGCTTTCCGACGCCACTCCGGCCCTTCTGGAATGACGTAGCAATACTCGCTACCACGCTCGATATTCCGCATGATAACCGGAGTGAACGGACCCGGCGCGGCCTGCCCCCCGTTGAGGTCGTCCTCACCGTTGGACGTGCTGGAAAGCGTGAGAACATCCGGGTCCAGGTCCGCCGTCGCGATTCTTGTGTACTCGCTGAGTCCCTCGAGTTCGAGGACCTCCTGCGTGGTGAGGCCGCCCCCATACATCTCGTTGTCGGCCAAGACCTCCTTCGCCACCGACTCGATCTTGTCAGCCAGCGTGGAGCCCACTCGGCCCACGAAATCGCGCAATGTCGCGGTCTTGGCCTGATTTCTGGTCAGGGCTTCCTCAAGATGCGCAACGATCTCGCCGTAGTCCGGAGCCGGAGCAGCCGGCTCAATGCCGAAAACGAGGTAGTCGAGGCTCACGTTGAGCTCTCGTGCGATCGAGGCCAGAACAATCAGGCTTGGCGTGGCCCGACCCCGCACGTACTGCGACAGCGCGGACTCGGAAACATGAATCAGCCTCGCGAACTCCTTGCGCCTGTTGCGGAACCGCTCGTTCAACAGCTGGCGGAGAATCGGGCCGAAACGTATCTCGTCCTGGCCTACCATGGTTCCTCCCCTGCCGCGGCCCACCGGTCGCGTGACGGCTTCTTTGGCGTTACGCGGACTGGGTAATGGTGGTCGGGTGGCCGAGCAACCTGATCCAGGCGGGACCCGAGGACTCTTTGGACCGCACCTGCACCTCGGCGTAGTCGTCCGGATCGATGAGCCCCGGGGCGTGCCTGATGGTCTCATCGTAGAAGGTTTTCGAGGTGATTATGGCGAGATATGCGCGTGTCTGGGTCAAGAGCTGCTGCAGTATCGACGCTTCGAGAAGGCGGAAGACATGGATCACCCCATCGCCTACCAGGCCGTAGCCGTCCATCCACGCATCAGCGCTGTGCAACGCGATGCGAAGCCTGATTTTGGCTATCTCGCTCGAGACCTCGTTGTGCATACGCAGGCCGGCTCGAACGTACTCGATAAAGGGATAGACGAGCTTCGTTGTCGGCACGTCCGGAGGCACCGCGGTGATGAACCCGTCGCCTCGGTCCTCCGAGTAGCAACGGCCGAAGTCGATGCCAGACCCCCGGAATGCGGCCGCGACGAGGTCGTACAAGCAGGCCCGGAGGTACATTTGGACCTGGACACTTCTCTGCAGGCCACCAAATCCGACGACGTCGGTCGCCATCAGGCTGCACCTTCCGGCAGGAACCCAGCTCGCTTGTCGTGTAGTCATGGCGGCCTCCACAGTTCGTGCATGAAGACGGGTGCTAGAACATTGATCATCCCGGGGTAGCGGTGTGTGCGTGTGGGTGAGCTACTGAGCGACAGTGTTCTCTTACAGTAAGTGACTGTCTCGGCGATGGGAAGAGCGTAGCACCACTCCCCGGGCGATACTTTGATCTGGGTCATGTCGGCGCGCCCCTTCGGCGACGACGGGCCGAGTAGATGAGCAGCACTCGTCCAGTCGCCGGGGATCTGAAGCAACCGCGCTCTCGGCTTGGCGAACACTTCAGCAGAAGTATCTGTGTTCCTGTTGCCGGCAGGGGATGCTGGAATCCTAAAGTCCGAGGCACGCCAGCTCGAGCGCCATGGTTCTGTGACAACTGGTCACAAGGTGCACTGAAGCGTGACTGAAAAGTGGACATGGTTCACTCTTCAAACCCAGGCGAACGCGTAGCGGCGATGGCCACCTTCGGCCTGCTCCAGCCGCGAATTCAGCGGCGGAGGGTGGTGGACGGGAGCTCGCCGAAGCGTTGGCGGTAGGCGGCGGCGAACCGGCCGGTGTGGGTGAAGCCGTGGCGGAGGGCCACATCCGTGACGGTGACGCCGGTGGTGGGGTCGAGGCGGAGAAGCTCGTCGTGGGCCTGGTCCAGGCGGCGGTGCCGGAGGTAGGACATGGGGGAGGTGCCGAGCTGGCGGCGGAAGGCGGCGTGCAGCGACCTTTCGCTGACGCCGGCGTGGACCGCGAGATCGGCGACGGTCAGGGCGCGCGACGGGGCGGAGTCGATGAGCTCGAGGGCGCGCCGGACCGCGCGGGGTGCGGGCAGGGTGGGGGCGGAAAAGATGGTGTCGGTGTAGTTGTGGCGCTGGGTGAGCAGCAGCGTGGTGAGGATGGTGTGCTCGATCTCGGCGGCGAGCACCGGCGGGGGGCCGGCCTTGCCGCACCGTTCCAGCGCGCGGCGCAGGGTGAGCACGGCGCTGGCGATGCCTTGGCCGGGGCCGGTGAGGTCGATGGTGGTGTGGAACCGCAGCGGGCGGCGGACGGGTTGGTGCAGCAGGTTTTGCAGGTACCGCTCGAGGTGGGCCTTGTCGATGGCGAGCATGAGTTGGCGCATGCCGGGCGGCCATCGCATGGTGAGCTCGTCGTGGTAGCAGAACACGGCGGCGTGGGACCGGTCGGCGACCGTGCGGTGGCCGCCGTCGTCGATGCGCAGCTGGCCGTTGAACGCGAACGCGACGGTCACGTGGTCGATCGGGGGTGAGCAACCGATCTCCACGGCCGCGCCGTAGGTCGACGACATCAGGCCGAGCCCGTTGATGGGCTGGAACTCCACGTTGGCGAGGAACGGGTTGTCGCGGTCCAGCACGGTCATCCGGTGCGCGCAGCCGAGCAGCTCCTGGGTCCGCATCCGCGCCTCGTAGGGATCCGCCGTGCGAATCGACCGGGGGTGCGGAAGGGTGACGCTTTCCAGCTTCGGGGCGCGCGTTGCCACCCGACCAGATTCTGCGTGTCGCACACGGAAGTCAAGGTGTGCGGGATCCGGCTTGACGGTGCGGGAAGTGGCTCGTGGCCCGGACTTGATCCTTCTAGTTTCGCTGTATGGCGAACGAAACCGTGGTCCGCGAGGAGTTTTTGGACATGCCGGGTGGCCGCGTGCACGTGCTGCGGGGCGGAACGGGCGCGCCGCTGCTGTTCCTGCATGCGGCGGGCGGCGCCGGGCAGTGGCTGCAGTACCACGAGCTGCTGGCCCGCCGGTTCGAAGTGATCGCGCCGGACCATCCCGGCTTCGGCGGTTCGGACGATTTTCCCGAGGTCGAGGGGATGGACGATCTCGTCTACCACTACCTCGACGTCCTGGCCCGGCTGGGGCTGGAGCGCCCGCACGTGGTGGGGGCGTCGTTCGGCGGCTGGCTCGCCGCCGAGCTCGCCGTGCACACCCCGGACGCGGTCGGCTCGCTGGTCCTGCTCAGCGCGGCCGGGTTGCGGATACCCGAGCACCCGATCGCCGACCTGTTCCTCATGACGCCTCCGCAGCTGGCCGCGGCGCTGTTCCACGACATGAGCAAGGCGTCCGCGGTCTTCCCACCGGATCCCGACGTCGACACGATCCTGGCCGCCTACCGCGACATGGCCGGGCTGGCGCGGTTCTCCTGGGCGCCGTTCCTGTGCAACCCCAAGCTGGAGCGCCGGCTGCACCGCATCACCGCGCCCACGCTGGTGGTCTGGCCGTCCGAGGACAAGCTCGTCCCGATCGCGCACGGCCACCGGTACGCCGAGCTGATCCCCAACGCCGCGTTCGCGCAGGTCGAGAACTGCGGCCATGCCATGTACTTCGAGCGTCCGGAGGAGTTCGCCGAGATCACCACGGAATTCCTGGCCATGGGCGCCGAGCTGAGCGGAGCAAGCCGATGAAGTTCGTCTTCTTCCACCTGATGCCCTACCCGTACCTGCCGGACGACTTCGACTCAAAGCACCCGTCGCCGTCGCTGACGTTCCCCAACAGGTTCTTCGACCCCCAGCTCGGCAACCAGCTCTACCACCGCTACCTCGACGAGCTCGAGCACGCCGACACGCTCGGATTCGACGGAATCGGTGTCAACGAGCACCACCAGACCGCCTACGGGCTGATGCCCTCGCCCAACATCATGGCCGCCGCGCTCGCCCGGCGCACCCAGAACGCGCAGATCATGGTGCTGGGCAACGCGATCGGCATCCGCGGCAACCCGCTGCGGGTGGCCGAGGAGATCGCGATGCTGGACCATCTGACCAACGGGCGGCTGGCATCGGGGTTCGTCCGCGGCATCGGCTGGGAGCACTTCGCGCACAGCATCGACCCCACCCGCTCCCGGGACCGGTTCACCGAGGCGCACGACCTGATCATCAAGGCGTGGACGTCGGACGAGCTGTTCCAGTGGATCAGCCCGAACTACGAGTACCGCTACGTCAACATCTGGCCGCGGCCGCTGCAGAAGCCGCACCCGCCGATCTACATTCCCGGCGCCGGGAGCACCGAGACCATGAAGTTCGTGGCGGAGAAGCGCTACACCTACATGTCGGTGTACGCGCCGTCCCGGGTGGTCCGCCGCTGGTTCGACACCTACCGGCAGGCGGCCGGCGAGCTGGGCTACGTCCCCCACCCGGAGAAGATCGGCCTGTCGATCCCGATCTACGTGGCCGAGACCGACGAGCGCGCGCACCGGGAGGCCCGCCCGCACCTGATGTGGTTGTTCCACAGAGGACTCAAGCAGGGTCCGGAGATCATGTTCCCGCCCGGCTACATGACCCAGTCGTCGATGCGCGGCCTGCTGATGGCCGGAATGAAACCGTTCCCCGAGCTGACCTACGAGGAGATCATTTCTGAGGGCTACGCCATCGTCGGCAGCCCCGACAGCGTCGCCAACCGCATCGGCGAGCTTCAGGAGGAGCTCGGCTTCGGCCTGATCATCGGCCTGTTCTCGATCGGTGACATCACCCACGAGCAGACCGTCACGAGCATGGAGCTGTTCGCCGGCCACGTCATCCCGGCCGTGCGCTCCCTCGGCGCCGAGGTTCCGGAAGCCGTGCCCGCGGGCACCTGAGCCCCTTGCGATGAAGGCGGCCTTCACCACGCCCGGCGTGGCGAAGGCCGCCTTCATCGCCGTTTAGGCCTCGGCCAGGGAGTCGAGCACCGCGGCGGCGCCGGCGATGTCGCCGGACAGCGGGCGGTCGTTGAGGTCCTTGTCCAGGACGGCGTCGGCGCGGTCGAAGGCGGTGCGGACCGGGAGGTCCAGCAGGCTGGCCGAGCGCATCCGCAGCGCCCGGGTGGCGGCGACCAGCTCGCAGGCAAGGACGTGGCGGTAGGCGGTGGCGACGTGGCGGGCCGAGCGGGCGGCGTGGGTGGCGAAGCTGGCGTGGTCTTCAAGGCCGCGGGAGACCACGGCGGTGCCGATCGTGACGGGGAGGGCGGACTGGCGCAGTTGGGCCAGCGCGTCGTGGGCGACGTATTCGAGGATCATGACGCCGGAGCTGCCGCGCGGGCCGGCGGCGAGGAACGCGGGCAGGCCGGTGAGGGTGGGTTCGACCAGATCGCCGAGCCGGGCGGCGGACAGCTCGGCGACGTGGTGGACGGTGGCGCGCAGGCGGTCGAGGGCGACGGCGACGTACGCGGTGTGGAAGTGGGCGTGGTGGAAGGCGTCGCCGGTCTCCACGGAGATCATCGGGTTCTCGGTGCTGGCGTTGATCTCGATGGTCAGCACGTCGCGCAGGTAGCGGTGGGCGTCCAGGGCCGGGCCCTGGACCTGCGGGAAGGCGCGCAGGCCGTACGGATCCTGGATGCGGCTGCCGGGTTTGGGGACGCCGAGCATCCCCAGGAGACGGCGCATGTCGGCGGCGCACTCGACCTGGCCGGGGTGCGGCCGGGCGGCATGCACCGGGGTGGCGTACGCCTCGGGCGAGCCGTCCAGCGCGATGAACGACATGGCGGCCACCGCGTGGCTGGCGCGCAGCAGGCGGCCGAGCTCCTGGCCGGCGAGGACGGCCTCGGCGATGGTGGCGGCGTTGCTGCTCTGAAAGGCGAGGGCGTCGCCGGCGTCGAACGGGACGGGTGGGAGGTCACCGATGGCCCACGGCCGCTCACCCGCAAGGGTGAGTCCGGTGTCGGCCAGGGCGGTGAGGTCGCCGGTGCCGATGGCGCCGGTGCGGTGGACGCGGGGGACGGCGCCGGTGGTGAGGGCGTCGGCGAGCGCGGTGAGCAGCCGGGGGTGGACGCCGGAGCGGCCGGCGGCGAGCTGGTTGAGCCGGACCAGGAGCATGGCCCTGGTCAGGTCGATCGGCATCACCTCGCCGGTGCCGCCGGCGTGGCTGCGCATCAGGCGCCGGCCGTGCTCGTGGGCCGCGGCGAGGTCGACGACCTCGTCGCGGTTGGCACCGACTCCCGTGGTGTGGCCGTAGAGCTGGCGCCGGGCGGTCAGCTCGGGCACCAGGCGCCAGGCCTGATCGGCGCGGCGCAGCGCGTCCGGGGCGACCGCCACCCGGATGTCGCGGTGCTCGGCGACCGCCTCGACGTCCGCGCAGGTCAGGTTCGCCCCGTCGACAACGAGCACCCGATCGTCCACACCGAACAAACTACTGGCGGAGCTCCCCGGGTGGGTTGGCCGCGGCGGCGGTGAAGAGATCGGCGAGCGTTTCGGTGTCCATATCGGACAGCCGCTTGAAGCGGATGCAGCTCTTGCCGATCGAGGCCTTCGGCAGCCGAGGCCGGTAGCTCTCGGCCAGCCAGCCGCCCTCACCGGTCAACGCCGCGACGTACAGGGAGATGTAGTTCTTGTTGCTGGCAAAGGAGATCACGGCGGCGTCGCCCTCGCGGCCGGATGCATACCTGTAGTGGTACGTGCCGTAGCCGGGCATGCCGAACGCCATGGTCGGCTCGAGCTGGGGCACGGTGGTCCGGATCAGCTCGTGCAGCGCGCGCAGGTCGGTGCGGCGGGGCTCGTCGAGGGCGTCGAGGTACTCGTCGTGGGTCGCGGCGGCGGTCTGTCCGTGCATGCGGGTAGTTGATCAGATCAACGGCCCATTGTCTTCACCCGTTAGTCGGTATGTCTTACTTTCCGTACCTGTTAGCTTCCGTCGCGTTACCCGTACGTGTGGAAGGTAGGTAACACGATGAAGCGAACACTGAGGCGCTCCGCGGTGCTGCTCGCCGCGGGTGCGCTTGCCCTGACCGGGTTCGCCACGCCCTCGTCCGCCGCGCCGAGCGGGTTCACTCCCGTGCACCTGGCCGCGACCACGGCCGCGCAGGCCGACGCCGTGGCCGCGTACTGGACGCCGCAGGCCATGCGCACCGCGATCCCGCTGGACGACCTGCTCGGCGCCGTCGACGTCACGAAGCTGAGCCGGACGGTGGCAAGGGGCCTGCCGCAGGTCGTGCAGCCCACCGACGTGTCCCCGCAGGCCTTCCCGAACGGCGGGTCGGCGTGGACCGGCGGCGGCCGGGTGGTCAGCACCGCGGGCCGGGTGTTCTTCACCTTCCAGGGTCGCAACGCCTCGTGCAGCGGCAACGCCGTGACCAGCGCGAACAAGAGCACGGTGATCACCGCCGGGCACTGCGTCAAGCTCGAGGGCGCGTTCCACACCAACTGGGCGTTCGTGCCGGCGTACAACAACGGCAACGCCCCGTTCGGCACCTGGACCGCGCGGGCCACGCTCGCCACGCCGCAGTGGGTGGCCAGTGAGGACATCAACTTCGACGTCGGCGCCGCGGTGGTCAACACGCTCAACGGCCAGAGCCTTACCGACGTGGTCGGCGCCCAGGGCGTGGCGTTCAACCAGCCGCGGGCGCAGAACATGTACGCCTTCGGCTGGCCGGCGGCGGCCCCGTACGACGGCACCCGGATGATCTACTGCAGCGGCCGCACGTTCAACGCGTTCCTGAGCACCGGCATCGGCATGACCTGCAACATGACCGGCGGCGCCAGCGGCGGTCCCTGGTTCCAGGGGTTCAGCGAGGCCACCGGCACCGGCCTGCTCAACTCGGTGAACAGCTACAAGATCAACCTGATCCCGACCTGGATGTTCGGCCCGTACTTCGGCACCGACGCGCAGAACCTCTACAACACCGCCCAGGCGAGCTGATCACCAGCCGCGGCGCAGGAAGGTCTGCGGCGGCTCGTCGTCCCAGTCGTCGACCGGCGGCGCGGGACGGCGGGCCTCCTCGGGCGCGGCGGCGACGGGCACCTCCTCGTCCCGCGCCTCGACCAGGCGTTCTCCGGCGGCCCGGTAGAACGCGGCCACCTCGGGGAGGTGATCGAGCCGTCCGGACAGGACATCGCGCCAGGTGGCCCGGCCCGCGCACACCGCACGGTCCACCGCCTTGAGCTCGTCCGGCGCGTCCGGCTGCCGGGCCGCCGCGCGCAGCCGCTCCGGGTCGGGCGGCTCGACCGCCGGCAGCGGCAGCTCGCGGGCCCGGGCGAGCCGGGTTCGGAACGGCGTGAACGCGTCGTCGGCGCGGCGTAGCAACGCCTCCAGGTCCGGTGGGATGTAGCCGTCGCGCATGTCAGGCTCCCGGCCGTCGAGGATCGCCGAGCTGGTACGGGTCGTCCGGTGCGTCGGTCAGCGCGCCGGGGTCGGACAGCACCTCGAGGTCCTCGGCGAGCTGAGCGGTCCGCTCGGCCTCCTCGGCGGTCTCGAGGGCCGGCTCCAATTGCTCGCGCACCCAGTCCTCCGCGGCGCCCATCGGGTCCCGGGCGGCGTCGACGACGGCTCGGACCTGATCGATGGCGTCCCCGATGTCCTCGATCATGTCCTTGGCCTCGTTGAAGATGTGCCACGCGGTGCGCACCGCGTCGTACGCCTTGTACCACCCGTAGCCCGGGATCCACCCGGTGGCAAGCGCGTTTCGGACCTTGTCGGCGGCGACGCCGAGCACGTCGACCATGAACGCGGCCGCGTTCTCGATCTGGGTGGCGACCAGGTCGTACACCTCGGCGACCACCCGGTTGAGCGGACCCTCGTACTCCAGCGCGCGGTCGACCTTCTGGATGTGGTCACGGAATGCCTGCGCCGCACCGCCGCCCCACTGTGCGTCCAAAGTGGACAAAGAGTTCGCCTGGTTCGCGGCGATCCCCTCGCTGGCCTCCCCGGCGATGCGCAGCACCTCGGCCCGCTGTCGCAGCGCCGGCCACCGTCCGGACAGCGGTTCGACGATGTACTCCACCGGGCTCCAGCCGGTGACCGCGCGGACCACGTCGTCGATCGCGCTGAGCGTGCCGCCGGTCTCGTCGACGGCGTCCTCGAGGGACGCCTCCTCGACCTCGGGCGCCTGCAGCATTCCCGCGATGTCGGTGCCCGCCGGGTACGCGACGGCGTTCGGGAATTCCGCGTATCCGACCGGCCGGGGCGGACCGTTCGCCGAGCCGCCGAAGATGACGTAGTTCGACTCCTCGGTGTTCGAGTACACCCAGGCGCTGCGGGTGAGCTCGGTCGACGTGCCGGACAGCAGGTCACCGCGATCGGACAACCGGTCGTGGGTCTTGTCCGCGTAGGTGTCGACCGGTCCGCGCAGCAGGTTCATGAGCCCGGAGAAGTCACCGTCGCTGCGGGCGTGATCCCGGACGAACGCCGCGATCCGGTGCGCGTCCACCGCGGACGTTCCGGTGAGCTCGCCGTATCCGGCCACGTGTGCGGGATCGACGTCGAAACCTTCTGACATGACACACTCCCTGTCACCGTCTGCGCGCGTGTGACGTGGGGACCGTGGTCGCCGTTCCGCCGGGCGCTCCGGGCCGTCTACGCCGCGGCTACAGCGGAACTATGCTGCCTCGCCGTGACGTTCAGCGGATTCGGTGAGCACGCCATCGACTTCTTCGACGGGTTGGTCGCGGACAACTCCAAGGCGTACTGGGAGGACAACAAGGACACCTACACCGGCGACGTCCGGGGGCCGATGGAGGCGCTGCTCGCCGAGCTGGAGAAGGAGTTCGGCGACCTCGGCTCCGCCAAGGTGTTCCGGCCGTACCGGGACGTCCGGTTCGCCAGGGACAAGAGCCCGTACAAGACCAACTGCGGCGGCGTGATCGAGCAGGGCCGGGGCGCCGGGGCGTACTACGTCGAGATCAGCTCCAACGGGCTGCGGGCCGGCGGCGGGTGCTTCCACCTGCACTCCGACCAGATCGCCCGGTACCGGGTGGCCGTCGCCGACGACATCCGCGGCGAGGCACTGCGGTCGATCCTGGACACGTTGCGCAAGCGGGGCTGGGAGATCAAGGGTGACCTGATGAAGACCCGCCCGCGCGAGTACCCGGCCGACCATCCCCGGATCGACCTGCTGCGCTACCGGTCGGTGTACGCGGTGCGGGTGTGGGAGCCCGACGACGTGCTGCACGAGCGGTCCTGCCTGACCCGGGTCCGCAAGGCCTGGCGCGAGCTGCGCGCGTTCAACGAGTGGGCGGCCGACCACGTGGGCGTCAGCGAACAGCCGGCACGCTAGCGAAACGGCTCCTCAACGGTTCTGAATCGAAACCGCGATTACTTACCGGTACTTCGGGATCGTTCCAGCCATCGGCGATAGGCTTCGGTTCGTGAGCCGACGCGCGAAGATCGTGTGCACCCTCGGGCCGGCCACGTCGACGCCCGAGCGGGTGTCGGCGCTGGTCAGGGCCGGCATGGACGTCGCACGGATGAACTTCAGTCACGGCAGCAGGGCGGACCACAAGCAGGTGTACGACCTGGTGCGGGCCGCATCGGACGAGGCGGAGCGGGCCGTCGGGATCCTGGCCGACCTGCAGGGGCCGAAGATCCGGCTGGGCACGTTCGCCGCCGGACCGGTGGAGTGGAAGACCGGGGAGACCGTCCGGATCACCGTCGAGGACGTGGCCGGCACCCACGACCGGGTGTCCACGACGTACAAGGGCCTGGCCCGGGACGCCCAGCCGGGGGACCGGCTGCTGGTCGACGACGGCAAGGTCGGCCTGGTGTGCTCCCGCGTCGAGGGCCAGGACGTGGTCTGCGAGGTCACCGAGGGCGGCCCGGTGAGCAACAACAAGGGCATCTCGTTGCCCGGTATGGACGTGTCCATTCCTGCACTGTCCGAAAAGGACGTTGAGGACCTGGAGTTCGCGCTGCAGCTCGGGGTGGACTTCATCGCGCTGTCGTTCGTCCGCTCGCCGGCCGACATCGACCTGGTGCACCAGGTGATGGACCGGGCCGGCCGCGGCCGCATCCCGGTGATCGCCAAGCTGGAGAAGCCGGAGGCGGTCAGCAACCTCGAGGCGATCGTGCTCGCCTTCGACGGCGTCATGGTGGCCCGCGGCGACCTCGGCGTCGAGCTTCCGCTCGAGCAGGTGCCGCTGGTGCAGAAGCGGGCCATCCAGATCGCGAGGGAGAACGCCAAGCCGGTCGTGGTGGCCACCCAGATGCTCGAGTCGATGATCAACAACTCCCGGCCGACGAGGGCCGAGGCGTCGGACGTGGCCAACGCCGTGCTGGACGGGGCCGACGCGGTGATGCTGTCCGGCGAGACCAGCGTCGGGCGCTATCCGATCGAGGCCGTGCAGACCATGAGCCGGATCATCTCCGCGGTGGAGCAGGAGTCCACCGTGGTCCCGCCGCTGTCCCACGTGCCGCGCACCAAGCGCGGCGTGATCTCCTATGCGGCAAGGGATATCGGCGAGCGGCTGAACGCCAAGGCGCTGGTCGCGTTCACCCAGTCCGGAGACACCGTGCGCCGGCTGGCCCGGCTGCACACCCACCTTCCGCTGCTGGCGTTCACCCCGGAGCAGAGCGTGCGCAGCCAGCTCGCGCTGACCTGGGGCACCGAGACGTTCATCGTGCCGAGCGTGGACTCCACCGACCAGATGGTGCGCCACGTCGACCACTCCATGCTCAACATCGGGCGCTACCAGCCGGGCGATCTCGTGGTGATCGTCGCGGGCTCCCCGCCGGGCACGATCGGCTCGACTAACCTCATTCGGGTTCACCGGCTGGGCGAGGAGGACCACGCCTAGCCAGAAGGGAGCCCGATGAGCGAGGCCGCGGAAAGCGTCCACCACGGCCAACCCCTGCTCGACCGGTTGGTCAAGCTGCTCGACCTCGAGCGGATCGAGGAGAACATCTTCCGCGGGGTGAGCCCGAAGAGCTCGTCGGTGCGGGTGTTCGGCGGGCAGGTGGCCGGGCAGGCCCTGGTGGCCGCGGGCCGGACCGTGCCGCCGGAGCGGAAGGTGCACTCGCTGCACGCGTACTTCATCCGTCCCGGAGATCCCACCGTGCCGATCGTGTACGACGTGGACCGCATCCGCGACGGCCGCTCGTTCACCACCCGGCGGGTCGTGGCGATCCAGCACGGCAAGGCGATCTTCGCGCTGTCCGCGTCGTTCCAGGTCACCGAGCCCGGTCTGGACCATGCCGAGCCGATGCCGAAGGTGCCCGACCCGGAGACGTTGCCGACCCGGCTGGAGAGCCTCGGCGAGCTGGCCGAGAAGCTGGGCCGGATGGCCACCACGCCGCGGCCGATCGACATCCGGTACGTCACCGAGCCGCCCTGGGTGTCCCGGCAGCGCGGCGCGCGGGACGCCCGCAGCCAGGTGTGGATGCGCGCCGACGGCCGGCTGCCGGACGAGGCGCTGCTGCACGTGTGCGTGCTGACCTATGCGTCGGACATGACGCTGCTCGACGCGGTGCTCGCCCGGCACGGCGTCTACTGGGGATTCGACAAGGTCCTCGGCGCCAGCCTGGATCACGCCCTGTGGTTCCACCGCCCGTTCCGCGCCGATGAGTGGTTCCTCTACGATTGCGTCTCGCCCAGCGCCTCCAACGCCCGCGGCCTGGCCACCGGCCGGTTCTTCTCCCGCGACGGCCAACTCATCGCCACCGTGGTCCAGGAAGGCCTGCTGCGCGTGCTTCCCTGAGGGGGCACTCCCGGCCACAGGCTGAGGATCGTCGCAGGGCGCGGCAGCTGAGAGACCGATGTGGACGATCGCCGGGTGAACTGACGGCCGCGCCGAGCGGGGCTGGTGACCAGCCTGGTCGACGGCCGCCCTTGACACGGTGCTTCCCTGCGAGGGCGTCAGGTAGGAAAATCTCTGACCGAACGTTCCTGCTGACGGTCAGGAGTTGGCCATGCGTCGGTCGTCTCGTTTGTCGTTGTTGCTCATCGGTGTGCTGGTGGCCGCGGGGTCGGGGGTGACAGGTGCCCCGGTCTCCGCCCAGGACCGGGATTCGCTCGGTCGCGACCTGGACGCGATCCTGGCGAACCCCGGGCTGGCCGGCTCGGACGTCGGGCTGGTGGTGCGCCGGGCGGACACCGGCGAGGTGCTGTACCACCGCGCGGGCGACCGGCGCCAGCAGCCGGCGTCCAACGCCAAGCTGCTGTCCTCGGCCGCGGCGCTGGAGGTGCTCGGGCCGGACTACCGGTTCAGCACCACGGTTCTGGCCGCCGGCCGGCGGACCGGGCCGGTGCTGCACGGCGATCTGTACCTGCGCGGCACCGGCGATCCGACCATGCTCGCGGCCGACTACGACACCCTGGCCGCGGCCGTGGCGGCCGGCGGGATCCGGTTCGTGCGCGGCAACCTGGTCGCCGACGACACCTGGTTCGACGACGTCCGGCTCGGCTCCGGGTGGGCATGGGACGACGAGCCGTTCTACTACAACGCGCAGGTGTCCGCGCTGACCGCGGCCCCGGACACCGACTTCGACGCCGGGTCGATCATCGTCCGGGTGGCGCCGACCTCGCCGGGCGCGCCGGTCGCGGTGGACACCGTGCCGCCGACCGACCACGTGCGGATCGCCAGCACGGCGGTCACCGGGGCGCCCGGCTCGGCGTCGACCGTCTCGGTCGGCCGGGAGCACGGCACCAACACGATCACCGTGACCGGGTCGCTGCCCGCCGGCGCGAGCCCGGTCCAGGCGTTCCGGGCGGTGTGGGACCCGACCGGTTACGCGGCCGCGCTGTTCCGCGCCGCGCTCGGGGCGCACGGTGTCCGGGTGCTCGGCCCGACCACCCGCGGCGGCACGCCGTCCGGCGCCGCGACCGTCGCGACGCGACAGTCCATCCCGCTGCGCGAGCTGCTCGTGCCGTTCATGAAGCTGTCCAACAACCTGCACGCCGAGATCCTGGTGAAGGCCATGGGGCGGGCCAGGTTCGGTGAGGGCAGCTGGGACGCCGGGTTCGCGGCGGTCGACGCGGTGCTGCCGGGCCTCGGTGTCGACCCGGGCCGGCTGTTCCTTGTGGACGGATCCGGTCTGTCCCGAATGGACCACGTTGCGCCCGACCAGCTGACCGAGTTGCTCATCGCCGCCCGGGAAAAGCCCTGGTTCCGGACCTGGTTCGACTCCCTTCCGGTCGCCGGCGTCGCGGACCGGATGGTGGGCGGCACCCTGCGCAACCGGATGCGCGACTCCTCGGCGGCCGGCAACGTGCACGCCAAGACCGGCTCGCTGACCGGGGTCAGCAGCCTGTCCGGCTACGTCACGGCGGCCGACGGCCGGCCCCTGGTGTTCTCCATGATCGCCAACAACGTGATCGGCATCAGCGTCAAGCCGCTCGAGGACGCGGTGGCCATCCGGCTGTCCGGGCAGCCGGCGCCCGCGGTGCCGGCGGCCGCGGGTCCGCGGGAGCGCAACGAGTGGTGTGAGCTCAAGGGCTGTTGACAAGCGTGTTGGCGCCTGGCGTGGCCGTGTTGGCGTCGTGCGCGGCCAACATGGCGACGTGAGCGGCAAACACGCGGGGAGTTGATCAGGGTCCGGGACCAGTCGGCGGGACACGGTCCCGGACCCCTCTCCGTCGGGCGACACGGGGGAGATCCGGGGGAGAGGGCCGCCCGACACGAGTCGCGGGTCGGGGGGAGGGACCCACGCTCGTGCTCATGTGCCCCGGTCAGCCCGGGGCGGCGCTGCGGGTGAGTAGCCGGTGCCGCAGATCGGCGGCGGTGATGCCGGCGCGGCCCGGCCGCTGGTCGTCCTCGTCGACGAGCAGGCACAGGTGTGCGGTGAGATAGGCGCGGCACGGTGCGGGCGTGCGGCCGAATCTTCGGCGGCAGGTGCGACATCGACCCTCGTCGTCGGGCTCGTGCTCGTCCAGCACGGCCTGCAGGGCGGCGATGATCCTGGGTAGCTCGGACCGGGCCAGGCCGGCGGCGGTGGCGTCGTCGCCGGTCTGCGCGCGGGTGGCCACGTCGGCCAGGTAGTCGTGCAGTGAGGCCTCCAGATGCCCAAAGATCGAACTACTCAACGTAGCCCCCCAATCCGATACTGTTATGGGCCAAGCGTCGAAGAGCGAGATCAGAGAGGACGGCATAGAGTGCCTGGGCGATACCCAATGACCGTCCGCTCACGTACAGTCCTAAAACTGCTGTTAAATACCGACCCGGACGGGAGCCCGCCACCGTGGCATCGGTCATGGCGCCCTCCGCGTCCGGGTTCGCCGGCTCAGGGAAATTCGAATAGCAGCTTGCTCCTAGCAACCCGCTTTTTGCAAGTTGCATTACACGAACGGATGAAACTGACCTGCAGGTGGCACAGCGGCACCCACGCTGAGTAGACCTAGATCAACCAAATTCGAACATATGTCCTACAACGTCGAGCATTGAGGTGATGGCCCATGGCGCGAGGTAACAGCCCGACGGTGCGGCGTCGACGGCTCGCCAGCGAGCTCCGCCGGCTTCGAGAGGCCGCCGGGCTGACCATCGACGAGGTGGGCGACAAACTCGAGTGCTCGGCGTCCAAGATCAGTCGCATTGAGACCGGCCATGTCGGCGTCACGCCCAGGGACGTGCGCGACATGCTCGAGCTGTACCCAGTGGACGAAGACCAGCGCGAGGCCCTGGTGCAACTCGCTAGAGAGGCGCGCAAGAAGGGTTGGTGGCACGCCTACAACGAGGTGTTCACCGGGGCGTTCGTCGGGCTGGAGTCGGACGCGGCGTTCCTGCACGCTCATCAGGCGCTGCTGGTTCCCGGTCTGCTGCAGACCGAGGACTACATGCGCGCGGTCATGAAGGCGATCCGGCCGGACCATCGCGAGGAGGAGATCGAGCGCAAGGTCGCCGCCCGGCTCACCCGGCAGAAGTTGCTCACCGATGCCCAGCCGCCCGAGTACTGGGCGATCATCGACGAGGCCGTGCTGCGCCGGGTGGTCGGTGGCCCGGAGGTGATGCGCGGACAACTGCGGCGACTGATCGAAGTCGGGTCCCTACCACATGTGACACTCCAGGTCGTGCCCTTCGGTGCGGGCGCCCATGCGGGCATGGAGGGCCCGTTCATGATTCTCGGGTTCCCCGAGCCCGCGGACCCCGACGTGGTCTACGTTGAGAACACGATAAGTGGGTCCTATTTGGAGGAGCCGTCCGACGTCTATCGGTATACGTTGATGTTCGACCATTTGCGAGCGGCGGCGATGAAACCCGCGGACACGCTTCTGATGGTCGGGGAAGTGGCCGATGGGCTGACCTAGACGGACGAAGGGAGTGAGCGTGACCGTTTCTGACCTGGGAAGCGTCCTGTGGCGCAAGAGCAGCCGCAGCGGCGCGGGTAACGACTGTGTCGAGCTCGTCGTAGGCAGAAGCGGCGCAGCGGTGCGGGATTCCAAGAACCCGGAGGCAGGACACCTGGTCTTCGCGGGCGCGGGCTGGTCCGAGTTTCTTGGTCTCCTCAAGGAGGAGGGCGCCACGACAGCCGCTGACGCGCGCACCTAGTTGCGCGGTCAACAACCCTTGCAGGCGCGATCGACGGGCCGCGGTACGACAGAGTGCCGCGGCCCGTCGGCGTCCGCACTGGACGGTCCACCCCGACCGAGGGTCAACCCGTGCCGGGGGAGCCGAGCACGCGACGCCTTACGCCCGCCGTAAGGGCGTGCGGTCGGCCGGGTAAGGGGTCCTGGACGGGCAGGTGTGCGTGAACCTCGGATGCCGGGCCGGGTGCCTCAGGACGAACCTTCTACTCGGTAACGAAGGATCCGACCGCAGTGAGGGTGATCGAGATGGAGTGGACGCCTGAAGCGATCAAGGCCGAGGTGGACCGTCGGCACGAGGATGCCCGCAACCGCGCGCTGATCCGCGAGCTTCGCGAGTCGCGCGGCCCGCGCCCGTCGTGGTGGCGGCGGTTGCGGTCGCACGTGGACCACGATGACGGTGATCGTGAGGTGCGGGCTCGAGCGGCCTGAGGTGTGCCAGCATGCCTGACATGCCCCGCCTCGGGTCCGGGATTCCGTTGGTGGCACGCAGCCGGGAGATGGACCGGCTGCGTGCCGCCTTCGAGCAGGCCGCGGCCGGCTCGGCGGGCGCGGTGCTGGTGGCCGGGGACGCCGGCATCGGCAAGACCCGGTTGACCGAGGAGCTGGCGGCGCTCGCGCGGGACAAGGACGCGCTCGTGCTGACCGGACGCTGCCTGGACGCCGGCGAGGCCGGGCTGGCCTACCTGCCGTTCGCCGAGGCGCTGGCCCAGATCCCGGACCGGGCGGAGGCCGTGCGGGCACACCCCGGCGCGGCCACGCTGTTCCCGGAGAGCGTGCTGCCGAGCACGCCCGCGCCCGGCTCGCTGGTCAGCGGGCTGGCGCTGCCGATCGGCGGCGGCCCGGCCACCCGGTCCGAGCAGGACGTCGGCCAGCTGCAGCTGTTCGACGCGGTGCACGGGCTGCTCACCGACCTGGCGGCGGACCGCCCGGTCGTGCTGATCCTGGAGGACCTGCACTGGGCGGACGGGTCGACCCGGCGGCTGCTGGCGTTCCTGTGCTCGCGGCTGCGCGCGCAGCGGCTGCTGATCGTCGGCACGTACCGCAGCGACGACCTGCACCGCCGGCACCCGCTGCGCCCGCTGCTGGCCGAGCTGGTCCGGCTGCCGGCGGTGGAGCGGATCGAGGTGCCGCCGTTCGGCCCGGCCGAGGCGCGCGAGTTCGTCGCGGCACTGGCCGATGGGCAGGTGCCCGAGGAGGGGCTGCGCGAGGTGGCCACCCGCTCCGACGGCAACGCGTTCTTCGCCGAGGAGCTGATCACCTGCTACGTCAACTGCGGCGGCGGGGACACGCCGGCGACCCTGGTCGACGTGCTGCTCTCCCGGGTCGAGCGGCTGAGCCCGGCCGGCCAGCAGGTGGTCCGGGTGGCGTCGGTGTCCGGCCGGCGGGTACCGCACGCGCGGCTGCGTGCCGTGGCGGACCTGGCCGAGGCGGAGCTGGAGGAGGCGCTGCGCGAGGCCGTGCAGCACTACATCCTGGTGCCGGAGGACGGCGAGGTCTACGCGTTCCGGCACGCGCTGGTCCGCGAGGCGGTGTACGGCGACCTGCTGCCCGGCGAGCGGGTTCGGCTGCACGCGGCGTACGCCAGGGTGCTGGCCGCGGAGCCGGGCGCCCGCGGCGCGGCGGCCGCGCTTGCGTACCACAGCATGGAGAGCCATGCGCTGCCGCAGGCGCTGCGCGCGTCGGTCAGCGCGGCCGAGGAGGCGGGCCGGCAGGGCGCCCCGGCCGAGGCGCTCGAGCATCTCGAGCGGGCACTGAACATCTGGCACGTGGTGGCCGAGGCCGACCGTCCGTCCACTGTGGACGAAGCGGCGCTGCTCCGGCGGGCGTCCTGGTACGCCGGCGCCTCCGGCGAGCCAGAGCGCTCGGTGGCCTACGCCCGGTCCGCGGTGGAGCACGCCGACGAGTCCGACCCGGAGACGGCCGCCGAGGCGCACCGCCGGCTGGCCAAGGCGCTGTCCGCGCTGGACGGCAAGGAGGACGAGGCCACCGAGGTGATCAAGCGGGCCTGGGCGATGGTCGCCGGCCGGCCGGCCACCTACATCAAGGCCTGGGTGCTCGCGGTGTACGCGGTGATCGACCGCAGGGCCGACCGGTACGAGCGGGCCAGGGAGTGGGCCGAGCTGGCGGTGCGGGTCGCCAGGGAGGCGAACGCGCCGGGCGCCGAGGCGGACGCGCTCACCACGCTGGCCGCGCTGGACGAGTCGGACGGGCTGGTCGAGCAGAGCCGGGAGCGGCTCATCGAGGCGATGCGCCGGGCCGCCGAGGCGAACGCCCTGACCACCGAGCTGCGCGCCCGGCACTACCTGGGCGTCAACCGGTACGAGCAGGGGCTGCTCGCCGAGGCCGTGCGGGTCGTCGACGAGGGGGTCGAGCGGGCCGAGCGGACCGGTCTGATCTGGAGCGGCTTCGGCCTCGAGCTGCGGGTCATGCAGGTGATCACCCGGTACGTGACCGGCGACTGGGCCGGCGCCGAGGCGGCCGCCGAGCCGCCGGGGCACCGGGTGTCCAGCACCGTGTCGGCGCGCCTGGCCGCGGTCGGCGCGCACGTGATGGTGGCAAGGGGCCTGCTGGCCGAGGCGGCGCGGGCGGTGGCCGACCTGCGCCCCGAGTGGGATCGGGAGCTGCTGATCGCGCTGACCACCGGCGTCGTCGGCGCCGAGCTGGCCGCCTGGCAGGGCAAGCCGGAGCAGGGCCTGGTCTGGGTGCGCGACGCCCTCGAGCACATCCGGCGGGCAGGGGCGCCCTGGCTGCTGGCCGGGATCCGGCTCGGCGCGCTGGGCGCCGCGGCAGCCGCCGACCTGCGGGAGCGCGCCATGGCCCAGCGTCGCGACGCCGACGGCGTGCGGGCGGCGCTGGAGGAGGGCGAGCGGCTGGTCGAGCACGCGCGTAAGACCGCGGAGCTCGGCATGCCGAGGACCGGGACGCTGGGTCCGGAGGGGCGGGCCTGGCTGGCCCGCGCGGAGGCCGAGGCGAGCCGGCTGCACGGGGCAAGCGATCCCGAGCTGTGGCGGACCGCGGTGGCGGCGTTCGGCTTCGGCGCGGTGTACGAGCAGGCGATCTGCCGGTGGCGGCTGGCCGAGGCGCTGTTGCGGGTGGACCGCAGGGACGACGCGGCCACCGAGCTGCGGGCCGCGCACCGGGTGGCCGACCGGCTGGGCGCCCGGCCGCTTCGTGACGCCGTGCCCCGGCACGCCCCCCGCGGGCGGATCGGCCTCGACGACGGCGAGGCGCCGCGGCCGGCCCTGGATCCGTTCACCCCTCGCGAACGCGCGGTGCTCGGCCTCGTGGCGCTCGGCCGGACCAACCGGCAGGCCGGCGCCGAGCTGTTCATCAGCGAGAAGACCGTCAGCGTCCACCTGAGCCGGATCATGGCCAAGCTCGGCGCCAGCAACCGGGCCGAGGCGGTGGCCATCGCCGCCGAGCGCGGTCTGCTCGAGCAGCCGGTGCCGCACTCCTGAGGTGCCTTACTCAGCCGGCGCGCTCGCCTGACGGGATAAGTAAGGCATGGTGGCGGTGAACCGGGGGTGACTGTCCGATGCCGGCCGGTCCGCCTCAGGAGCACTCTTCTCGGCAGAGAGAGTGAGGAGAGTGATCGAGATGCAGTGGACGCCGGAGCTGGTGAAGGCCGAGATGGACTACCGGCTGCAGGAGGCGCGGCACGGGATCACCGTGCGGGCGGTGCGCGCGGGGCGGCGGACGGCCCCCGGTTGGGTCCGCCGGCTGCGCCATCGGCACGGTTAATGGGTAGGCCGACCGGGCCCGAGGTCTGACAGTATGCGGGACGTGCCGAGACTCGGGTCCGGGATTCCCTTGGTGGCACGCGGGCGGGAGATGGACCGGCTGCGTGCCGCGTTCGAGCGCGCCGCATCCGGTTCGGCCGCGGCCGTGCTGGTCGCCGGGGACGCCGGCGTTGGCAAGACGCGGCTGACCGAGGAACTGGCCGCCATGGCCCGCGACAAGGGCGCGCTGGTGCTGGCCGGGCGCTGCCTGGACGCGGGTGAGACCGGCCTGCCCTACCTGCCCTTCGCCGAGGCGCTGACCCAGGCGCGCGAGGCCGTGCCGGCCGACGTGCTGGCCCGGCCGGCGCTGGCCAGGCTGCTGCCGGAGAACGCGGTTCCGGCGATCGCGGACCCGGGCCGGCTCGCACCCGAGCTTCCCGCCGTCGCCAGGGGGGCCGGCGGGCGCGGGGCGAGCCGGCCCGATCAGGACGTCGGCCAGCTGCAGCTGTTCGACGCGGTGTACGGCCTGCTGTCCGACCTGGCCGAGCAGGCCACCGTCGTGCTCATCCTGGAGGACCTGCACTGGGCGGACGGGTCCACCCGCGGCCTGCTGTCGTTCCTGCTGGCCAGGCTGCGCTCGCAGCGGCTGCTGATCGTCGGCACGTACCGCAGCGACGACCTGCACCGCCGGCACCCGCTGCGCCCGCTGCTGGCCGAGCTGGTCCGGCTGCCCGCGGTGGAGCGGCTCGAGCTGGCCCCGTTCGGCGTGGCCGACGCCCGCGCGTTCGTCGGCGCGCTGGCCGAGGACCTGCTGCCGGACGAGGTGGTCCGGGAGGTCGCCGGGCGCTCCGAGGGCAACGCGTTCTTCGCCGAGGAGCTGCTCGCCGCGTACACCGACTACGGCGGGGGCGGGATTCCGGCCACCCTGGTCGACGTGCTGCTGGCCCGGGTCGAGCGGCTCAGCCCCGCGGCCCAGCAGGTGGTCCGGGTGGCGTCGGTGGCCGGCCGGGAGGTGCCGCACGCGCGGCTGCGCGCCGTGATAGGACTGTCCGAGTTGGGCACAGGGGAGCTTGAGGAGGCGTTGCGCGAGGCGATCCAGCACCACATCCTGGTCGTGGTCGGCGACTGGGAGGTCTACTCGTTCCGGCACGCGCTGCTGCGCGAGGCCGCATACAGCGACCTGCTGCCCGGCGAGCGGGTGCGGCTGCACGCCGCGTACGCCAAGCAGTTCGCCGCCGAGCAGGGGACCCGCGGGGCGGCCGCCGCCCTTGCCCACCACAGCATGGAGAGCCACGCCATGGCGCAGGCGCTGGCCGCGTCGGTGGCCGCGGCCGAGGAGGCCGAGCGGCTGGGCGCCCCCGCCGAGTCGCTGAAGCACATCGAGCGGGCGTTGCGATTGTGGGACGCGGTTCCCGAGGCCGACCGACCGTCCGATGTAGACGAACTGACGCTGCTGCGGCGGGCGCTGTGGGTGGCCGGGACGTCCGGCGAGCCGGAGCGGGCGATCGCCTACGCCCGCTCGGCGGTCAAGCTGGCCGACCAGCGCGACGATCCCGAGCTGCAGGCCCGGTTGCGCCGCAGGCTGGCCCAGGCTCTGTACATTTTCGACGGTCGGGAGGCCGAGGCCCGCGAGGTGATCGAGCAGGCGTGGGAGCTGGTCGCCGCGCGCCCGCCGAGCGAGGTGCGAGCCTGGGTGCTCGCCGTGTACGCCACGATCCTGCGCGGCGCGGGCATGCGCGAGGCCGCCAGGGAGCGCGCGGAGATGGCGGTGCGCGACGCCCGAGCGGCCAGTGACGGCACCGAGGTGATGGCGGCCGGCGCCGAGGCCGACGCGCTGACCACGCTGGCCGTGCTGGACGAGGGGGAGGGCCGGGTCGAGGAGTCCGTCGAGCGCCTGCACGAGGCACGGCAGAAAGCGGTCGAGGCGGGCGCGCTGCAGGTCGAGCTGCGGGCCTGGTACATGCTCGTGATCAACCGCTACGAGCAGGGCCACCTCGACGAGGCCGCCAGGGTGCTCGACGCCGGCGTGGAGCGGGCCCGCAAGACCGGGATGACCTGGAGCACCTACGGCACCGAGCTGCGGATCTTCCAGGTGGTGCTGCGCTACGTCAGCGGCGACTGGGACGGCGCCGAGGCCGCCGCCGAGCCGCCGGGGCACCGGGTGTCGGGCACCGTGTCGGCCCGGCTGGCCGCGGTCGGGGCGCCGCTGATCGTGGCGCGCGGCCGGTTCGCCGAGGCCGAGCGGCTGGTGGGGGACCTGCGTGCCGAGCGGCACCGGGACGTGCAGATCGCCATGGTGGTCGGTGCGGCCGGCGCGGACCTGGCGTGCTGGCGCGGCCGGCCGGAGCGGGCCGTCGAATGGGTGCGCGAGGGCCTGGAGTCGGTGCTGCAGGTGTGGGGACCGTGGCAGCTCGCCGGGATCAAGCTGGCCGCGCTCGGCGTCGCCGCGCACGCCGACATCGCCGCGCGGGCGGCCGTGCGGCGGGACACCGAGGCCGTGCAGGTCGCGGTGGAGCAGGGGGTGCAGCTCGCCGAGCACGCGCGCAAGACCGCGTCGCTCGGCGTGCCGCGGACCGGGACGCTGGGTCCGGAGGGGCGGGCGTGGCTGGCCAGGGCCGAGGCGGAGGCCAGCCGGCTGCGCGGGAACAGCGATCCGGAGCTGTGGCAGGCCGCCGTCGACGGCTTCGACTGGGGCGCCGTCTACGAGCAGGCGATCTGCCGGTGGCGCCTGGCCGAGGCCCTGCTGGGGGTAGACCGGCGCGACGAGGCGGCCGACGAGCTGCGCCTCGTCGACCAGGTGGCCGAGCGGCTGGGCGCCCGGCCGCTGCGCGACGCGGTGCGGCGGCTGGCCAAGCGGGGCCGGATCACCCTCGGCGACGCCGCCGTCGCGCGCGACACCGTGGATCCGTTCACCCCGCGGGAGCGGGCCGTGCTCCGCCTGGTCGCGCTCGGCCGGACCAACCGCCAGATCGGCGACGAGCTGTTCATCAGCGAGAAGACCGTCAGCGTCCACCTGAGCCGGATCATGGCCAAGCTCGGCGCCACCCGCCGCGCCGAAGCCGTCGCCATCGCCATCGACCGGGGCCTGCTCGGGGACGGCCCAACCGGCGGCAGTCAGTAGCGGCGTGCCGTGAGACAACGTCCCGACGGCACGTGGGGCTGAGGTCGGACGGTTACGCCGGCGTGGTGACGAGGAGGGCGACCCGGGTCATGTCGTCCTCGCGGCGGGTGGCCATGGGCAGGCCGGAGTTGGCGGCGCTGCGGGAGAAGGCGGGCTCGCCGGGCAGGCACCAGCCGATCATTTCGCGGTGGCCGGCGGCCCTGGCGAGGACGGCGAGCCGGCGGATCATGGCGGCGCCGATGCCGCGGGCCTGCCAGTCGTCCTCGACGAGCAGGGAGATCTCGGCCTCGTCGGGGCGGGAGGTGCGGATGAGCTGGGCAAGGCCGATGACCTCGGTGCCGCACTGGGCGAGCAGGGTGGCGCCGCGGGGCGGGCTGATCAGGCGGTGCAGCAGCCGGCGGGGCAGCGTGCGCAGGCCGGCGTGGTAGCGGGCGAACAGGGTGTGGGCCGAGCAGCGGGCGTGCAGTGCGGCGACGGCGTCGGCGTCGTCGGGGGTGCCGAGGCGCAGCACGACGGCGGCGCCGTCGGGGGTGAGGACGGCGGTGGGGGCGGTGGCCCGGTGCGCGGCGGCGGCCAGAACCTCTTGGAACGCGGCCACCCTGGCCACTTCGACGTCGGTGAACGGGGCCCAGCCGCGGCGGGCCACGAGGGCCAGTCCGGCGCCGGCGTCGAGCGTGACCCGATGGCCCTCGCCGGGTGGGTCGGGGTCGTGCGGCTCGAAGGCGGCCGAGTCGGCGGCCAGCAGGGTGCGCAGCGCGTCGGCGACGGCGGCCGGGTCGTCGAGAACCTGGGCCACGGCGCGCAGTGCGGCGGCCGGGAGGTCGACGAGGTCGTGGACGTCGGCCGGGGTGACGCCGGCGCAGCGCCCGCCCTCGGCGCGGATCTCGGCGATCAGGGTGGCGGGGGTGAGCCCCTCTGGCGTGTGCACGACGAGCTCGTCGACGACGCCGCCGGGCACCGGGAGCACGGACAGGCCGAGCACGTTGCAGTCGCGGGCGGCCAGGCGGGTGGTGATCCGCGCCAGCACGCCGGGATGATCGTCGAGCTCCACCCGGAGCAGCCAGGTCCGCGGGGTGACGTCCATGCGTCCCAGGTTGGTGGCCGACTGTTGCCGACGGGCGACGGGGATGTTTCCGGCGCGTGAGCGCGACGGCCGGTGATCGCCCGATGTGCTGCCCGATCGGTCATCCGCACAGCTCAGGCTGGGGCATAACGTCGGGAGGTAGCCACCGTCTCCGTGACCCCTGAGGGAATGCAATGGTTCCTACGTCGGACTTCCCCGTGGGGTCCGCTGACGTCGACGACGTGCCGCACCAGCCGATCGCGTTCCGGGGATTCCGCTACGTGTTCCCCGACACGCCGGTCGCGACCGCGTCCGTCGACATTGGACACGTCGGGGTGGGGTTCGAGCTGTTCCTGCGCGGTGAGCTGACGGTCAGCGCGCGCGTCCGGCGGTCGCCGGTGGATCAGCGGGCGATCCGGGCGTGCGCGCTCAAGGCGCTGCGGGCGATGGCCAAGGGTGTGATGGTCGGCGGGATCGGCAGCTACGCGCCGACGGTCACCGCGCCGGGGCTGGAGTTCGTCCAGTCCGGCTACCGGTTCCGGGCGCCGGGCACGATGGCGTTCACCGGGACGTGCACGATCGACGTGGCGCGGCGGTGCGACTGCGGCACGGTGGGTGTGGTCGGCGCGGTGGAGTACGCGCTCGAGCTGACCGCCACCCCGGCGCGGATGATCGACGCCGAGCCGGCCAAGGAGCGGGCCTGGTTCCTGCGCCACGAGGAGGAGCTGGCCTCGATCGGAGTGGTCGTCCTTGTCGCCGTCCCGATCGCGCCCGGCCAGCTCGTCTCCCGCTAACGCCGCGCTATTCCGGCAGCTTGGGCGCCGACTGCCAGGTTCCGTCCCACACGCTCTGGATGTACGGGTCGTAGGCGGAGGTGTCGCCGCCGAGGCGCCGGTAGTAGTCGGCGAAGATCGACGCCTGCTCCTCGTAGCCGAAGTCGGAGAACGGCTGACCGACGGCCGCGGCGTCGCGCAGGCCCTGCTCCCCGCCGTAGTCGTAGTCGCCGCCGAGCGCGGACAGGATCAGCCCCGGCACGCTGGCGCCCTGCTGGTACTGCCAGCAGTGGCCGAGCTCGTGGATGAGCCACGCCATGAAGTCGCCGTCCGGTTTGGACAGTGTGCCGTCCGGGAAGGTCACGTAGTCCGGCAGCGTCCTTGCGTAGCCGCCGACGGCCAGGACGCCGCCCTCGGTCAGAACGATCGAGTCGGTGTTGAGCGTGTCGTGGAACACCGAGTACGCCGCGGACACCTCCTCGGCGGTCAGGCCGCGCTCGGTCGTCGGCGCCTCACCGTCCGAGTCGCCGGTGGGACCGGCGCCCTCCGCGCCGTCGTTGCCGCTCGGCGGTGCGCCACCCGCGCCGCCGTCGGGCGCCGACCCGGCCGACGCCCCACCGGCGCCGCCGTCGGACACCGGCGTCCCGGCCGACGCCCCGGCGTCCCCGCCGTTCCCGCTGCTGTCGGCCGGGGCCGACGAGCGGCCGAGCAGCGCGTCCCAGCACGCGGAGTCCACATGGGACCCGCTGGGCAGCCCGTTCTGGTCGCGGAAGTGCGCGACCGCGCTGGCCGTCGCGTCGTCGAACGAGCCGTTCTCGTCCACCACGGTCTGCTGGTAGTTGTGGTTGAGCATCTGCTGGAGATAGCTCACCCATTCCGAGCTGACGCCGGGCGAAAGGTCGGGTTCGTCTGCCATGGTGCGCTCCCTGGTGCGGTGCCGTTCAGCCGCCGATGTCGACCATGCTGACCGCGACGATCGAGCTGGTCGGCGCGGGCGCCGGGTCGTTGCAGGTGTTGACGGTGTCGCCGGCGCGCGCGGCCGGCTTGTTGTTGATCAGTACGGTGGCGCTGCCCTTGATCACGGTGCCGGTGTTGGTCGGCGGGTTGGCGAACGGGCCGCCCTGCGGGATGTGCGGCGGCGCGTTGGTCGCGGTGCTGCCGACCACCGCAGCGGGCTTGCCCTCGATGAGGACGTCGGTGCTGCAGCCGCCGGTGATGGTGCCGGCGAACGGGTGCGGCAGCGGGGTCGGCACCGGACCGCCGGGCGACGGGATGTTGACGATGTGGATGTCCGTGCCGACCACCTTGTCGCCCATCTTGGCCGCCGGGCTCACGTTCCCCCTCCGCTGGTGACCCCGTCCGGGGCGGGCAGCGGGGCCTCGCCGTTGGCGGGCGTGACCTGGCCGTTGGGCGGAGTACGGACCCACTTCTTCGGGCCGGCGGGGGCGAGCGGTCCGGGACTGCGGACCCGCTGACCGGCGTTGAGCGTGATCTTCTCGGCCGGCGGCGCGAGGTCGGTCTCCGGCTCCGGGACGAACGGGGCGCTGATCCGGACCACGAACGCGGCCCGCGCCGGCATGCCGAGGCTGGTCCACAGCCCGCCGGGGTCGGTGTGCGCGACGTTGACGAACACCGGGGCGCCGGCGTGCGCCAGCTCCTCGGGCAGGCAGTCGGCCGGCAGCGTGTCGGTGAAGACCATGGTGCGCAGCGCGATGTCCAGCAGCCGGTGCTCCTCGCTGATCTTGGGGGCGCGCGCGGTCACCAGGTAGGACAGCTCGCAGCGGCGGACGGACTCCTGCCGGGACACCACGGCGCCGCGGGCGTCGCGGACCTCGCTCCAGCCGGACTCCCGGGCGCGCTCGTCGTCGTGCAGCCCGAACAGGAACAGGTCGATGGCCTTGGACGGGCGCTCGGTCTGCCAGGTCGGCTTCGGCGGATCGAGCCGCACCATGGTGCCCTCCGGCAGCGATCGCCCGAGCAGCACGCACAACGCGTCGTCCACCTCTGTGATCACCCGGTCAGTGTCCGGCGGCGCCGGCGGGCGGCACAGGATCGCGCGCCCGTCCTTTCAGTGCGGATCCGTCGCCCGAAGGGGCAACGTCGCGCGCCCAACGCCCCGCCCCGCGGCGGCTGCGGCGGCCGGTCCGAACCGATGAAGCTCTTAGGAGCCTCCCGGCGGGGGGCCTTGTCATCCTGCCGCCGGTGGCGCACACAGGCCCCGAATGAGGGAGATACCCGAGATGGCAAGCAGTTACCTCTCGCCCGGTGTGTACATGGAGGAGGTTTCCTCGGGATCCCGGCCGATCGAGGCCGTGGGTACCGCGGTTGCCGCCTTCGTGGGATTCGCCGAGCGGGGACCCCTGCACGAACCCGTGCTCGTGACGAACTGGACCCAGTTCAAGTCGACCTTCGGCGACTTCGTCGAGGACTACTACCTCGCGCACGCCGTGTACGGCTACTTCCAGAACGGTGGTGGCGTCGCCTACGTCGTCAGGGTCGGGGGTGCTTCGGGGAACGGCTCCGGCAACGGCCAGCCGGGCAACGGCCAGGCCGCCCTGCCGCACGCCGAGCTGCCCGCGGCCGGATCCGAGGGCCGCCCGGCGCTGACCATCTCCGCGCGGGCCGCCGACGCCGGTGACCTCACCGTCGAGGTGGCGCCCGCCAGCGAGGAGGGCGAGGACACCTTCAAGCTGGTCGTCAAGCAGCACGGCCAGCCGGTCGAGACCTTCGACAACGTGACCACCAAGCGCGGGCCCAACAACGTGGCCACCGTGGTGCGGCAGCAGTCGAAGCTGATCGTGATCGAGGAGACCAAGGGCAAGGCCCTTGCGGTGCCCAAGCCCGGCGAGATCGCGCTGGCCGCGCCGGCCCCGTCGCCGGTCGTGATCGAGTCGAAGGACTACGTGGGCAACTCCGCCGACCGCACCGGCTTCGGCGGTCTCGAGGCGATCGACGAGGTCACCATGCTGTGCGTGCCGGACCTGATGGCCGCCTACCAGAAGGGCGCGCTGTCCGAGGAGGACGTCAAGGCGGTGCAGCTGGCCATGATCGCGCACTGCGAGCTCATGGCCGACCGGGTGGCCATTTTGGACACCCCGCCCGGGCTCAAGGCCGAGGACGTCAAGAAGTGGCGGATGGACGTCACCGGGTACGACTCGAAGTACGCCGCGATGTACTGGCCGTGGATCAAGGTCGCCGACCCGGTGGCCGGCAAGCAGGTGTTCGTCCCGCCGAGTGGGCACCTCGCCGGGATCTGGGCCCGCAACGACGCCTCGCGCGGCGTGCACAAGGCGCCGGCCAACGAGGTCATCCGCGGCGCGGTCACCCTCGAGCTGAACATCACCAAGGGCGAGCACGACATCCTCAACCCGATCGCGGTCAACTGCATCCGGTCGTTCCGCGGCCAGGGCATCCGGGTGTGGGGCGCGCGCACGCTGTCCAGCGATCCGGAGTGGCGCTACCTCAACGTGCGCCGGCTGTTCAACTACGTGGAGAAGTCCATCCTGCAGGGCACGAACTGGGTGGTGTTCGAGCCGAACGACCCGAAGCTGTGGGACTCGGTCAAGCGCACGGTGACCATGTTCCTTCGCCGGGTGTGGCGCGACGGCGCGCTGTTCGGCCAGACGCCGGCCGAGGCGTTCTTCGTCAAGTGCGACGAGGAGAACAACCCGCCGGAGAACCGCGACGCCGGCATCCTCACGGTCGAGATCGGGATCGCCCCGGTCAAGCCGGCCGAGTTCGTGGTGTTCCGCATCTCGCAGTTCGCCGAGGGCGCCGGGCTCGAAGAGTGACCGCGCACCCACCCAAATCCACTAAGGAGGATTCGCCATGGCAGGCGGACTAGGCCCGAACCAGCCGAGCGATGCGATCACCGCCGCCCGGTTCTCACTCACCATCGACGGCGTCGAGATCGCCGCGTTCTCCGAGCTGCAGGGCATCACCAGCGAGGTCGAGCCGGTGGAGCTGATGGAGTCGACCGACAAGGAGGTCGTGCTCAAGAAGCTGCCCGGCAAGACCAAGCCGGCGACGCTGGTGCTCAAGCGCGGCAAGAACACCAGCCTCGAGCTGTGGGCGTGGCACGAGGCGGTGCTGTCCGGGAACATCGTGGCGGCGCGCAAGAGCTGCTCGCTGGTCATGTACAACACCGACGGCAAGCCGGTCGCGCGCTACCACCTCGAGCACGCCTGGCCGTCCAAACTGGAGATCGGCGCGTTGAAGGCCGGTTCCAGTGAGGTGCTCATGGAGACCGTCACGATCGTCTCCGAGCGGATCCAGCGGGTGTCGGCGTGACGGCCGTGGCCGAAGCCAGCACGGGATTGCGGACCGAGTACCCGTTCACGTTGCCGCGCGGCTACGTCGACGAGCACGGCCAGGTGCACCGCTCCGGCGTCATGCGCCTGGCCACGGCCCGCGACGAGATCACCACGCAGGCCGACCAGCGGGCCAAGCAGAACCCGGCCTATCTCACGGTTCTGCTGCTGGCCCGCACGGTCACCACGCTCGGGTCGGTGCCCGAGGTGGACCACTTCGTGATCGAGAACCTGTTCGCGTCCGATCTGGCGTTCCTGCAGGACCTGTACCGGCGGATCAACGCCGAGGGACACACCGAGGTCGGGGTCGCCTGCCCCAACTGCGGGCACGACTTCGCGGTGGATGTCGCCGGTGATGCGCCGGGGGGATCGTGACGTACGCGACTGATCGGGTGTGGGAAGAAGTCGCGTACGTGGCCTACTACCTGCACTGGGACCTCGACAAGATCCTCGATCTCGAGCACCCGGTGCGGGAACGGGTGATCTCCGAGATCGGCCGGATCCACACCAGGCTCGGTGCGGAAGACTAAGGGGCTACAGGACATGCGTTGGCCGTTTCGGCGGAAGGGTGCTGCGGCGCCGGACTCCGCCGTGTCACCAATCGGGTCGGCGGGCGCCGCGGAACCGTCCGGCGGGTCGCCGGGCGCCGCGGCGCCGCGGCCGTCCCGGGACTGGGCCACGCTTCCGCCGCTGCCGGTCGCGGTCGCCAGCGCCGCCCCGCTGGTGATCGGCCCGGCGC
>NZ_DASZCQ010000042.1:0-73031 GCF_035942955.1 Actinophytocola sp. | reverse complement strand
GAGCCGGTTCCGGCCACCGCGCCGGAACCGGCAGCCGATTACGGTGAGCAGCCCGCCCGGCCGCCAGCCGATCGCGCGCCGGCCGAGCTGGTCAAGAAGATTAAGGGCCAGTTGGCCAGCGTGGGCGTCACGTCGGCGGCGGAGATGCTGTTCGTGCTGCGCAAGCTGACCGGCCGCCCGCTGGGCACCTCGGCGGACATCACCACCCAGGAAGGCGCGCGCATCGCCGACATCCTCACCCGCGCCCGGGCCGCCGACGACCCCGCCCGCGCGTTCGACCAGGTCCTCGCCGAGATCGAAGAAGGCAACCAGCCCGGACCCGAAGGCGCCCCGGATGGCTGAAGTAACGACACCGCCGCTGCTGAGCGACCGCCAGCTCGAGGTCGTCCGGCTGTTCGCCGACGGCCTGGACGGCCCACAGATCGCCGACCGGCTCGGCATCACCCACCAGGCCGTCTACGCCCGGCTCGCCCGGGCCGCGCGGGCGCTCGGCACGCACACCGCAACCCAGACCACGGTCGAATGCGAACGGCGCGGCTGGCTGACCACCGAGGAGGTGATCTCGTGAACCGACTTGCCGAGGTCCTCCGCTGGCCGTGGTGGACCGTCGCTACGGCCCGCCACCGCCTCGACGCGCTCACCACTGACCGTCCCGACTGGACACCCGCCGAGCTGGCGCAGCTGCCGCACGTCCGCCATCCCGAGCAGCGGCTCAACAACGAAGATGCCGCCGACCGCCATGACCTGATCGTGGGACTAGCTGACCACGCGGGCAACACCGAGGGTGATACCTGATGCGCTGGCAGATCGAACCCATGGACCGCTGGCCCTATCCGGAATCCAGTCCCCGCAAGAGCAATCCATTCCGAGCCAAGTTCGACGACACACTCAAGCTGCTCGCCGCCGAACTGGACCACCTGAAGGTGACCGGCGCGGTCGCCGTCCGCGTCGTCACCCGCGAGGCCGATGTCCGCCAGGACGGTATGCTCCGCGCCCGCGCCACCGTGCTGCACCCCGGTGTCGCGCTGTCGTTCCGGTCGGCCACGGCCGGCGCGCTGACTTACCCGTGCGACCGGTTCGTCGGCTACGTCGGCGAGGCCGACTGGCAGGTCAACCTCCGCGCGATCGCGCTCGGCCTGGAGGCGCTGCGCAAGCTCGATCGGTACGGCATCGCCGGCCACGGCGAGCAGTACACCGGCTGGCGCGCCATCGAACCCGGCGACGGGTTCGCCACCGCCGACGACGCGATCCGCTGGCTACGCAACATCACCGGCATCGACAACCCCGACGTGTCGACTGGACCGCTACTTCGGCGGGCCGCCGCCGTGCTGCATCCCGACCGCAACAACGGTGAACGCAAGCTGTGGGACCGCTACGACGCGGCCCGCCAGCTGCTCCAGCGCGAGGGACGAGCCTCATGACCACGATTACCGATCCGTTGGACGGCTGGCCGGGGCTCGACGACCCGGACCGGCCCTGCCGCGGCGCCGGATTCGACCAGTTTTTCCCTCGCGCCAACGAAAGCGGCGCTGCTCTACGTGCCCGCCTCACACGCACCGCCGAGTACTACTGCCGGCTGTGCCCGCTCCGCGAGCTGTGCCGGGACCTCGGTGCCCAGTCCGGCCACGGCATGTGGGGCGGCGTCTACTACCCCGACGGATCTGCCCGGCGACCGATCGACCTGCTCGACACAGGGGGCGGGTGAATTGAGGGGACACGATGCGCCACAGCCGACGGGCCGCTACGAGTGGGAGCGGATCGTCAGGCGCATCGTGATGCCCGGCCCGCACAAGCTGATGGCGCTCGTGCTCGCCACCTACGCCGACTCGGACGGCACCCGGATCCGACCCGGCAACGACGTCCTGGCCGACGTCACCGGCCAGTCCACCCGCAACGTCAAACGCATCATGCGGATCCTGCGGGACATGCAGCTGATCGTCCAGGTCTCCCGCGGTGGCGGTCGCGGCGGCACCGGGCGGGCGGCCGCCTACCGGCTGACCATCCCCACCGACCTGATCGACCGGGTGCAGCTGCTCAATCCCGACGGCCGCGCCGAACGCGATTGGGGGGACATCCCGGAGACCGTCCCACACGATTCAGGGGACACCCATGTGGCCTCTCGAAACGGCCGATCCCCTGTGGACAACCCACCACGACCCGTGGATCAGCCGGTCAGCGTCCGCTCAATTGAGGGGACATCTAACAGCGTTACCAAACCTATTGAGGGGACATTCGAAGCGATTGAGGGGACACCCAGATGTCCCACTACCACCCACCTATACCAACCACCTAGACCACCCACCGTGGTTACTACCCAAGGTGAGTCACCACCGCGCGCACGCGCGCGCGACCCACCACTCGAACCATCCACGCTCGACCGTCCACAGCAGACACATCACCGCAAGGATCCCCATGACCATCCCTGTCAAGATCAACTTAGGCTGCAACAGCAGCGGCCGAGTCGAAATCGACGGCCACAACATCGCCGACCAGGCCACCCGCGTCTGGATCACCGCCGTCCCCGGCAAACCACCCCAACTCGGCCTGCAGCTCGTCCATGGCCTCGACGCCGAACTGGCCGCCCGCATCGTGCTGGCCACCAGCACCCGCAACGCCCTCATCGCCCTCGGCTGGACACCACCCCAGGAGCCCCCCGCATGACCCCGCCCATCGCCTTCGTCGACTGCGAAACCACCGGTGTTCACCCCGGCCGCCGACCCTGGGAGATCGCCATCATCCGCCGCGAACCCGAGGGACACGAGCAAACCTGGCTCGCCCAGATCGAGGACATCGACCTCGCCGAAGCCGACCCATTCGGCCTGCGCATCGGCGGGTTCTACGAGCGCCACTGGCGCTTCTCCCGCGGCAAGACAGACCGAGACCTCACCGGAACCAGGATCCTGTCGGAGCACTCCGCCGCAGCCGCGGTCGAGGAACTCACCCGCGGCACCCACCTCGTCGGCATCGTCCCCACCTTCGATGGCGAGACCTTCGACGCCATGCTCCGCCGCCACCGCCTCATCCCGGCCTGGCACTACCACCTCATCGACGTCGAAGCCCTCGCCGTCGGCTACCTGCACGGCCGCAACGCCTTGGTGGCCGACGGCCGCGAACTGGAGGCGATCGGCCTGCCGTGGCGCTCCGACGACCTGTCCCGGGCCTGCGGTGTCGAACCACCGTCCGAACAGGACCGGCACACCGCGCTCGGCGACGCCCTGTGGGCCCAGCGCTGGTACGACGCCATCACCGCCCCCGAGTCCAAGGGAGACCAGCCATGACACGCCCGGACCCCGCGGTGGCCGAGCAGATCGCGCGCTACCACGCCGCCGCCCACGCCATGCAATCCGGTGTCGCCGCGAAGATGAACTACGACCCCGACGAGACCACCCCGAAACACCTGCGCGTCGGCGTGAACTCCGCGATGGTCGAGACGTCCACGATTGTGAAGCTGTTGATAGCTAAAGGAATCATCACCGAATCCGAATGGTATGCCGTTTTGGCGGACGGCATGGAGGCCGAGAAAGCCCTCTACGAAGCCTGGTTGACCGAACGCATGGGAAGCCAGGTGCACCTCGGATGAGCGAGATCAGTGTCGACATCCCCGATGAACCGCCCGAGTACACCGTCGTCGCCACCGGCAGCTACGGCCAAGGCCAAGCCTGGATGCGGGAAGATCCCCTCGCCTCCCGCAGCGGCGGATGGTGGTACCCGGCCGGTAGCTACTTCGACGACCGGGACAACGAGACCAACACGCCACTGGGCTGGCCTGCACTCCTCGCCAAGGCCAAGCACTTGACCGTCCTCCGATGGGGCACAGGCGCCACAGCACCCCCGCCCGACCGCCGGCCTGCGGGCTGGGCCGAGCGCGACGCCCAGATCGAGCGCCTCGAGGACCTCGTCGACGAGCTCCGCAAGCACATCACCAGCCTCGAGGGCCGCCTCCCGGAAGGCGGCGGTGAGACGTGAGCGCCGAGCCTCGCGCGGTGACCCTGCACATGACGTTGCGCCAAGCCGTGCTGCTCAGCCAGACGGCCACCGCCGGCTATCGGCAGATCCGCGACCAGACGAACAGCCCGCACGACGTCGCCGCGTTCCTCGACGTGCTCCACCGGCTCGACGAGGAGGTCCGCACGGCCCGCGCCCTGCACCCGGCGGCGACGCCATGACCAAACCCGCCGACCTGAAGATGGCCGCCGGTGCCCACGAGCTGCCGCCGCTGACCGCGCGGCAGGCCGTCGCCGAAGGCGAATGCTCCGGCCAATGCCTCACCGCCGACCCAGCCGACTGCGCGGGATGCGACTGCACCTGCCAAGGAGCCCACCACGGCGCGCTCGCCAACATCCAACTCGCCAACACCCGGACCCGCGAGCCCCGCCGCACCGACGACGCCCAGATCACCCTGTGGGAAGTCCTCGCCGAGCTGGCCAGTCACGAGTGCGGCAGTTCGCCATGATCCGCCGACGTAAGCACCGCGGCCAACGCCGACCCGGCCTGTTCGCCTGGCAAGGCGACACCACCGTGGCCGACGACCAGGCCGACAACCCCCGCACCCGCGCCTGCAAGTGGTGCCACGCCGGCATCGGCAACCCCTGCACCCGCGCCGGCGGCATCCCCATACGCGACTACCACGACATCCGCAAGAACCCCCAGGAGAACCAGTGAGTGCCCAGACCCCGAGCATCGGCCGGATCGTCCACTACGTCAGCTACGGCACGCCGGGCGGTGAATATGCGTCGACGTGCCGCGCCGCAGTCATCACCGGCCTCGGCGAGCCCCTCGCCTACCCAACCCACGGCGACGGACCGGACGACCTCGGCGACGACGACGCCCAGCTGGTCGACCTCTGCGTCCTCAACCCAACGGGCATGTTCTTCAACCAGGGCTGCCCGCAGGATGAGCGACCCGCCCGCGGCCTGGACCCGCGACGCGGTGGCACCTGGCACTGGCCGGAGCGGGTATGACCGACGACCTCTTCGGCCGCATCGACCGCACCCTTGCCGAGTGCGATGCCCGTCAGCTGCCACCTCTCGCGGCCGCCGCCGACCCGGCCGGCGCCGGCGAACACCTGGTCGTCGTCGAGGCCGACAGCGGCCGGATCATCCACCCGCAGGTGGTTCCGGTGGCCGAAGCCGCGCGGCTGCTCGGGTACGAGCCCGCCGAGTTGAGCCTGACCGAGCCGACCCGCCGACGCTGGCTCCGTTGGCCCTGGAGGCCTCGGCGGAGCGGCCCATGAGCAGCAGCCAGTGCGTGGTGTGCACCCGCGACAACCCCAACGGCTTCGTGTGCGACGACTGCGTCGCCCAGCTGGTCGCCGACCTGTGCACCCTCACCTGGCTGGCCGCCGAGCTCATCGTCACCCGCACCCGCCAAGACCGCCTCGCCAGCAACGGTATGCGTGGCCATATGCACGACGAAGGGCAGTCACACTGCTATCGCTGCGCGCCGGACCCAACGGACCCGGTATCGCTGCCTGCAACGGCGCTGCCCGTGCACCTGGGGGCCACCACCGTCTACGACGCGCTGCACAACATGCTCGTCACCACCGTGCGCGACATGGTGCGCATCCCCGAAGCGTGGCCGGCTGACAGCCCCGCGTCGATGGTCCGGTGGATCATCGAACGAACCGACCGGATCCGCCGCGATTCGGGCGCCGACCAGCTCGTCCTGGACGTCGAGCACCACACCAAGGCCGCGCTCGAGGTGATTAATCCCCTCGACCCCAATGAACAGACCTTTGGCGTGTGCGGTGCCGAACAGCGCGATGGCACCACGTGCACCGCCTACCTGTACGGCGCACCCACGACCGACTGGGTGCGCTGTCGACGCTGCCGCACCCACCACGACACCCGGCGCCGTATCCAGGTCCTCGAGCGGCGCATCCGCGTTATGTACTTCCGCGCTGCCACCCTCGCCCGGCTGCTGCCGCGGTTCCTCGAGCGGCCCGTGTCGGCCAACAACATCCGCAGCTGGGCGTTCCAAGGCCGGCCCATCCGAACCAGCGTCGATGACGACGGGTTCGTCACCTACCACTGCGGTGACGTGATCGCCGTCGCCGTGGCCACGCCGACCCGCAACCGGACCAGCGCGGCTGAGCGAGGGTCAGCGTGATCAGTACCTACCTGCGTTCGGCCTGCTGCGATGCGCGCGTTGAGCAAGGTTACGAGGCTGCGCCGGACCTGTTCCCGATCCGCTGCACCAGATGTGGCCAGGAGCTGGGTGCACCCGGCATTGAGGACGTGCCGGATGCACACGACCGAATCCGGGCATGGCTTGCGGGGTGGGATAGGCGACACGCCCAGCGTGACCACATCGCTTGCGCAACGTGACCAAGGGCTGCTTAGAATGCTGATCAGCAGGCAGCACAACTGTGCCATGGCCTTGGGGATCAAGGGTTCCGGGTGACGTCGGCGACGGTCGGCGGTGAACCGTGAAGCGGTATCCGAGAGGACCGTGTCAGCGCCGGCCGTCCCGTGACGGCGGGAACAACGGCCGGCGTTGTCAGACAAGGGACGGGCATGCATGCCGCTCAGGCCCTGCCTCGACTGCAGCGAGCCGACCACCGGCAGCCGCTGTGCCACCCATCGGCGTGTGCATGAACGCCGCCATGATCAGGCCAAGCGGGCACGCCGGCCCTACACGCATGCCGAACGCCAGCGTCGAGCAGATGCCGTCGCTGCCCACGTCGCACGGTATGGCTGGTGGTGTCCCGGGTGGGAGCGGCCGGGCCACCCGTCGACGGACTTGACCGCCGACCATCCGACCGCGGTGGCGGCAGGTGGGCGCGAGGACCAGGACCTCGAGGTACTGTGCCGGTCGTGCAACGGCGCGAAGGCCGACCACTAGTGGTCCGATGATTGGCCGGCGTTCGACAAGATCTTTCGTGACCTGGCAACAGTGGTGATCAACTAACCAAGCCCACCCCCGGGTCAAAGTCCCTTTGACGTGGGCTTATGCGACCCCGCGAAGCCGGAACTCGCGTTCTGTACGGGTCTGGAACATCGCGTTACCTACTGGCGAGTCGCTCCGATGTCTCGGCGAGGTGATCCGATGGCTGGCATGGGTCCCCCGCCGAATCCGAACCGGCGGCGGCGCAACGCCACGGTGGCGATGACCAAGCTGCCGGCGGGTGGTCGACAGGACCCGCCGCCGGACTGGCCGCTGCCGCCGGATGTGCGCGCCGAGACGCTGCTGCGGATGCTCAACGACCAGATCGACGCGGCGGCGCTGGACGCGCAGGGCACCGGTCGGGCGGCCCGGGCGGCCGAGCGGAAGCTGCTGGGGTTGCGGGAGCGCGCCGAGGTGCTCGCCGCCGAGATCGAGGCCGCGGCCGAGCAGGAGGCCGCGCTGTGGCGTGAGCTGTGGGCGACGCCGCAGGCGGTGGCGTGGGAGCGGCTGCGCTGGACCCGCGAGGTCGCGCAGTACGTGCGGTGGAAGGTCCGCGCCGAGCAGGGTGACCTGGACGCGGCCAAGGAGGCCCGCCAGCTGGCCGACCGGCTCGGGCTGAACCCGCTGGCGTTGCTGCGGCTGCGGTGGGAGATCACCACCGACGAGGTCGGCGAGCGGCGCCACGATCAGGCCCAGACGAAGTCGTCGGCCGGGTCGGCGGCGGCCCGCCGGCGTGGGTTGAAGGCCGTCGATGGCGGCGCGACGGGCTCGTAGGGGCTGGCGCGGCCCCCGCGAGCGGGGCGAGTTCCCGACCCTGGGGTGGGCGGTCGGCGACTGGATGGAGTCCCGGCTGGTCATTCCGGACGGCCCGCAACGGGGCCGGGCGTACATGCTGACCAACGAGATGTGGCGGCATCTGCTGTGGAAGTACCGCCTGCATCCGCGGGCGACGGTGGATCCGCGGTTCCCGAAGGTCGTCGACGGCCGGGTGTACTACGGCACGCAACTGCGCCGGTCGCAGAAGTGGGGCAAGGATCCGTTCCTGGCGGCCAAGCTGTTGGCGCACGCGTTCGCCGACGTGGTGTTCGACGGGTGGAATGCCGACGGTGAGCCGGTGGGCCGGCCGGTGGACACCCCGTGGGTGCAGATCGCCGCGACGTCGGAGGAGCAGACCGACAACACGTTCCGGCCGCTGTTTCGGATGCTGGCCGAGGGTCCGCTGGCCGACACTCCGGGGCTGGACATCGGGGAGACCCGAATCAAGCTGCCCAACGGCGACGGGTGGATCGAGCCGGTGACCGCGGCGGCGCGGTCGCGGCTGGGTGCGCCGATCACCGCGGCCGGGTTCACCGAGACGCACCTGATGTGCGAGCCGGACGGCGGGCTGGCGATGGTGCGGGCGATGAAGCGGAACCTGGCCGGGATGGGCGGCGAGTGGGACGAGGTCACCAACGCCTGGGACCCGTCGCAGCAGTCGGCCGCGCAGCGCACCGCCGAGGCACGCGCACCGGGCGTGTTCCTCGACCACCAGCATCCGCAGCTGCCGCGGTTGCCGTCGGCGGAGTTCGCCGACGACGCGATCGTCCGCGAGCGCCTGGTGCTCAAGTACGGCGACTCGGCCCGCGGCCGCGGCGGCTGGGTGGACCTCAACCGGGTGCTGGCCGACATCCGCGACCCGGCGACCGGGGAGGCCGAGGCCCGGCGGTACTTCCTCGACGAAGTCACCGTCGGCGAGCGCGACGCCGTCGACGCCACCCGCTGGCACGCGCTGGCCCGGCCGGGCCAGCTGGAGCCGGGCACGCCGATCGCGCTGGGGTTCGACGGGTCCCGCGCGCGGGACGCGACCGCGTTGAAGGCCTGCCGGATCAGCGACGGCCGCTGGTTCCGCATCGGGCTGTGGCTACCGAAGGACTACGGCGGCCGGCCGGTGGCCGCGGTCAACCAGGCCGTCGCCGACGCGTTCGCCGCCTACCAGGTGTGGTACCTGCTGGCCGACCCGTACCGGTGGGAGACCGAGCTCGACGAGTGGGCCGGCAAGTTCGGGGTGAACCCGGCGAACAAGCCGCGGGTGATCGAGTTCCCCACCAACGTCGAGCAGCGCATGGACAAGGCCATCGAGCTGTGGGAGACGGCATACCGGACCGGTGAGGGCCAGTTCACCCACGACGGCGACCCCGACTGCACGCAGCACGCGCTGAACGCGGCGATCTCCTACGGCCGGCGCAAGCCGGCCCGCGAGGACGGCGCGCAGGTGTCCGACCGGTACAAGCGAGTAGTCAAGAAGAAGGCCGGCCACCTCATCGACGACTTCGTGGCCGGGATCCTGGCCACCTTCGGCCGCGGCATGGCCATCGAGCACGGCGCGCTGAGCATCACCGCGCCGGTCCCGGCGACCGCGCCGGCCGCCACCGCGGACGACCCCGGCGGCCTGTACCGCCCTACCCAACGGTTGACGATCTAAAGGAGGGCCCGGGTGCTGGTGGACGTGCGGTTCAAGATCCCGGCGCCGAACAGCATGCTGCTGGCCAACCTGGTCGGCGTGCTCGGGCTGGTCGGCCTGGCCGTCACGGTGGGCGGGCTGACCGAGAACTGGTGGTGGACGCTGGGGGTGCTGTCGGCCGGATGCCTGTTCCTGTCCATGGTCGCGGCCTCGCACATCGCTGCGGCCGAGCAGCGCAAGCGTCGCGAGCAGGCAGAACGTGGGGCGGCGAAGTCAGTTCCGAGGGCCGCGTGACGTAGATGCGCTCGTGGTTCCTGCCGGCCCGGCAGACCGACGGCCCGGAGCTGGCGCGCGGCGAAGAGGCGACAGCGCAGCAGGTCCTCACGACCGGCGCGGCCGCCGGCGCGTGGCACGGCGACGGGATCGATGAGGACCGCGGGTGGAAACCGGCGGGCAGCGCCGGCCGGCGCGAGGTGCCGTTCTGGACGCTGGAGAAGGCCCGCGTCTATTCGGTGGCGTCGTACCGGTCCAACCCGATGGCCCGGGCGATCATCGATACCTACGTGTCGTTCTGCGTCGGCGAGTCCGGCGTCAGCTACCAGGTGACCAACCCGCAGGTGCGGGCGGTGGTCGACGAGTTCTGGAACGACCCGCGCAACAACGTCGGCGGCACCCAGGAGCTCGGGCTGCGGTCGAACCTGCTGCTCGGCGAGACCGTGCGCGAGATGCTGGTCGGCGCAACCTCGGGGGTGGTGCGGTACTCGCCGATGGACCCGCTGGCCATCAGCGAGGTCTCCCTGTTCCGCAACAACCCGGCGTGGCCGGCCGAGCTGCACTTCCATACCGGCGACGGGCTGTCCCGGTCGCTGCCGGTGGTCGCAGTCGACGACCGCACCGGGCTGCGCGCCGGCAAGGCGATGTTCTGGACGCCGTTCAAGGCGCTGGAGACCGACGTGCGCAGCGCGCCGTTCCTCATGCCGGTGCTGGACTGGTTGGACGCCTACGACACGGTGATCTCCAACCTGATCGACCGGACCGCGCTGGCCCGCTACATGGTGTGGGATGTCACCGTCGAGGGCGGCCAGGCCGAGGTGGACAACTTCATCGCCGCGCGCGGCGGCACCCACGTGCCGCCGGCGGGCTCGGTCGAGGTGCACAACAACGCGGTGACCTGGGACGCCAAGCACGTCGAGACCGGGGCGTACGAGGACGCCAACGCCGCCAAGAGCGTATTGACCCTGGTCGCTGGTGGCGCCGGGCTGGCCAAGACGTGGCTGGCCGAGCCGGAGGATGCCAACCGGGCCACCAGCCTGTCGATGGCCGAGCCGGTGCGCCGCCGGGTGGCCGGCGTGCAAAGCCTGTGGCTGGGCTACCAGGCCGAGCAGCTGCGCTTCGCCGTGGACCGGGCGGTCGCCGCGCGCCGGCTGCCGGCCACGGTCGACGCGACCGACCCGCGGTCCGGGCAGACCTACCAGGTGCCGGCCGCACAGTCGGTGCTGGTGACCGGCCCGGAGATCGCTGCGGCCGACGCGCAGATCACCGCGCAGACGCTGCTGAACCTGTCCACCGGGTTGGAAAGGCTCGTCGCGATCGGCGCGCTGACCGAGGAGGCCGCGGCCATGGCGGCGCGCAAGGCGTGGGAGGACTACGTCGGCGTGCCCTACACCGCCGAGCTCGATAGCCCGGACACCGACCGGGATGAGATCGCCACCGCGGTCGACGACGCCGCGACGAACAAGACCAACCTGCGGGCCGTGTGAGCGCGCAAGAAGGGATGATCATGAGCCTCAGCGAGGAGACCCGGATCTGGGCGGCGCGGACGCTCGGCATGAAGGAGGCCGAGATCGTCGCGGTGGGCGAGCTGCCCGGCGCCGGCACCGTGATCGAGACGCATGACGGCCAGCGGACGCTGGTCGCGGCCGACGGGTCGCTGTCGCCGTATGCCGGTCCGGTGCCGGACCGGCCGGTCGACGTCGACCTCGACGAGGAGGGCCTGGTCGACGGCGACGAGGTGCCGGAGGGCTCGGCGGATGTCGTGCTCGCCTGGGTGGGCACGGACCCGGCCCGGGCGCGCCGCGCCCTGGAGGCCGAGCAGGCCGGGCAGCAGCGGACGACGCTGATCGCCAAGCTGGAGAAGCTGGCGCAGGCATGAGCCACCCGCTGTGCAGCGACCCGGGCTGCGCCGCGTGCAACCAGGTGCGGGCCACGGCCGGGTATTACGACGTCACGGTGGACGTCGACCGGGCCGCCGTGCCGACCATGCCCGCGGCGCGGCTAGTGACGTGCCCGGAATGTGACCACCGGTTCGATCCGGGTGGCCCGGTGCGGGTGACCGAGGCGGTCGAGGCGACCGATGCGAAGAAGCCCTACGGCGACGTCGAATACGCCGACCCCGGCTACCAGGCCGACGGCAAGAAGCGCTACCCGCTCAACACCGAGAAGCGCGTCCGGGCCGCCTGGTCGTACATCAACCAGGCCAAGGATGCGGCGAAGTACACGCCGGCCGACCTGAAGAAGGTCAAGGCGCGGATCAAGGCCGCGATGAAACGGCTGGACATCGCCGTGTCGCAGGACTCGACGACCGAGGCCGTGATCAACGGCAAGCGGTCGTTCGACGACATCCGCGAGCTGGTGCGCCGCGCCATCCGGGCCATGCTAGCCAGCCACACCGACACCTACTGCTGGGCCTACATCGTCGACCTGTCCGACACCGACGTGGTGTACATCGACAACGACGAGCGGCTCTGGCAGTGCCCGTACACGCTGGCCGGGGACACGGTGACGCTCGGCGCGCCCGAGGAGGTCGTGCGCACCTATGCCCCGGTCGGCAGCCCGGCCGAGGAACCGGCCATGGAGGCTGCGCACGACACCGTGCTCGGCCGGGTGGTCGAGGCGAAGGGCAACGACGCCGCCGGCAACCGGATCTTCCGCATCCGGGTGATCGCCTACGGCGACTCGAAGAACGGCCGCCGCTACACCGAGGCGGTGCTGCGCCAGGCGGTGCCGCTGTACGAGGGTGCCCGGGTCTACGACCACCACCGCACGCCCGAGGAGATGACCTCAGCCACGATTCAGGGCCTGATCGGGCACCTGCGCGGCGCCGAGGCCACCGACGACGGCATCGAGGCCGACCTGCATCTGTTCCCGTCGGCCACGCACGCCGCCGAGGCGCTCGACGCCAGCCTCGCCGTGCAGGCCGAGGGTGGCGAGCCGCTGGTCGGCGTGTCCCATGACGTGATGGCGCTGTGGCGCCCGGTGCAGGAGTCCGGCCGGCGCATCGTCGAGGCCACCCGGATCACCGCCGTGAACTCGGCGGACGTGGTTGCCCATCCCTCCGCCGGTGGCATGGCCACCCGGGCCGTGGCCGGCGGCATCCCCGAACCAGCGGGCGAAGTGCCCGCGGGATCCAGCACACTGAAGGAGCCCGAAGTGCCACCTACCAAGGCAGAGGTGCTCGCCGCGTTCCAGGAAGCCACGGACGAGGAGCTCGCCGCGGTTGGCCTGGCCCGAGCGGGCTCGCCGGACACCGAGACCAAGACCACCGAGGCGACCAACCCGCCCAAGCCCGGTGAAGGCGAGCCGGCCAAGGTCACCGAGGCCGATGACTCGCTGGCCAAGACGTCGTATCTGGCCAGGCTGATGATCTCGTCGAAGGTGCAGGACGCCGACCTGCCGGTCAGCGTGGTCGAGTCCGTCACCGCGGCGCTGCCCGACCGGATCACCGAGGCCGCCGTCGACGCGCAGATCGCGGCGATCAAGACCACGCTCGGCCAGCTGGAGCGGGCCGGGCTGGCACCGACCGTCACGGCGACGGTCACCCAGGAGGCGCACGACAAGAAGGTCAAGGCACTGGACAACTTCTTCGCCGGCAACTTCCGCGAGGGCTACAAGTCGTTCCGGCACGCGTTCTTCGACGTCACCGGCCACCGCCGGGCTGGCTCCTTCGACGAGGACGAGAACCGGCTGATCATGCGCGAGTCCATCGGCGTATTCGACTCGGCCCGCCGTGCGACGGAATCGCTGACGTCGACCAGTTGGGATCAGGTGCTCGGCGACTCGATCACCCGCCGCATGATCGCGTTGTACGCGCAGCCAAGTCTGCAGACCTGGCGGCAGGTCGTGTCCGAGATCGTGCCGGTGTCGGACTTCCGACAGCAGCGGCGCGAGCGGATCGGCGGCTACGGTCTGCTGCCCGAGGTCGCCGAAGGCGCGCCGTACCAGCCGCTGACCTCGCCGACCGACGAGGAAGCCGTGTACAAGGCGATCAAGCGTGGTGGTACCGAGGACCTCACGTTCGAGATGATCGTCAACGACGACCAGAACGCCGTCCGGATGATCCCGAAGAACCTCGGCCTGGCCGCGGCGATCACGCTGTACCGGTTCGTGTGGGACATCTTCCCGACCAACGCGGCTACCACGTACGACTCGACGGCGCTGTTCCACGCCAACCACAACAACACCACGGCGGCGGCGCTGTCGCAGAGCGCGCTGGACGCGGCCTGGGTGAAGATGCGCCAGCAGGCCGCGTTCGGCAACTCGGTCAACATCCTGAGCCTGGAACCGAAAACGCTGATCGTGCCGACCACTCTGGGTCCGCTGGGCTACCAGCTCACCCGAAGCGCCGTGGCGATTCCCTCCAGCAGCAGCGACCCGGCCGACCGCCCGAACATGTACCAGGGCATGGGCCTGATCGTCATCGACTACTGGACCGACCAGAACGACTGGTTCCTCGCCGCCGACCCGAACATGTGCCCGACCATCGAGATCGGCTTCTACCAGGGCCGCGAGGACCCCGAGCTGTTCACCCAGGCCGACCCGAACGTCGGCAGCATGTTCGACGCGGACAAGCAGACCTACAAGCTGCGCCACATCTACAACGGCACCGTGCTTGAGCACCGCGGCTTGGCCCGCAACACCGCCTGATCCCCGCCCCCCTTTGATGCTGGCGCCCGGCTGCCCGACGCGGTGGGGCGCCGGTTCCAACACCACAAACCACCCTCCTGTTGGGAGTTCACTGTGCCCGAGTTCAAGGAACTGCGCGGCGACCACGTCTTCATCCTCCCGGTCGCCGGCCAGGCCACCGCCGGCACCGCCGACGAGTTCAGCGGGATCGTCGCCCCGTACAACCTCAAGATCACCGCCGTGAAGTGGATCCCGGCTGCCAACGTCACCGCCGACGGCACGAACTACTTCACGCTGAACCTACGCAACCGCAAGGGCGACGCGAGCGGCACCGCGCTGGCCGCGAGTCGGTCGTATGCGGCAACCAACTCGACGGCATTCGTGCCGGAGGCGATGACCCTGTCGGGCACGGCCGCGGACCTGCTCGTCAACGCCGGCGACGTGCTGACCGTCAGCAAGGTCAACACCGGCACCGGTTTGGCCATGCCGGACGGCGTCGTGCAGGTGCACGCGCAGGTGCGTTAGATGACCGCGCAAGCCCGCCCGCACAACGTGACCGCGACCGGGACGGTGTTCACCGGTCCCTGCACGTTCCGCGGCTGCACGATCTTCAGCACGGCCGGCGCCACGGTGACCATCTACGACAACACCGCGGCATCGGGCACCGTGCTGGCGAAGTTCGTGCTGGGCGCCAACGGGCTGCAGAACGTCGACATCGTCGACGGGGTGCGCTGCGACACCGGGGTGCACCTGGTCGCGACCGCGGCCATCGAGGGCAACGTCCGGATCGGCTGATGCCCACCCTGACCCGGGTCGCCAAGACCGCGGCGGCCGCCCTCGAGCACACCTTCTACGTCGGCGAGACCGGCACCGACGCAGCCGGCGCGGTGACCGTGGCCATCACCGACGCCAACGGCGCCGCGATCGCCGGCGGGTCCGGCAATGCCACGTCGGCCGGGCAGGGCCGCTACACCTTCGCCCTGCCCGCGCAGGCGCAGCTGCAGCTGCTGACCGTCGCCTGGTCCGGCACGATCGCCGGCACCGCGGTCACCGAAACCGACCTGGTCGAGATCGTCGGCGGGTTCTTCTTCAGCATCGCCGAGGGCCGCGCGTCGGACTCGTCGCTGTCAAGCCTCACCAAATACCCGACAGCCCGGCTCGTCGCGGCCCGGCTGGAGGTCGAGCAGGAGTGCGAGGAGATCTGCGACCGGGCGTTTGTGCCCCGCTACCGGCGGGCGGTGCTCGACGGCACCGGCACCAGTGACCTGATGCTGGTTGGCGACAACGACATCCGCACGATCCGCGCCGTCCGGATCGCACCCGAGGCCGGCGAGACGTTCGTCGCGTTGACCGCGGCCGAGCTGGCCAAGCTGGTCGTGACCCCCGACCGGGTCGTGACCCGGGTGGACGGTGCGACGTGGACCGAGGGCCGGTCCAACCTCATCATCGAGTACGAGGTTGGTCTAGACCGCCCGCCTGAGGACCTGGTGCGGGCGGCGAAGGTGCGGTTCCGGTCGCTGGCCAACGTCGAGCGCACCAACATCCCGGACCGGGCCATCTCCTTCACCACGGCCGAGGGCGCGTCGTACCGGCTGACCACACCGGACGCCTACGAGACCGGGATCCCGTTCGTCGACGCGGTGTATGCCCGCTACTCGTTGCGGTCCGGCGCCGGCACCGCCGAGGGCGGCCGCGGGGTGCCGGCGTCGCGCACGCTGAACTTCGACCCGCAGCGGTCGTCGCTGTTCCACGGCGGGGTCCGGTAGATGGCCGGCACGAACGCGGTCGCGGCGAAGAAGGCGCTCATCGACGGTCTGGCCGCCGCACCGGATCTGGTCAATGCCGGCGTGCAGGTGGCCTACTCGTACCCGGGACACGACGCCGAGCGGGAACTCATCCACGGCGGCCGGGTCGAAGGGACGCACGACTACCCGGTGTCCGGATCCGGCCCGCGGTTCAAACGCGACGAACAGCTGACGATCAAGCTGCACATCGTGGTCACCAAGCCGGGCGCCACCGTCTACGACGTCGAGGCGCGCTGCGCCGAGATCGGCACCGTGGTCGAAGAGCTGATCGCCGGCGACCCGGATCTCGTCAACGTGCCCCGCTTGCAGTGGACCGGGATCAGCGCCGTCGACCTTGACTCCAGCGAGGAGGACGAGCACGCGATCGGGGTGCTCACCTACGACGTGTTCGCCAAGTCCCGGCTCGACTAACCATCCCCCATCCTTCGAGGGAGCGTGCTGTGCGTGTGACCTATGTCGGGCCGCTGGACGCGGTCGAGTTGGTCGACCTGCACCAGGTCGTGGTGCAGCAAGGCGACACCATCGAAGTGGCCGACGAGCTCGGCGCGCGCCTGGTCGAGCAGCGGTGCTGGGACACCAGCGAGGCCGAGGTGATCGCCTGGGTGGGCGACGACCCGGACCGGGCCGCCCGTCTGCTGGAGGCCGAACGCAACGGCGCGCAGCGCGTCGACCTCGTCGCCCGGCTCGAGCTGATCGCCACGCGGCCCGGCGAGGACGGCCAGGTACCCGCGGGCACCGCCGAGGAAGTGCTGGCGTGGGTCGGCGACGACGTCGACCGAGCTCAGCGCGCGCTGGTCGCCGAGCTGTCCGGCAAGAACCGATCCGGGCTGACCGCCCAGCTGCAGCGGCTGTCGACTAAGGAGGGTGACTGATGGCCATCCCCAGTGGACTGTCCGCCCAGCTGGGCACCGCCGAGGAAGTCACCTTCGGCACGCCGGTCACGGTGGACCGGTTCTTCGAGTTCCGGCCGCCGGCCAACCTCAAGTACGACATCGAGCGGATCGAGTCGCAGGCGCTGCGCTCCGGCGCCCGGGTGCTGCGCTCGGACCGGTGGGCCGCTGGGAAGAAGTCGGTGTCCGGCGACATCGTGATGGAGCTGGCGAACAAGAGCTTCGGCCGGTGGTTCAAGCACGCGTTCGGCGGGGTCGCCAGCGCGCAGCCGGACGCCGGCGGCGCGCCGACGGTGTGGAAGCACACCTTCACCCCCGGGGACATCCCCACCGGGCAGACCATTCAGATCGGTCGTCCCGACACCGGCGGCACGGTCCGACCGTTCACCTACCACGGCTGCAAGGTCTCCGGCTGGAAGATCGAGTCGTCGGTCGGAGAGATCGCCACCGTCACCATGTCGATCCTCGGCGAGGACGAGGACACCTCCACCGCCCTGGCCGCGGTGTCCTATCCGGCCAGCCTGACGCTGATGACGTTCGTGCAGGGCACGCTGACCATCGGCGGCAGCGCCCAGGACGTGATGTCGGCCAGCGTCGAAGGCAACAACGGGTTGGCCGAAGACCGCTACTTCCTCGGCTCGCAGCTGCGCAAGAACCCGCTCGAGTCGAAACTGCGGCCCTACACCGGCAAACTGGACGCCGAGTTCGAGTCGCTGACGGCGTACAACCGGTTCGTCAACGGCACCGAGGCCGAGCTGGTGCTGCTGTTCCAAGGCGCGACGATCGCCACGACCTACAAGTTCGAAACCAAGATCACCGCCAACGTGCGGTTCGACGGTGACACACCCGAGGTCACCGACGGGATCACCAAGCAGGGCCTGCCGTTCAAGGTCGTCGACAACAGCACAACCTCGATCAAGCTGGAGTATCAGACGACGGACACCACCCCGTAGGTGCCTGTCTCATGGTGGCGGTCAAGGTCGTCGGCACGCAGCAGTTCACCGACCTCGCCCACGACTTGAAGCGGCTCGGGCGCCGGGACCTGTTGCGGGAGCTGAGTCGGTCGCTGCGCGCCGGGGCGAAACCGGTCGAGGACGCGATGCGGGCCCGGGTGCAGGGCATGTCCAGCACCGGTTCACGCGGCGGCGCGTCGGCCCGAGCGGCCCGGGCCGCGCAGTTGGTGCGGCGCCGCAAGAACCTCACCGAGAAGGTGAAGCTGGCCGCGCACCGCAGGTCCGGGCTGCGCGCGGCGGTGGCCCGCACGGTGCAGACCCAGGTGCGCACTGCCGGGTCGACGGCGTCGGTGCGGATCCGGTCCAACTCCGCGCTGATGCCCGCCGATCAGCGCAAGCTGCCGCGGCATATGAACAAGGGCCGGTGGCGGCATCCGGTGTTCGGCAACGTCGAGGTGTGGGTGACCCAAACGGTGTCGCCTGATGAGTGGTTCGACCAGCCGGCGCGCCAGGGCGGCCCGGGGGCGCGGGACAAGGCGATCGACACCGTCGGCGACTACGTCGAGAAAACCGTGGGGTAATGCGCATGTCGAAGTTCGTGATGGCCGACGGCCGCGAGTACGAGATCAGCATCCGGCAGATCACCAATCGGGAAGCCGAGCTGCTGGAAACGGTGACCGGCAAGCGGTACCCGCAGCTGAGCGTGGACCTGGTGCAGGGCGGGCCGACCGGCAAGACGGCGTTCCTGTGGCTGGCGATGCGCAAGAGCGGCCGCCACGAGCCGTACGAGGATCTCGAGTTTCCCATGGGGGACACGGTGTTCCACCTGGAGGAAGTGGACCCTACGCAGGCGTCCCCCGCGACGCCGACGGACGCATCGACCTCGCCGGAGTCGACCGGGTCACCGAATGGCCCTCCGTCGCCGCCGAGGTAGCCGCGTACAAACCGCACGCGCTTCGGCTGTGGGGCTGGCATCCATCCGCTGTGGACGACCTGACCCGCGACGACTTCCGGATGGTCAAGGCCGCCATCGACCACGTGCTGGCGAAGGGCCGACAAGGCGGGGGGTGAGATGGCCACCCGCGACCTGATCTTCACCATCCTCGGGATCGACCGCGCCAGCCCCACCTTCGACAAGGTCGGCCGCTCGGTCGACCAGACCGCCAAGAAGCTCGACTCGTTCGGCAAGACCTCGACGGCCGCGCTTGTCGGGACGGTGGGCGCGGCCGCGGCGGCCGGCGCCGGGATTGCCGCGGCCCTGGGTGGGACGGCGCTGCTGGTTGGCGGGCTGGGCGTGGCGGCCGCGGCGTCGAACACCGCGGTGAGCGACTCGTTCACCGACCTGTGGCACAACATCCAGACCGGGACCCGCGAGTCGGCGCAGGTGCTGGTCCCGGGCCTGGTCGGGATCTCCGACCAGCTTGCCGACACCTTCGACGAGGTCCAGCCGCGGCTGGTCGGCATGTTCGCCGACACGATGCCCGGGCTGCAGCACCTGACCGACGGGTTCACCGGGTTCATCCGGGAGACGATGCCCGGGCTGGAGAAGGCGGTCGCCTCGTCCGAGCCGGTGCTGGAGGCCGTCCGGGATGTCGCGATCGACACCGGCAAGGGCGTCACGGACTTCTTCACCGGCGTCTCGAGCGGCTCGGAGTCCTCGGCGCAGATCCTGCGGGTGTTCGGCGGGATCGCCCGCGACGTGCTCGGGTTCACCGGTGACCTGCTGGCCCGGTTGGCCAACGAGGGCGCACCGTCGGTGCAGCGGCTCGGCGAGGTGATCTCCCAGCTGCTCGGTGTCATCACCCAGCTGTCGGCCGGGGCGCTGCCGGTGCTGTTCCAGGCCGCGGGCGCCGGCCTGAACGTGTTCTCCGGCCTGCTGACCATGATCGGCGGGTCGTCGGCCCAGCTCGGTCCGCTCATCGGCCTGGTGATCTCGGCTGGGGTGGCGTTCAAGGCGCTGGACGTGATCACCTTCGGTGGTCTGTCCGCCCAGTTCGGCCGGCTCAAGGCCGAGATCGGCGCCGCGCACACCGTCGGCGGCAAGCTACGCGCCGGTCTGGGTGGCCTGCTGACCGGCATCGGCCCGCTCGGCGTCGCCGCCGGCGGGCTCGGCGTGATGCTCGGCGTGCTCGGTGCGCGCCAGCAGGAGGCCGCGCAGCGGGCCGCCGAGCACCGGGCCCGGATCGAAAGCCTCACCGACGCGCTGGTGGCCAGCGGCGGTGTGATCAACGACAACATCGCGCAGGGCCAGGTCAAGGCGGCGCAGGATGCCGGGCTCTACGAGGTGGTCGGCCGGCTCGGCGTGTCCTCGCGGACCCTGACCGAGGCGCTGCTGGGCAACAAGTCGGCCATCGGCGAGGTCAACGCCGGGTTCGACCGGTTCGGCATCACCATGGGCGGCACCAACCACGTGTTCGCCGAGTCGCTCGACCGGTTCAAGGGCATGAAGGGCCAGGACAGCCTCGGCGGCCTGGCCCGGGTGGCCGTCGAGGCCAAGGGCAAGTTCGGTGAGCTTTCCGGCGGGATGCTGGAGGCCAAGGACGCCGCCGGCGAGATCGCCACCAAGCACCACGAAGCCGCATCCGCCACCGACCGGCACACCGCGGCGATGGCGCGGCTGCAGGAGCAGCTGCTCGGGTTCGTCAACAAGGACCTGGCCTACCGGCAGGCGGTCAACGCCGAGCGGGAGGCGGTCGACCAGGCCGCCGAGGCGGTGCGCAAGAAGGCCGAGGCCGACACGGCGGTCACCGAAACGGTCCGCCAGTACGGCGAGAAGAGTGCCGAGGCCGCCGCGGCGGTCGAGAAGCAGAAGGAGGCGGCCGAGGCGGTCACCGGCGCGAATCTCGGCTGGGAGCAGTCGATGGTCAACACAGTGGCCCGGGCCGGCGAGCTGGCCGAGTCCCAGTACCGCGGGTCGGACGCCGCCGAGGCAGCGCGGCTGCGGGTCGACGCGCAGAACCGGGAGATCATCCGGCTGGCCGAGCTCGCCGGCGACGCCGCGCCACCCGCCCTCCGGCAAATGATCTTGGGGATGGACGCCAGTACCCGGGCTGCGTTGGGTGTCACGTCAACGGTCAACGCCGCCGGCCAGGCCGTGCTGCGGCTGCCCAACGGCAAGGAGATCGTCCTGACCGCCGCCGACCAGGCCACCCCGGTGGTGCGCAACATCAAGACGTCGATGGACCTGATCAAGGACAAGACCGTCACCGTCACGGTGCGGCAGGCCATCCTCAAGGAGGCCCGGTACGGGGGGCTGGAACCCAGCGAGCGCGCCGAAGGTGGCCCGGTCAAGGCGAACCTGCCGTACTGGGTGGGCGAGCGCGGCCCTGAGCTGATCTTCCCGGATCGGGACGGGTTCGTCGCCACCGCGGCGCAGAGCCGGGCGATCGCCGGCGGCCGGGTCGGGTCGGCCGTCGCGGCCGCCGGCGGCGCCACGGTGGTGCTCAACGTGTACGCACCGATCGGATCGCAGCTGGAGCTGCAGAACTGGTTGGCCAGGGGCGTCGACGAGCTCAAGCGGCAGGGCCGGGTCTGATGCTCGCCCCCACCTCGTACAAGGTGCTGGTCGACTGGGACTCCGACGGCGGGCTGCTGCTCGGCGACTGGGAGCGCGACCTCGACGGGTGGACCACCGCGGCCACCGGCACCACGGCGCCGACGGCGGCGCGGTCGACGGTGCGCAGCTACCACGGCTCCGGGTCGCTGCTGGTGACCTGGAGCGCCGGCGGAACCCTCCAACTGGTACAGCCGGCCGTGCTGCCCACGTTCGTCGTCGGCCGCCAGTACACGATGTCGGCGTGGGTGTGGGCGCCGTCATCCGGCGGGATGGGCGCGCTGTGCGCGGTCGCCGGCGTCGCCTCGGGTGTTGCGTCGTCGGCGACCGACCAGTGGACGCAGATCACGCTGACATTCACCGCCACCGCCACCACCCACCAGCTGCAGATCCGGTCGGGCACCACCCCGGCCGGCGGCGAGCAGACCTGGATCGATCACGTCCAGGTCACCGGGCCTGGTGAGGACGTCACCGACCGGGTGCAGTACGGGTCGATCACCATCGAGTACGGCCGCGACCAGGCACGCAGCCTCGCCCCGATCACCCCGGGCCGCGCCCGGTTCGACCTGGACAACAGCTCCCGCGACTACTCGCCGGAGAACGCCTCGTCGCCGCTGGCCGGGCTGCTCGGTCCCGGTCGGGACCTGGTCGTGCAGGCCACACACACCACGCTGCACTCGATGTTCCGCGGCCACATCGACAACTTCGAGATCATCCCCGACCTCGACACCCGGCTAGCCCGGTTCACCGCGCTGGACGGGCTGGCCCGGCTGCGCGACATGCCGGTGTCCACCGCGCTGTACCCGGCGGTGCGCACCGGCGAGGCGGTCGGCCACCTCCTCGACGCGATCGGCTGGCAGGCCGACCGGGACATCGACCCGGGCGCCACCACCATCCGCTGGTGGTGGGAGGAATCCGACGACGCCTACGCCGCCCTGCAGAAGATCGTCGTCGCCGAAGGGCCCGGCGCGTTCGCCCACATCGGCCCCGGCGGCGAGTTCGTCTTCCGCGACCGCCACCACCGGCTCGTGCGCACCGCGTCGACCAGCGTGCAGGCCACGTTCCGCGACACCGGCGCCGCGCCGCTGCACGACCCGCCGCTGTCAGTCGACCTCGGCTGGCGCGACCTGGTCAACCAGGTCACCGGCACGGTCACCGAGCGGGAACCAGCGGGCGAACCGACGTCGGTGTGGACCGACCCGACCGGCTACACCCTCGGTGTCGGACAGTCCCGCACGTTCACCGTCCAGGCCGACAACCCGTTCTGGAACCTGCGCACCCCCACCCAAGGGGGCGTGACCGACACCCCGGCGCCGGACTTCATCCGCACCGGCGGCACCGTCACCGTCACGTTCAACCGCACCTCCGGCCAGGCCGTCGTGATGACCGTGCGCAACGCCGGCGGATCGGCGGTCACCGTGCACTCGATGCGGCTGCGCGCCCACCCGGTCACCACGGTGCGCACCCTGCAGATCAAGGCCGAGGACACCACCAGCATCCAGCGCACCCGCGGGGTCCGGCCGTACCGGCTCGACACGCCGTGGTTGAACCGGGAGGACGCCGCGGCGGTCGCCGACCTGATCCTCGGCCAGCGCGCCGAACGGCTGCCCGTCGTGACGTTCACCGTGGTCAACGCCGACAGCGCCACCCTGACCCAGCAGCTGACCCGCGACCTGTCCGACCGGGTGCACCTCGTCGACGCCGAGACCGGGTTCGACGACGACTGCTACCTCGAGCAGATCAAACACGTGGTGTCCGACCAGGGCGCGCTGGTGACCACCACGCTGTCGTGCGAGAAGGTGCCGACCCTACCCGGCAGCGTGCTCCGCTTCGACGTGGCTGGCGCGGGGTTCGACGACGGGGTGTTCGCCCCCACGGGCATCGACGACCCGACCAAGATCTTCCGGTTCGACACCGCCGGACAAGGGTTCGACCAGGGGCTGTTCGCAACATGACCCGGGGGGAAGGTGATCATGTGGCGACGACGGTGGTGACCGCGGCCGCCCGGGCCTACGTCAACCACGGGCGGTGGCTCGCCGACTGCCCGCGGCCGCACTGCGGCAACGCCATGCTGCTGCAGTTTCAGCCCCGGCAGGAGTTGTTCCACTGCGGCGGGCTGGGCGGCTGCCAGCTGGTCACGCCGGTGGACTGGCCCATCGACGCCGAGGCGATCACCGCCGTGCTCGCGCTGCGCCCGGTTCCGGTCACCCGCAACTGGGCGCCGGCCGGGCACCGCCAGTCGGTCACCACCGGCACGCCGGACGGCCAGACCGTGATCGACCTGCTCGAGGAGAACGTCGAGCACGGCGTGATCTCGTGGGGAGACGAGCGATGACCTGGACCGCTCCCATGACCGCGGTCGCCAACTCGACCCTGACCGCGTCCCAATGGAATATTCACGTCCGGGACAATTTCAACGAAACCGCCCCGGCGAAAGCCACCACCGCCGGCCGCATATTCGTAAGCACCGGGGCGAACGCCATTGCCGAACGGGAACCCATCACCGCGCTCACCGCGGCAAATCAAACCACCACATCGACCAGCTACACCGACCTCGGCGGGACACCCGGCCCGCAAGCGTCCGTGGCGACCGGCACCCGTGCGATGGTGTGGTGGAAAGCCCGCTGCTGGAACAGCACCGCCACCAACTCGGTGCTTATGTCCATCGACGTCTCCGGCGCCAGCACCATCGCCGCGTCCGACACGATCGCCCTGGTGAACACCATCGGCGGCACCGCCCTGGCCGAATCGCAGTGCCAATTCCATTTCTTCGACACGCTCACCGCCGGAACAAACACGTTCACCGCGAAATACCGGGTCGACGCGTCCACCGGGAACTTCATCGACCGGCGGCTCATGGTCATCCCCCTCTGACACACAGCGAGGTGTGAGTGGATGCGGTGCTCACAGCGGCTCTGCAGTCGCTCCCCTCGCTCGGCGTCATGGGTGGCGTCGGATTCGTGCTGCTCCTGCTGCTGCGTCGCGAAGCGTCCACAGAGGAACGGCACACCGCCGAGTTGAAGCGGATCACCGCGGCGCACGACGCCGAGCTGGCCGAACTGAAAGCCGATCTGGCCGATGAGCGCAGGCTGCGCCGCGAGCTGGAAGCCGAGAACCGAGACCTGCGTCGGGGAGGCACCGCGTGACCGATCAGCAGCGCCGCACACTGGTGCGCCGCGTCGGCGAGATCGTGGTCGTGGCCTTGATCGTCTACGTCGCCGTCGACCTGATCGGCGCCCAGTTCCGGGCGGACCGGGCCACCGACGAGAAGACGGTGGCGCAGCGGGACGCCAAGAGCCTGGCCGACCAGGTGGCCGAGGCCTGCGCCAAGGGCGGCTCCACAGCGCTGGAACTCGGCGCGGCCTGCCAGAAAGCGGCCGAGGTGCAGACCGCGATCCCAGGGCCGCCGGGCGAGCCCGGCCAGGCGGGTGCTTCGGGGCCGGCTGGGCCACGCGGTGCACCAGGTCCTCCTGGGCCGATCGGGCCGAAGGGTGACCCCGGCGAGCGGGGCCCGCCGGGCGCACCGGGCACCGATGGGCCGGCGGGTCCGGCAGGCCCACCAGGGGAGGCCGGGCCGCCCGGGCCGCAGGGCGAACCAGGGCCAGCTGGTCCCGCCGGTGAACCAGGCCCGGCCGGCGCCACCGGTCCACCCGGGCCGCCCGGCCCGGCCTGTCCCGACGGCTACGAGCAGCGCGAGGTGCTGCTGATCCCGGCCGACGGTGGGCTGCCGCAGCCGGGCGTCGGCTGCGTACGCACGGAGGAGGGCTGACCCCGATGTTGCTACCCGGCGCCCGATTTGTTGATCTTGGCCCCGACGGCGGCCCGTACGACGACATGCACAACCCCAAGATCTGCTGGCACACCACCGAAGGCACCAGCCTGGCCGGCGCCGAAGCGGCCTACCGCAACTACCCACCGCACCTGGGCTATGACCCGCGGATCCGGGATGTGCGCCAGTACGTCCGGTTGGACCGGCACTCCTACTCGCTGCGCGGCGCGGAGTCCGACGACGAGTACGTCATCCAGATTGAGGTAGTCGGCCGCGCCGCCGAGACACACGCCTGGCCGGACGAGTGGTACCGCAACATCGGCGAGGACCTGATCCGGCCGCTGCGTGACCTGCTCGAAGTGCCGGATGTGCATCTGCGGTTCTACCACGCCGACGAGGGCATCGTGCTCGCCCGGGCCACGTCGCCCATTCGCCTGTCCGACGCCCAACTACGAACCTTCTCCGGGCACATGGGCCACCAGCACGCACCGGCACCCGATGAGCACTGGGATCCGGGCGGGTTCCGCATCGACAAGGCAATCCACTACTCCCAGGAGGATGACATGGGCGGAGAACTCGTCGACGCTGAGGTCAAGTTCGCCGGCGAGCGGCTGGCCGCGGCCGGCGGCGGACGCCTCGCCGACTACTGGTTGGACGCCGCGATCTGGAGTCGGCGCAACAACGTGCTGCTCAACCAGTTGGCCGCTGCGGTCGCTGAGGGCGACCTGGATCCCGACGTGCTCGCCGCCCGGCTCGACACCGCCGTGCGCGAGGCCACCACCACGGCCGTCGTCGAGACGATCCTGCCCGAGGTCCAGCGGATCCGGGCCGCGCTCGAGCAGGACGACACCAGCGAGGCCAAGGCGTTCCTCGACGCACTCGCCGAGCGGCTGCGCCCGGCGGCGTGACCTGAAGGGACAACCGGGGATGTTCACCGCCGTGTTCTGGAAAGACACCGCCGAGCGGGCCCTCAAGACCAGCGCGCAGGTGCTGGCCACCGTGCTCATCGCCGCCGGCACCGGCCTACTCGACACCGACTGGACAGCCGCCCTGTCCACGGCCGGGATGGCCATGGTGCTGTCCGTGCTCACCTCGCTGTGCAGCGAGCTGGTCCATCCCACCGGGACAGCATCACTGCTCATGCTCGGCACCGCCCGGCACAACCGGACAGTGAGAGGAGGACCCACCTGACCGAACCCGATCCCACGCTCGGGCCCCCGGCGACGTCAGTTGACCGACCACTGATCGACCCGCCCACCCTAAGACGCGCGGGGGAGGACGGTGAACATGACGACGAACGCTCCAGCGATCAAGCTGGCAATCCGGTCCGCAGTCTGCTCGCTGCGCGCGACCTGCTCGGCCTGCTGCGCCCGGATCTCCTCCGGAGTCGGTTTCTCGTCTGCCTTGCCAGATACGCTGCGGGTCACGTCGACACCTTCGCGTCGACCTTGGCTAGTTCGGGCTGGTCGTCCAGCGGTACGCCAAATTCCCCGTTCGTGAGGTGGTGCAACTGCGACACGGCCAGCCGACAGGCGTCGTGTCGGCCGCGGTGGTAGGCGTCACCGGTCCGGTCGTATAGCCCCCGATGGTCGTCCCGCTCGGCGACCAGCACCCGCTCTACGGCGGCGGCCATGGCCTGAAATCGGTCGAGCTTGGCCCGCAGGTGTCGTAGCTTGCGCTCGACCGGTTGATCACTCATGCCACTCATGTCATTCCTCCCGCTCGTTTGTTCATCAAGGGGCGGGACAGCTGCCGCCTGAGGCGCCGTCGCTGCCTGGCCATAAGCCGGCGACCAATTCTCTGATGCCGCCGTGCTTCCGGCGTGCCCAGGTCGGATCGGCTCACCAGCTGCTTGAACTCGCGCAGCCGCCGCCACCTACGCCACCACGCGAACAAACCCGTCATCCTCCTGCCAATCGCATGTCTGCGTGGGCTAGCCCATCACGCTCCTATCGGTGCCAGTCCTCAACCATGGTTCCGCAATCGGTACACTTCTGGCCGAACTCATAGAACCCGTCGTCATCCCGCCGATTCACATTGGTGACCTTCTCGTGCGGACAGTCGTCACCCATCCAAACCTTTCTCCAAACTATTGGGTTGATCGACCGAGCTGTCGCTGGAGAACAGCCCTCGGAGTGGGAGTCCGAGGGCTGTCCGGATGCTAGCCATCTGATTTCCGGGGGGAGGGATAGTCCCCATTGTGTGCACTTCACCAAAGGACCCTCGAGTTGAGGGCTCAGATGACTAGCGAAATCGCGCTCCTATGAATGGACCAATGAATCACCTCCCTCACAGCAGAGGCTCGACGACCGTGGGTGTCCATGACACGCCTGAGGTCCGCGCTCTCACGCGGTGATCATTTTCAGGAGCGCGCGTGCCGCGGTCGCCGGAACCAGCAGGACCGGCCGCTCGGTCTCCGGCAATGCGGCGTGTTTAGTGTCTCGGTATCCGACGACCCCCCCGGACGATCCCACCTCCACACAGGCGTCAATCTCGCCGCAACTACAACGTGTTGACCTGCGCCAATTGGTAATCATTGCGTCACCCTCCTCACAGCGATATTTTGATTCCCTTCACGGCCCGCTGGCCGAGAAGTCCCCGCGCACCAGGCGCGACGACGTGCCGGCCGGGCGCAGCGGCTCGGCGTGCGGCTGCACCGGGCTCTCTCCCGGTTGGCCGGGTTGCCGCAGCTCTCCAGCTATCCCCTCGAGCAGGTCCGAAAGCTCGCCGCGCTTCGCATCGCTGAACCGACCGGCCAACCTGTCCTCGGCCGCAGTAATGACACGCAGGACGAGCAATGCCAACACCGCAGCTTCCCGCTCGGCCTCACTGAGTTGATCACCGTTCATCGCCGCGGCCTCACATACTTCGCCCGGCGGGACGACCAGGTGATCTCTTCGCAGTCGTCGCACGTCGTCCACATCACCACCTCCAGGCCCTGCACCGTGACGTGGTTGATGGTGTCGATATGCGGGCACACAACCGGTGGGCGCCGGTAGCTGCCCGGCGGACACAGCGGCTCGGGATTGCCGCCCCCCGCTGTGTCCGCCGAGATCTGGGCGCCGATGGATGCCGCAGCCGCCTGTTGGGCACCCACCGGCGCGAAGGCCGAACCAGAGGAGGACTCGGCTCGGCCCGCCACAGATCGAGCCGGGGGGAGCTCGACTCGACCGGTCATTGGTGGCACCGCATGCGGTGGTTGGCCAGCCGGCCGGCGGCCTCGGTAGCCGTGTCGCCGAACACCGTGGTGTGACACCGCGGTTCCCGGCAGTCCAGCGCCACCCGCTCACGCAGATACACCGGCCGGGCCACCCCCGTGCCCGCCAGGATCACCGCACCATCGCGCCACGCCGCGAACAGATTCTTCGCCAAGCTGCACGTCATGGCCGCCACCGCCTGTGCAGCCGCGAGCCGCGCCACGCCTGAACCCGCTGAACGACACGCCCAGCCGCACATAACACCGGGATGAACAGCACCGCGCCGAGCACCGCGATCACCCGCCACGCCGGGTCCATCTCGATCACGACGTCTCGCCCCCGATGTGCTCACCGGTGATCTTCAATCGCTCGGCCACAGTTTCGCGGATGTTGACGATCAACTGGGTGGCGATCTCATCGGGTAGGAACACTTCATCGCCGTTGCCGATCTTGAGTGCCGCCGGGAGGATGCTGCCGGTGCCGGCCTCGATTAATCCGACCCTGATCGGCACGATGCTGCCGGTGCGGCTGCGGACCTGCACGACGTGTGCTGTTCGCCATCCGGGTGCACTCACGTCGGATCTTCTCCTCACAACACTAGAATCGGCGCTATACGTCTGTAGACGTCATCAGACGTATCGTATCGTTTACGCAGGTCAGACTACGTCTACTGTGCCGGGCATGGGATGGGGCAATCGCGCTGACCGCATCGACCGCGACGGCCCGCAGTTCGTCTGGCAACAGATCGCCGACGACATCACCGCCGAGATCACCGCCGGCGAGCTGCCCGCCGGCAGCAGACTGCCCGCCGAACAAGACCTCGCCGAGATCTATGGCGTCGCCCGCACCACCATCCGCCGTGCGATCGCCGCCCTGGTCGAGCAGGACCTGATCACCGTGCTGCACGGCCGCGGCACATTCGTCTCCGCGCAGCAGTAGCAGGCACGGCCAGCCGGTTGCGGTCACGGCCGGCTCCCGGTGCGCCGTCCCGCCCGATCCGCCGTCACCACCAGACCGACGATGCTGACGGCCAACAAGACCAGGCCGAGCACGGGCCAGAATAGGTCAAACATCTGTCACCTCCTGCACGAGAAGGTGACGGTAAGCCTTAATGCTGTGCAGCCAGTTTGCTAACTGCTAACCCCGCCTATGACCTGGCCTAAGCGGATACTCCAAAGCGGTGACGAAGGCTGCCCAATTCCCACACTCGGGTCCTGAGGCGACCATCCAGTTCGAGCAGAAGCTCCCGGGCAATCGGATCATGGTGCAGTCGTTGCGGCGCGGTGCGCTCGGCAGTGTCGAGGTAGCGGATCGCCTCAAGATCGCAGCGACCATCTTCTTGGGCGTAGGCGCGCGCATGGTCGAAGTGCCAGGCGGCGACCCGGTTGGCGCTATCGAAGACGGTCAGGTCAACGGGTGTGCGGTGTGCGCGCTCGATGGCGGCCGCGCCCTCGCCGAGCTCGACGCCGACTGCGAGCGACCAGGCGGTTACGTTCGTTGGTCCGAAGTGCATCAGCAAGCTGTTCCGCTCGCCGGTCCGGTCGGCGATGCTGCGCGCCTCGGCGACATGGGCCCACGCGTCGTCAGCACGCCCGGACCGGGCGGCCTCGAGCGCCGAGGTGATGTGGAGCAGTCCATAGACCTCGGCGCTGAGCGTCTGGTTCGCGGTCGGATCGGCGACGCTGGCCAGGTCGTCGACCGCGCTGGAAAGGGTGCCGGCGGCGCGGCGGCGGGAGCCGAGGCGCATCAGTGCCAGTGCGTAGTACCAGCGGGCGAATCCGAGGAGGGTTGGATCGCCGAGTCGCCGGGCGGCATCGAGGCCGCGGCGTGCCGCTTCGACGGCCAGCTGCGGGTGACCGAGGTTCTTGGTCATCTCGTAGGCGACGATCCCGGCCTCGACGAGCGCGGTGAGTGCGCGGCGCCGCTCGGATTCATCGCCCGTGGCCGCGGTGATCTGCAGCTCGACGAGCAGCTGGCCAAGCTCGCGGCCGGCGAGCTCGTAGCGCGTGTGGTCGCGGTGTCTGTTGGCGTCGCGAACCGCGAGCTCGAGATCGGCGAGCGGGCGCGGCCGTTGGTCAGGCACGTCGTCGAGGTCGCAGTCCAGCAGCGCGAGCTGGATCGGGGGGATCGTCGCGAGCGCGGTGGCCGAAGGCCCGTCGACTGGGACGTACGGTTCGCCGGTGAGGTCGACGACCGAGCAGCCGAGCGCGGAGGCGATGTCCTCGAGCAGGCCGCGCCTGCTGACCCGGCGCGCACCGGTTTCGATCTGAGACAGGTAGGGCTTGCTGATTCCAGCTAGCCCGGCCGCAGTATCAAGGCTGAGTCCACGGCGACGACGGATCGTGCGAATGCGTCTGCCAATCTCACCATAATCAGGTGCGGGCCTGGCCGTGCGTGGGGACACCTCTACCACCTTCTTCGCCGAGTCTTCCTCTTCGCCGGGCCCCCGGTGGCCAAACCGGGGGCCTTCGCCTCGGCGAAGAAGCGCAAGGTCCAGAGTACGTCCTACTAGACGTACGGTGTCCGCTGAGTCTGATGCGGAATCGGCCGTCTCATGTCGACACTCATTTTTCAGCGTGCTGGGGACACAGCGCGTCGATGGCGAAGAACGTGTAGGTCGCCGAGTGTTCAAGGCCTTCGGCTGTGCCGACCGCAGTCCACAACGCCGGTGTCATGACGCCGCGGTCGAGCTGGGCGCAGAGGGTGTGAGCGGCGGCGATGATGGCCTGCTGCTGCCGCTGGTTGCCGGGCTGGAGTGTGCCGAACGCCTCATGCATGTCGAGCAGACCCTGCTCAGCCTCGGTGGTGGCTAGGGATCCGGGCGGAGCTTGGAACGGCGGCGGCGCGCTGGGCATGCTCGCCAGCACGAGGACTGCGACAACAGCAGCGAAGGCGACGACGGTGCCCGCTATCCACAGCCACGCGGGGATCGTGCGCGAGGGCTCGACCGGTTCGGGTTGGGGGGCGTCGAATCTGGGAACGGGTGGGTATTGGGGATCGGGCAACATGGTGCGCAACTCCTTCGGTCGGGCTACTCATCGTTCGCGATGTCGGGGTTGTGTCATCTGCCGAGCGGTTGTGGTCGGGGTGATGACGCCGGTACGCAGTTGGCAGCAGAGTGCCTTATGGTGTTCCTGTGACTGCTGCAGCGACTCCCGAACCCCGGCGCGGCCGGAGCGGGCCGCCGTTCGCTGACGCGTCCCCGGCCCAGGTGCGCGCCGCCCTCATTCCAGAGGAGGCCGCCGAGTTCGAGCGTGACTGGCGCGCGGCGCTCGCCCGAGCTGCTGAGACACTGGACCTCACCGAGGTGCTGGAGACGCTGGAGTCCTGGCGGCTGGTCGCGCAACTGACGGTCGCGGCCGGCCCGGAGGGTCACCGAGCGATGTACCGCCGAGCAGCCGCCCGGCTGACAGGGGACGATATCCCAGCCGACGAGCCGTTGCCGCGGACTAAGGCCCGGCTGGGCTTGTAGCCGCGCGTGTACGAAGTCACCACCGACGAGCAGTCTCAGGCCCAGATCGACGCCCTTCCGGCTGACGCGCTCGCGCCGTTCGCCGAGGCCCGCGCGGTGCTGGAGCTGGTCCCGTGGAACGGGTTGCCGTATCACCGGCGCCAGCCGGACAGCTCGATGCGGACGCTGACGTTCGGGCCGAGCGGCGAGGGCAAGATCGTGTACTTGATCTTGGAAGATCAGTGCCGGGTCGACCTGCTCGTGGTGCTGTGGCTGGCCTGACTTCAAGGTCGGACCTGCGTCCGTCCTTCCGTCCAGGGTGAGGGCTGGTTGAGGGTGGCCAGCTCGCCGGCGTGCCGGACCGCGGCGAGCTCGGCGAGCATCCGCGCCCGGGCGCCGGCATCGTGGGCGACGTTCGACGCGCGCACGGCGCGGGCCAGGCGGCTGGCCCGCCACGGCACGAACCGGCCGAGCGACAGCTGGGCCACCCGGCGGGCGGCCCGGTCGCGGGTGCGGGCCAGCGCGTCGCGCTCGTCGTCGGCCAACCCCAGCCGCGATAGCAGCCGCTCGCGCAGCTCGCGGCCGACCCGCGCCCAGGTGCCGGCCCGGTGTGCGCGAGCGCGGATCTCGATGCCCAGCGCCAGGTGCAGCATCACCAACCCCAGGCCCGGGCCGAGCGCCACGCGGGCGATGCCGGCGACCGGGCCGGATAGCACCAGCGCCATGTAGCCGGCCAACCCGCACAGCGCCCACACCCAGAACCGGGCCGGGCCCGGGCGGCCGGTGCGCCGCACGCCGGCGCGCATTCCGTACCCGCAGGCGATGAATCCGGCCTCCAGTACGGTGAACATCACGACCCGCTCCGGCAGGTTCGTGATGCCCAGCTCGGCGCCGAAGAACCTCCAGCTCGTGTCGACCGACACGGCCAGGCTCAGCAGGGCGACCAGGTAGAACCCGAACGCGCCGTCCGGCGTCGAACGGACGTCACCAGACGCCGGACGAACCCGTTCGTGGTGTTCGGTGGACACGTCGGCAACGCGTTGGTGGTGTTCGGTGGACGTGTCCGGCTCGGCCGCCGGTGGGCTGGACGGTGCGGACGAATCTCCAAGTTTTGGCGCAGTTTGCACGAGATTGGGAGCAGCAGGTGCGGCGCTGGCCTGGCCGGTTTCGGCGCGCCAGGCGTTCACCGTGGTCGACACGTACGGGCGTTGGGCGTTCCTGGTCGGCACCCCGTGGCCGTCAAGCCACTCCCGGATCATCTCGGTGGTCGCGCCGGGGTTGTGCTCGCAGGCGTAGCGGACCTTGTCGGCCAGGGTGCGGCATCCGGCCAATGCGGCCTGATGGTCGCCGGGGTCGAGGCGGTGGCCGGGGACGTGTCCGTTGCGGCTGGCGGGCGTCGTCGTGGGGCTCATCGCTCGGTAACCTCCTTGGCCGGACGCGGCACCCACGGCTCGCCGCGGACGCGGAACGATGGCGTCCAGGTGTCGCGGGTGGGTGTGTCGGCGCCGGCGATCTTCCGGCCGACGTCGGTGCGGGCGATGCGACTCACCGCCGCCTGCCAGCCGGCGTAGGCGCCCGTGCTCACCCGGGTGCAGCCGAACCGCGCCGCCCGGCCGGTCGAGCTGGGCGACCACGTCAGGTGCCAGCGCCACCCGTCGACCGACCGGCTGACCCACCCGACCAACTGGCCGCGGTAGAGCACCTCGTAGGCGTGCTGGTGGGGCCGCTTGCGCGCCACCACCCATCCGTTGCTGGTGGCGTACTGCGGCTCCGACGGGTAGCCGTACTTGGTGCGGCGAGGTCTGCTGCTCATCGCGGTTCACCGCCGTCCCGGGCAGATCGCTCGAGAGGAGGCTGGTCATCGAGCTGCTGCCCGTACTCGCCGGCCGTGAGGTTGTACAGCGAGTGCAGGGCGAGCCGAAACGCGGAGTGCTGGCCAAGACAGAACTCGAAGCTGCCGCCGCGTGCGTGCATCCTGGCCGCGTCGTCTCGCTGCTCGACGAACTGCTGCTCGAGGAGGACGCACAGCCCCCGGTTGATCGTGATCGTCTCGTCGGTGTTGGCGCGCTGATCCATGCGCCGCAGCGCCTCGTGGATATTCATCGTGGTCCTCCGATGGTGGTGACGGTGGTGGGTGTGCCGGGGTCGGTGGGGATGTGCTGCGGTCGCGGGATCGAGCCCATGAGGTAGCCGAGGAACATGGCGACGAAGGCGGCCGCGCTGAGCAGCAGGACGGCGGCCCGGCCGAGCTTGATCACCGGCGGCCCGTGGTCCTCGTCCAGACGGCGGCGTGACGTGGCGCGATCAGGCGGGGTCAGGTGGATGCGGGCGCTCACCGGGAACCCGCCCGGTGCTGCAGGGTCTTCTCGATCAGGTCAAGCGCGACCCAGCCGACCAGCACGCTGACCAGCCCGAGGATCGGAATGCCCGACCAGACGGCGGCGATCGGGCCGCTGACCATCAACGTGCCGACGAGGGCGTGGCCCCACCACGGCATCCGCCGCCGGCGGGATGGGCGCTGTTCCCGGTGCGTCATCGCGCACCTGCCCGGCGCGAGGAGAAGGGTGCCCGGTCAGACGTGCTGATGACCGGTTCTACCTCGGTGCTTATCCGTCCATAGAGGACTCGGCTTGGGAGAAATCTGGGAGACGATCTTGCTCGTGAGGCCCCGTCAGACCATGGGAGACCAACGCAGACCAACGGCGGGGCGTACCGATATGCCCAGGTCAGAGAGGAAAAGGGAGTAGGACTAGGTGGGCCTAGGAGGACTTGAACCTCCGACCTCTTCGTTATCAGCGAAGCGCTCTAACCGTCTGAGCTATAGGCCCCGGGGTGCGCGGATGAGGGTACCCGACGGGGTCGCGTGGGCCCAAACCAGGACTACTCGCGTTCGGCGAGGGTGACTTCGAGGCCGCCGGCGAGGTCGGCGGAGACGTTGTACACGAAGGCGCCGACGGTGGCGAGGGCGGAGAACAGGACGATGTTGATGGCGCCGACGATGGCGGCGATGCCGAACACGCGGCCGGCGCTGATGAGGGGTTCGGAGTTGGTCTCGTTGCCCTGGAGGAGGTCGGTGGAGATGCCGTTGACCTTGTCCCAGACGCCCATGCCGTCGAGCACCGCGTAGAGGGCGCCGACGGCGACGAGCCAGACGAAGAACAGGGCGACGCCGAGCACCAGGGACAGCTTGAGCACAGACCAGGGGTCGAACCGCTTGATCTGGAGGTTCGCCCGGCGGGGGCCGCGGCCGGGGCGGCGCAGCGCGCTGGGGGTGGCGGCGGTCGCCGGCCGCATGGTGCCGGTGGTGGCGCTGGCGTTCTCGAGGTGGACGGTGGTCCTGGGTGGGCCGGCCGAGTAGCCGCCGGCGTGTGGCGCGGCGTCGCCGTAGAGCCGGGCCGCGGCGGTGCCGGTGACGACGGGTCGCTCGGCCGCGGTCGGGGGGACCGGAACGCTGGCGAGCGGCGGGCGGGGCAGCACTTCGCTGGAGCGGTACTCGGCGGACGTCTCGACCGTCGGCTCCTCGACGGATCCACCCACGCCGGACGCGGCCGGAGCCGGACCCGGCTGGTGCAGGTACACGGCGTCGTTGTTCACCCGCTGCCACGGTGGCGGCACGGTGGCGTGACCGAGCTCGAGCTCGTCCTCCAGGTCGGGACCGGACCGCGTCACCTCGGACCGGCCGTTGGATCCGCTCGTGTCCGGATCCGACGCGGGCTGCTCCGCCTTGGCGTCGTCATCGGTGGCCAGGATCGTGGTCCGTTCGGCCTGCGGGTCCACGCCGCTGTCGGTGCGACTCGGCTTCTCGGATGGTGTCACGAGCGTCCCCTACCCATGTCGCGCTTACTGCGGGGGCTCCGCGGCCCCGCCGTTTCCGTTGCCGTTGGCGTCAGAAGGTTCTTCCGCACTCCGCGCGATTGCCACGAGGGTGGCGCCGGCACCCAGGTTCATCAACCGCACTCCCTTCGTCTGCCTGCCGGCCTTGCGTACCTCCTTGGCCGTGGTCCGGATGACCCCGCCCGTCGAGGTGATGGCGAACAGCTCGTCGTCGATGTCGACGATGAGTGCTCCCACCAGCCTGCCACGCCTGGAGTCATGTTGGATGGTGAGCACGCCCTTGCCACCCCGACCTTGCACGGAGTAGTCCTCCATCGGAGTCCGCTTCGCATAGCCGCCATCCGTCGCGACCAGGACAAACGTGCCCTCGCGCACCACGCCGAGGGTGAGCAGCTCGTCGCCGGCGTTGAACCGCATCCCCAACACGCCCGACGTGGCCCGGCCCATCGGCCGCAGCGCGTCGTCGGTGGCGTGGAACCGGATCGACTGCCCACCGGCGGACACGAGCAACAGGTCGTCATCGGCCGAGCACAGCACGGCGCCGACCAGCTCGTCGTCCTCACGCAGGTTGATACCGATGAGGCCACCGGTTCGGTTGCTGTCGAAGTCGGACAGCCTGCTCTTCTTCACCAGCCCGCTCTTGGTGGCCAGCACCAGGTACGGCGCGGCCTCGTAGTCCTTGATCTGAATGACCTGGGCGATGTGCTCGTCGGGCTGGAACGCCAGCAGGTTCGCCACGTGCTGGCCGCGGGCGTTGCGGTTGGCCTCGGGCAGCTCGTAGGCCTTGGCCCGGTACACCCGCCCCTTGTTGGTGAAGAACAGGATCCAGTCGTGCGTGGAGCACACGAAGAAGTGCGCCACGATGTCGTCCTGCTTGAGCCCCGCGCCCTGCACGCCCTTGCCGCCGCGCTTCTGCGCCCGGTACAGGTCGGTCTTGGTGCGCTTGGCATACCCCGTGCGGGTGATCGTGACGACGACGTCCTCGACGGCGATCAGGTCCTCGACGGACACCTCGCCGTCGTAGGGGATGATCCGGGTGCGCCGCTCGTCGCCGTGCTTGTCGACGATGGCCATCAGCTCGTCGCGGACGATCGTGCGCTGCCGCTCCGGGTTGGCCAGGATGTCCTGCAGGTCGGCGATGACCCGCTCGATCTCGGCCAGCTCGTCGATGATCTTCTGTCGCTCCAGGGCGGCCAGCCGGCGCAGCTGCATCTCCAGGATGGCGTTGGCCTGGATCTCGTCGACGTCGAGCAGCTCGATCAGGCCGGTGCGCGCCACGTCGACCGTGGCCGAGCGCCGGATCAGCGCGATGACCTCGTCCAGCGCGTCGAGCGCCTTGACCAGGCCGCGCAGGATGTGGGCCCGCTCCTCGGCCTTGCGCAGCCGGTACCGGGTGCGCCGGACGATGACCTCGACCTGGTGGCGGACGTAGTGCCGGATCATCTGGTCCAGCCGCAGCGTCCGCGGCACACCGTCGACAAGGGCCAGCATGTTCACGCCGAAGTTGTGCTGCAGCTGGGTGTGCTTGTACAGATTGTTGAGCACGACCTTGGCGACCGCGTCCCGCTTGAGCGTGATCACGATGCGCATTCCGTTGCGCTTGTTGGAATGGTCGTCGACGTTGGCGATGCCGGCGATCTTCCCGTCCCGGACGAGCTGGGCGATGTTCTCGATCAGGTTGTCCGGGTTGACCTGGTAGGGCAGCTCGGTGACGACGAGAATCGTGCGCCCCTTGCCGTCCTCCTCGGCCTCGACCACGGCGCGCATCCGGATCGAGCCGCGGCCGGTGCGGTAGGCGTCCTCGATGCCCTGCGTGCCGAGGATCAGGGCGTGGGTCGGGAAGTCCGGCCCCTTGATCCGCTTCATCAGCGCGGCCAACGTCTCCTCGTCGGAGGCGTCCCAGTTCTCCAGCGCCCAGACCACACCCGAGGCGACCTCGCGCAGGTTGTGCGACGGGATGTTGGTCGCCATCCCCACCGCGATCCCGCCGCTGCCGTTGACCAGCAGGTTGGGGATGCGCGACGGCAGGACCGTTGGCTCCTGGGTCTTGCCGTCGTAGTTGTCGGTGAAGTCGACGGTCTCCTCGTCGATGTCCTGCAGCATCGCCAGCGCGAGGGGCGCCATGCGGGCCTCGGTGTACCGCATGGCCGCCTGCGGGTCGTTGCCCGGCGAGCCGAAGTTGCCCTGCCCGTCGATCAGCGGGTAGCGCATGGACCACGGCTGGGCCAGCCGCACCAGCGCGTCGTAGATCGCCGAGTCGCCGTGCGGGTGGTAGTTGCCCATCACGTCGCCGACGATCCGCGAGCACTTGACGTGGCTGCGGTCGGGCCGAAGACCGGTGTCGTGCATGGAGTACAGCACGCGGCGGTGCACGGGCTTGAGCCCGTCGCGAACGTCCGGCAGGGCGCGGGCGACGATCACGCTCATCGCGTAGTCGATGTAGGAGCGCTGCATCTCCTGCTGGATGTCGACCGGTTCGACGCGATCGCCCTCGGGCGGCACGGTTGTTTCCGTCACGGCGTGGAGGTTCCTTCCGTAACCCAGCTCGCTGGGGTCATCAGATCAGACGTCCAGGAACCGGACGTCCTTGGCATTACGGGTGATGAACGAGCGGCGGGCTTCGACGTCCTCGCCCATGAGCACGCTGAACAGCTCGTCCGCGGTGGCCGCGTCGTCCAGGGTCACCTGCAGCAGCAGCCGGTTGGCCGGGTCCATGGTGGTCTCCCACAGCTCCTCGGCGTTCATCTCGCCCAGACCCTTGTACCGCTGGATGCCGTCGTCCTTGTTGATCTTCTTGCCGGCGGCAAGGCCCTGCTGGAGGAGCCCGTCGCGCTCGCGGTCGGAGTAGGCGTACTCGGGCTCGGCGCGCTGCCACTTGATCTTGTACAGCGGCGGCTGCGCGAGGTACACGTGACCGTGCTCGACCAGTGGGCGCATGAACCGGAACAGCAGGGTGAGCAGCAGGGTGCGGATGTGCTGGCCGTCGACGTCGGCGTCGGCCATCAGCACGATCTTGTGGTACCGCAGCTTGGTCAGGTCGAACTCGTCGTGGATCCCGGTGCCAAGCGCGGTGATCAGGCTCTGCACCTCGGTGTTCTTGAGCACCCGGTCGATCCGGGCCTTCTCCACATTGATGATCTTGCCGCGGATCGGCAGGATCGCCTGGAACAGCGACTCCCGGCCCTCCTTGGCCGAGCCGCCGGCCGAGTCACCCTCGACGATGTAGAGCTCGCACTCCTCGGGGTTGGTCGAACGGCAGTCCTTGAGCTTTCCGGGCAGCCCGCCGATGTCCAGCGCGCCCTTGCGCCGCACCAGCTCCTTGGCCTTGCGGGCGGCGATCCGGGCCTGCGCCGAGGACACCGACTTGGACACGATCGCCCTTGCGTCGGTCGGGTTGCGCTCGAACCAGTCGGCCAGCCACTCGTTGCAGGTGGTCTGGACGAACGTCTTCGCCTCGGTGTTGCCCAGCTTCTGCTTGGTCTGCCCCTCGAACTGCGGCTCGGCCAGCTTCACCGACACGATCGCGGCGAGGCCCTCGCGCACGTCGTCGCCGGTGAGGTTGGCGTCCTTCTCCTTGAGCAGCTTCTTGTCCCGCGCGTACACGTTGACCACGCGGGTCAGCGCGGCCCGGAAGCCCTCCTCGTGGGTGCCCCCCTCGGCGGTGTTGATCGTGTTGGCGAAGGTGTACACCGACTCGCTGTAGCCGGTGTTCCACTGCATCGCCACCTCGACCTCGAGCCCGTCCCCCTTGGCCTCGAAGGAGATCACCTTCTTGTGGATGGGCTCGCGGGTGTGGTTGATGTGCTTGACGAAGTCCTCGAGGCCGCCCGGGTAGTGGTAGACGCGCTCCTTGACCCTTGCCGCCTGCCCGCTGGCATCGGCCTCGGTCTCCTCGTCGGACACCCGCTCGTCGCGCAGCACGATGGTCAGCCCCTTGTTCAGGAACGCCATCTCCTGCAGCCGGCGCGCGACGGTCTCGGCGTTGTATTCGGTGGTCTCGAAGATGGTCGGGTCGGCCCAGTAGGTGACCGACGTGCCGGTCCGGTTGGTCGCCGGGCCCTTGCGCAGCGGATGCACCGGCTGCGAGTTCTCGTAGCGCTGGGTCCACACGTGGCCCTCGCGGTGGATCTCCACCTCGAGCGCGCTGGACAGCGCGTTGACCACCGAGACGCCGACGCCGTGCAGACCGCCGGAGACGGCGTAGGACTCGCCGTCGAACTTGCCGCCCGCGTGCAGCGTGGTCATCACGACCTCGACCGCCGGCCGCTGCTCCACCGGGTGCAGGTCGACCGGGATGCCGCGGCCGTCGTCGACCACCCGCACCCCGCCGTCGGCCAGCAGGGTGACCTCCACCGTGGTGGCGTGCCCGGCCATGGCCTCGTCGACGGCGTTGTCGACGACCTCCCAGACCAGGTGGTGCAGCCCGCGCTCACCGGTGGAGCCGATGTACATGCCGGGACGCTTGCGTACTGCCTCCAGACCCTCGAGCACGGTGATTGACTGCGCGGTGTAGTCGTTCTTCTTGGCTGCCACGGGCCTGGTGTCTCCTCGTGCTCAGGACAGTGCTGCTGACGGTGCAGCGGCGGTCGCAGACGGGGGTCTGAAGAACCCTCACGACTCCCCCTCTACATAGTACTGGTGCGGTCCCCCAGAACGGGGCCAAGGACACCCCTAGCGTGGTCTCAGACGCACGGACGTGAGCAGGGTTGAGTCGGGACCCTCACGAGCACCATTCGTCGCGGGATTTTCAGCCGTATGTGTCACGCGGCCCACGCCCTGAGACATGCCTGGGGCCGTGCCGCCAGCTCGGCGCCGCCGGCCCCTGGACCTTCAGCTTGGTGACCACCCCCGGGCCCACCCCGGCGGCGATCTTGGCCAGCAGCTGCCGCTGCAGCAACCGTAGCTGGGTGGCCCACGCGGTGGACGCCGCCCGCACGGTCAGCACGCCGTCCTGCAGCGACACCGGCGTGGCGTGCTCGGCCACGTCGTCGCCGACGATCCCGGCCCACCGGCCGAACACGTTGCCCCCGGCAAGGCGCGCGCTCCAGCCCCGGTCGGCGGCCAGCCGGGCGGCGAGCCGGCCGAGGGGCTGCGGATCACGCTCATCGGGTCCGGCCGCCGACCAGCGACGACGCCGGCGCGAGCCGCCGGACATGCCGGAGACCGCACGCCGCCGGGTGGCGCCGGGCTTCGCGGTAGGGGCCGTCTTGGCCGCCTCCTGGGCGGCCCGCAGCGCGGCCCGGGCGATGTCCGACCCGCGCGGCTGTGGACGGTCACGCTCCGTCGCATCGTCGTCGATCTCGGTTTGATCAACATCCGGCCGGGTGTTCAGATCACCGGAAACGGCCGAGGTAGCCGGACCAATCGGACGCAAGGTGACAGCGTTATCCACACTATCCACAGGGTTGTCCCCAGATGTGGGATCTTCACGATCACTTACCGTAACTCTGGGGACGAAGAAGAAGTGGGCGGTTGGGGACGGGCCTCCGCCCCTGCCGCCCGCTGGGCGGAGGGGGTGGGGATAGAACTGTTCAGGCACGCCGCACCTCCCCGTCGGACACGATGTAGCGAACGGTGCTCAGCTCGTCCGGCACATCCTCCTCCACCGCGGCCGTGACGATGACCTGTTCGGCCCCGGACGCCACCTCGGCGAGTCGCCGCCGGCGGCGGGTGTCCAGCTCGGCGAACACGTCGTCGAGCACCAGCACCGGCTCGCCGGCCTCGGCCCGAAGCAGCTCGTAGGACCCCAGCCGCAACGCCAGCGCGAACGACCAGGACTCGCCGTGGCTGGCGTAGCCCTTGGCCGGCACACCGTCGAGCACCAGCTCGAGCTCGTCGCGGTGCGGCCCGACCAGGCTGATCCCGCGCTCCAGCTCGGCGTCCCGGCCGGCCACCAGCGCGGCCAGCAGCGCGTCGGTGAGCACGTCGACGTCGGCCCTTGCGGCGGTTGACGTCCCGTACTCCGGCGGGATGCTCTGCGCGATCGACGACCGGTAGCCGATCTCCGCCGGCTTGGACTCCGGGGCGATCCCCGCGTAGCACGCGGCGACGTGCGGGGCGAGGTCGGCGACCAGGTCCAGCCGGGCGGCAAGCAGCTCGGCCCCGTGGCTGGCCAGGTGCCCGTCCCAGACGTCCAGCGTGGAGATGTCCCCCTTCGACCCCGCCCGCCGGGCCGCGCCGGAGGTCTTGAGCAGCGCGTTGCGCTGGCGTAGCACCCGGTCGTAGTCGGCCCGCACGGCGGCGTACCGGGGGGCGCGCAACACCAGCAGATCGTCGAGGAACCGGCGCCGCTCGGCGGGGTCGCCGCGGACAAGGGCCAGGTCCTCCGGCGCGAACAGCACCGTGCGCACGATGCCAAGCACGTCGCGCGGGCGGGGCACCGGGCCGCGGTTCACCCGCGCCCGGTTCGCCTTGCCGGCGGTGATCTCCAGCTCGACGGTGAGCTCCCGGCCGGCGTTGACCACGGCCGTGCGCACGATCGCGCGCGTGCAGCCGTGCCGGATCAGCGGCGCGTCGGTGGCCACCCGGTGCGAGCCGAGGGTGGCGACATAGCCGATCGCCTCAACCAGGTTGGTCTTGCCCTGACCATTCTGTCCGATGAGGACAGACGGTCCCGGCTCGAGCTCCAGGTCGGCGTGCGCCCACGACCGGAAGTCGGTGACCTGGAGGTGTCTTACGTACACACCTACTTCACTTCGCCCGCGCCCGACGTCGGACCGGCCTTGTGCACCGCGTGCCCGCCGAACTGGGCGCGCAGCGCGGCCACCGCGCGCATCGCCGGCGAGTCCTCCTGCCGCGAGGCGAACCGGGCGAACAGCGCGGCCGAGATCACCGGCGCCGGCACCGCGAGGTTGATCGCCTCCTCGACGGTCCACCGCCCCTCGCCCGAGTCCTCGACGTAGCCACGCAGATCATCCAGCTCGGGGTCGGACTCCAGCGCGCGGACGAGCAGGTCGAGCAGCCACGACCGGACGACGGTGCCGCGCTGCCACGCCTTGATCGTGGCCGGCACGTCCTCGACGATCTTCGCCGCGTCGAGCAGCTCGAAACCCTCGGCGTAGGCCTGCATCAGCCCGTACTCGATGCCGTTGTGCACCATCTTGGCGAAGTGCCCGGCGCCCACCGCGCCGGCGTGCGCGAAACCCTCCTCCCGAGGGCCTTCCGGGCGCAGCGCGTCAAAGATCGGCATGGCCCGCTCGACGTGCTCGGCGTCCCCGCCGACCATCAGGGCGTAGCCGACCTCCAATCCCCAGATGCCGCCGGACACCCCGCAGTCCAGATAGCCGATCCCGTGCTCATCGAGGAGCGCAGAATTGATCTTGTCATCGGTGTAGCGGGAGTTGCCGCCGTCGATGACAAGATCGCCGGCGGTCAGCAGCTCGGCGAGCTCGGCGATGGTCTGCTGGGTCGGGTCGCCGGCCGGCACCATCACCCAGACCACTCGCGGGGCCTTGAGCTTGTCGACCAGATCGGCCAGCGAAGCGCTGTCGCTGACGTCCGGGTTGCGGTCGTAGCCGACCACCTCGTGGCCGGCCTTGCGCAACCGCTCCCGCATGTTGAAGCCCATCCGGCCGAGGCCGACGAGTCCGAGCTGCACGGTCCCTCCCGTCACCCAGGCAGCCGCACCGGCATCAACAGATACAGATAACCGGCCTGCACCGTTCCATCCTCGCCGACTCCCTTGATCAGCGCTGGCCGGTTGGGGATGGTGAACGACAGCTCGGCCCGGTCGGCGTGCAACGCCCCGAGGCCCTCCTGCAGGAAGCTGGGGTTGAACGCGATCGTGATCGGGTCGCCGGTGAACTCGACGGCCAGCTCCTCCTCGGCGCTGCCCTCGTCCTCGCCGCCGGCCGACAGCCGCAGCCCGCCGTCGGCGAACTCCAGCCGCACCTGGGTGCCCCGCTCGGCGACCAGCGACACGCGCTTGATCGCCTCGAGGAACGGGCCCACCTCCACGATCGCGCTGGACATCTGCTCGCTCGGCAGCAGCTGGCGGTAGCGCGGGAACTCCGCGTCGAGCAACCGGGTCGTGGTGCGCCGGCCGGACCCGGCCAGCCCGAGCAGCCCGTCGCCGGCGGCCAGCGCCAGCTCGACCGTGCTGCCCGCGGTGCCCAGCGACTTGGCCGCGTCGTTGAGGGTGCGGGCCGGCACCAGCACCGCGACCTCGCCGGCCGCGGCCATGGAGTCGTCCGGCTGCCAGGTGAACTCCCGCATGGCGAGGCGGAACCGGTCGGTGGCGACCATGGTCAGCTTGTCGCCGTTGATCTCCAGCCGCACCCCGGTGAGCATCGGGAGGGTGTCGTCGCGGCCGGCGGCGACGGCCACCTGGGCCACCGCCTGACCGAACACCTCACCCGCCAGCTGTCCGGCGTGCGGCGGCATGGCCGGCAGCTGCGGGTAGTCCTCGACCGGCATGGTCGGCAGGCTGAACCGGGCGTTGCCGCACGTGATCATGACGCGGGCGCCGTCGACGAAGATCTCGACCGGCTGCGCGGGCAGCGCCCGGGTGATCTCGGCCAGCAGCCGGCCGGACACCAGCGTGCGGCCGCCGTCGGCGATCGTGGCCGGAACCCCGACCGTGGCGGAGACCTCGTAGTCGAACCCCGAGATGGTCAGCGCGTCCGAACCGTCCGCGGACGTTCCCCCGGCGTCGAGGAGTATGCCGCCCAGAACGGGCACGGGGGGTCGGGACGGGAGGCTGCGCGCGACCCAGGCGACGGCGTCGGCGAGACCGTCGCGCTCGACGCGGATCTTCATGGGAGTCCTTTCCTGGCTCTGGATCATCGCGATGGCGTGCCTGTCTCAGACACCCACGCGGTAGACCGCCAACCGTAGCTTGGGCGGGCCTGATGGATTCAACACCCTGACCCTCGGCCGCGTCACGCCGGCCGGACGGGTCCGTAGCCTCCGTCGCCGGCATCGCCAAGTTGTCCACCGCGCTGTCCGTCTTTTCTTGTGGACTCATTGAAAAGATCAAAACAGCCGCAGTAGTAGGGGCTGTGGGTTGTGTGGACAGCCGGCGTCCGCGCAGGCCGCGGCGGCCGCGTTGCTGTGGAGGACCGAGGGATGCGAGCGGTGGACAGCTGGCCGCACCGGTGGACGGACGAGCCACGTGGACGATTGCTCCACAACCAAGCCAAGTTATCCACAGTTCCCTCCCCAACCGCTTGTGCGTTCATGCACAAGGTGCACGAGCAAAGAGTTCACCCGGGCGGGGCGTGCGCGCGTCGATCCGCTGCGGGACCCGATGCCTTGGGAGAGGGGAGTTTGCGTCAGCCGCGGGCGCGCTGCTTGATGCGCGAGGTGAGTTCCTGCACCTGCTCGTAGATCCGGCGCCGCTCGGCCATCTCCTTGCGGATCTTCTTGTCCGCGTGCATGACCGTCGTGTGGTCCCGGTTGCCGAACGTCTGCCCGATCTTCGGCAGCGACAGGTCGGTCAGCTCCCGGCACAGGTACATGGAGATCTGCCGGGCCTGCGCGAGCGCCTTGGTCTTCCCCGGCCCACACAGGTCGTCGATCGTCACGCCGAAGAATTCCGCGGTGACCGCCATGATCGTCGCGGCGGTGATCTCCGGGATCTGCGAGTCGGGAATCAGGTCCCGCAACACGATCTCGGCCAGACCGATGTCGACCGGTTGCTGGTTCAGCGAGGCGAACGCGGTGACCCGGATCAGCGCGCCCTCGAGCTCGCGGATGTTGTGCTCGATGCGGTCGGCGATGAACTCCAGCACCTCGGCCGGTGCGGCGAGCCGGTCCTGCGCGGCCTTCTTGCGCAGGATGGCGATCCGCGTCTCCAGCTCGGGCGGCTGGATGTCGGTGATCAGACCCCACTCGAACCGCGTGCGCAGCCGGTCTTCCAGTGTTTCCAAGCGCTTCGGCGGTCGGTCGGACGACACCACGATCTGCTTGTTGGCGTTGTGCAACGTGTTGAAGGTGTGGAAGAACTCCTCCTGGGTTCCTTCCTTGCCTTCCAGGAACTGGATGTCGTCGACGAGCAGGATGTCGATGTCCCGGTATCGCCGCTGGAACGCCACCTTCCGGTCGTCCCGCAGCGAGTTGATGAAGTCGTTGGTGAACTCCTCTGTGGACACATAACGCACGCGCATGCCGGGGAACAGCCGTTGCGCATAGTGCCCGACCGCGTGCAGCAGGTGTGTCTTGCCCAGCCCGGACTCGCCCCAGATGAACAGCGGGTTGTACGCCCGCGCGGGGGCTTCGGCAACGGCCACCGCCGCGGCGTGCGCGAAGCGGTTGGAGGCGCCGATGACGAACGTGTCGAACGTGTACTTCTCGTTGAGCCGGGTCTTGGAGGTCTGCGGCTGGGCCGGCGCGGTGAACGGCTGCCCGGCGTTGGTCTGGGATCCGGTGAACGTCGGCCAGATCTCGTGCACGGTGGCGAGGGCCTCGCCCTCCTCGTCCACCTCGTCGGCGTCCTGGTCCGAGGATTCCGCTTCCGCCCCAAGGGGAAGCTGGGTGCCGGGCGCGACCTCGTGCACCTCCATGCCGGTGCCGATCGGATCGCGGGTGCCGCCCCCGTTGGTCCGGGAGGCGCCCGCGGGCGGCGGCGGGGTGACCGGATCGACCTTGACGGCCAGCGACACCTCCCGTCCCAACCGGCGGGACAGCGCGTCGGTGATCGGCTCGCGCAGCGCCCGTTCGATGGCGTCCTTGGCGAAGTCGCTCGGAGCGGCCAGCAACGCCGTGCCGTCGAGGAGACCGATCGGTCTGGTCACTCGCATCCATGCGCGCTGCTGAGGGGAGAGCGTTCCGGCGGACAGCTCCCGCACGACCTGCTCCCAGACCACACCGAGGTTCAACTGATGGTCGGACACCTAACTGGCTCCCCTCCCCCCGTCGGCGTTGCGTCGCACCATGTCGGGTCTCCAAGTGTCGGCGCGCCCGGACGGGATGCCAACTCGGCATCCACAGAGTTGTCCACAACTGTGCACGAAAGTGCGGCGAACCGGGGCGGCAGAGGTTCAACCTACTTCAGTAGCGCAGCAGGGACTCCCACTCCCGTCTGGCCACACCAAGAGATGGCACGCTAACAAGGGTCGGGCCATGCCACAAGACGTCCCTCATGGCAAACATCCGAACGGGGCCGGCGTGTCGTTCACCGGTACCACGGAGTGAGAGTTTGATCTCCGCCGACCGCCGAGCCCGTACCCGGATTTGGTCACCGGTCGGCGGGTGCGTAACCTCGTATGGTCCCCGTGAGCGGTGGGCGTGTTTCGTGTGCCCTTCGACAGGTGCCTCGAGCGCGCGCTGGCCCCGCGGCGCGACCTACACATGGACCTGACCAGCACCGGGAGATCCGACCGTGAGCAAGCGCACTTTCCAGCCGAACAATCGCCGCCGGGCGCGGACCCACGGCTTCCGCCTGCGCATGCGGACCCGTGCCGGCCGGGCGATCCTCGCGGCACGCCGGCGCAAGGGCCGCTCCCGCCTGTCCGCCTGACCCGTCCGTTGTCGACGGACGAGGATGAGGGGCAGGCAGACGGGTAGAGCACTGTGCTTCCGGCGACGGCGCGGTTGACCCGCAGCGAGGACTTCCGGTCGGTGACCCGCAGGGGCCGCCGAGCCGGGGGTTCGCGGATCGTCGTGCACGCGCTGGCCGAAGAGGTCCAGACCAGTGCGAGCCCGCGGGTCGGCTTCGTGGTCAGCAGGGCGGTCGGCAACTCGGTGGTCCGGCACCGGGTCGTCCGCCGGCTCCGGCATGTCGTGCGGGACCGCCTCGGAACTCTGCCCGCCGGAAGCTCGTTGATCGTTCGAGCGTTGCCCTCGGCCGCCGAGGCGTCGAGCGCCGAGCTCCGGCAGGACTTCGATGCCGCGCTGCGCCGGCTGCGGCTGCGGGCGAACAACGATGGCGGTGAGTCGTGAAGGGGTCGGGGACCGTCACCCCAGCCGGGCCCGGCGAGGCCGCCCGGCCGGGCCCGGTTGCCCGCGTGCTGCTGCTTCCGGTGCGCTTCTACCGCACCTGGATCTCCCCCGTCCTGCCGCCGAGCTGCCGGTTCGAGCCGAGCTGCAGTGCATACGCCGTCGAGGCCCTGACCGTGCACGGCGCCCTGCGCGGCTGCTTGTTGACGCTGCGCCGGCTGCTGCGCTGCGGCCCCTGGCACCCTGGGGGCTGGGACCCGGTTCCGCCGAGACGGGAGAAGGTGCCAACCGATGCCGCGGCAATCGAGGCGACCACCGAGCGCGCTCCGGCCGAAGTTCGCGCAAAGCCGTGGAGAGCTCAGCGCACCCGCAATCGTCCCGACGAGTCGAGGTCGATGAACCTGGCTCGCCCGTCCGCTGCCGAGGAGTAGCTTCGTGCTCAACTTCATCTATTACCCGGTGTCGTTCATCCTCTGGTGCTGGCACTGGGTTTTCGGACACGTGTTCGGCGAGTCGAGCGCAGTCTCCTGGGTGCTGGCGATCATGTTCCTGGTCTTCACCCTGCGCGCGCTGATGTTCCGGCTGTTCGTCAAGCAGGTCCGCTCGATGCGGCAGATGCAGGAGCTGGCGCCGGAGATCAAGAAGATCCAGCAGAAGTACAAGAACGACCGGCAGAAGCAGACCATGGAGATGCAGAAGCTCCAGCGCGAGCACGGGTTCAACCCGCTCGGCGGCTGCCTGCCGATGCTGCTGCAGATCCCGGTGTTCATCGGTCTGTTCCACGTCCTGCGCGAGTTCAAGCCCGGCAAGACCGAGAACTACTTCTTCGACGCCCAGGGCGTGCAGTCCTACGTGGACGCCAACCTGTTCGGCGCCCGGCTGTCCAACTGGATCACCCAGCCGATCCAGGACATCACGTCGCTCGGCGCCAACCGCCCCGCCGTGATCGCGGTGGCGCTGCCGCTGGCCATCCTCGCCGGCTTCCTCACGCACCTGACCAGCCGGCACTCGATCGCCCGGCAGAACGCCGCCGCCGCGACGCCGCAGACCGCGATCATGAACAAGGTCATGCTGTACCTGTTCCCGATCGGCATCCCGATCGGCGCGGCGATCTTCCCGTTCCCGATCGGCCTGCTGATCTACTGGCTGGCCAACAACTCGTGGACGCTGATGCAGCAGGCGGTGGTGTACCGCAAGATCGACCGCGAGGACGAGGAGAAGAAGGTCGCGGCCAAGGAGAAGCGCACCGCGCTCGGCCCGAAGCCCGGGCAGAAGCCCGCCCAGGCGAAGAAGCGCCCGGCGGCCGCGGCCGGCTCGGCCAAGGCCATGGACGGCTCCGAGGAGCAGGCCGACACCCCCGCCAAGGACGGCGCCGGTTCGGGTGACGGCGCGCCGGCGGTCAAGAAGCCACCGGCCGCCAAGAAGCCCGCGACGGGCGCGAAGCCCGCGACGGGCGCGAAACCCCAACCTGGGGCGAAGCCGCAATCCGGCGCGAAACCGCGAGCCAGGCAGCAGCCGGGCGCGAAGCCGGTGAACAACAAGCCGACCGAGGGCGGCACCGAGATTCCCGGTCTGATCTCAGGCCGATCCCGTAGCAGGAAGTCAGGTCGGAAGAACCGCTAGGCGGACGTCGGCCTGGAGAGGAGAGTGCCGTGCCGGAAACGGTGCAGGAGTCGGACGTCGAGCTGGAGGCGGCGGCGAACGGCGAGGGCGAAGGAGAACCGGGGTCCGACGACCAGGACCCCACCCCCGGCGCGAACGAGGATCTGCTCGTTCGGGAGGGCGACATCGCGGGTGACTACCTCGAGCGGCTTCTCGACCTGCTCGACTACGACGGCGACATCGACCTGGACGTCGAGGCCGGCCGAGCGGTGGTGAGCATCGACGGCGGCGACGACCTGGAGAAGCTCGTCGGCCCGCGCGGAAACGTGCTCGAGGCGCTGCAGGAGCTGACTCGGCTGGCGGTCCAACAGGAGACCGGCGCCCGGAGCCGGCTGATGCTCGACATCGCGGGCTGGCGGGCGGACCGCCGGCGCGAGCTGACCGAGCTCGGCAGGACGACCGCAGAGAAGGTGCTGTCCAGTGGCGAGCGGATCCGGCTTCAGCCGATGACGCCGTTCGAGCGCAAGGTCGTGCACGACGCGGTCGCCCCCATCCAGGGCGTGCACAGCGAGAGCGAGGGCGAGGACCCGCGGCGGCGCGTCGTGGTCTTCCCCCAGCCGTGACCCGTTGCGGGAACAGAACGCGGTCCGCTTCGGCGGGCCGCGTTTCTGTGTGAGGTTATCGGGAAGAATCTGACTGAGCGGTTTCACGTGAAACGTCGGGAGCGGATCGGTGGGCGGCGAGAGAGCAGTGCGCATGGCTGAGCGGGTGCCGCCGGCCGCGGAGGCGTTGTTCGGCGCCGACCTGCCGCGCGCCGTCGCGTACGCCGAGCTGCTCGCGGAGCATGGAATTGAGCGGGGACTGATCGGCCCGCGTGAGGTCGAGCGGCTCTGGGATCGGCACCTGCTCAACTCGGCGGTCATCGGTGAGCGGGTGCCGCACACCGCCCGGGTGGTCGATCTGGGTTCTGGGGCCGGGCTCCCGGGCATCCCCCTCGCGATCGCCCGACCGGATCTGGCGATCACACTTCTGGAGTCGATGGCCCGTAGGGTTGAATGGCTCGAGCATGTCGCACGGGTCCTCGAGTTGGGTGTGGCCGTGGTTCGCGGTCGCGCCGAGGAGCCGGCCATCAAGCGACGGATCGGTGGTGCCGATGTCGTCATCGCGCGCGCGGTCGCTCCACTGGCCAAGCTGTGTGAGTGGAGCCTCCCGCTGCTGCGGCCGGGCGGCGTGCTCATCGCCATGAAGGGGGCAAGCGCGGCGGAGGAGCTGGCCCGCGACCGCCAGGCGGTGACTCGCGCCGGCGGTGGCGAGCCGCGGATAGAGAGCTGTGGAGTGGGAGTGCTGGACGATCCGGCGACGGTCGTGATCGTTGCCAACCGGCGGACGAGGAAGGACCGGTAAGGATGTTTCACGTGAAACGCTCGACGGAGCGGGGGTGTGCTGGCCGATGACCGGTTGGACCCCCATCGCCGAGGAGGCCGAGCGCGCGACCCGGGTGCTGCACCCGAGCGCCCCGTTCCCCCGGCCCACCCGCCGGCGCATGCTCACCGTCGCCAACCAGAAGGGCGGCGTCGGCAAGACCACCAGCGCGGTCAACCTGGCCGCCGCCATGGCGCTGAACGGTCTGCGGGTACTCGTCATCGACCTCGACCCCCAGGGCAATGCGAGCACGGCGCTGGGCGTGGAGCACCGGTCCGGAACGCCGTCGATCTACGAGGCCCTGCTGGGCGAGGTGTCGCTGGCCGACGCCGCCGTGGTGAGCGACCAGTCGCACAACCTCTACTGCGTGCCCGCGACCATCGACCTCGCCGGCGCCGAGATCGAGCTCGTGTCGATGACCGCGCGCGAGGCCCGGCTGAAGGAGGCGCTCACCGCGGAGGCGCTCGACCAGATCAGTCCGGACTACGTGTTCATCGACTGCCCGCCGTCGCTCGGCCTGCTCACGGTGAACGCGATGGTGGCGGCCGAGGAGGTCTTCATCCCGATCCAGTGTGAGTACTACGCGCTGGAGGGGCTCAGCCAGCTGCTGAACAACATCGAGCTCGTTCAGGGCCATCTCAACCGGAACCTGTGGGTGTCGACCATCCTGCTGACGATGTACGACGGCCGAACCAAGCTGGCCGACCAGGTGACCGCGGAGGTTCGCCGGCACTTCGGTGACACCGTGCTGAAGACCGTGATCCCGCGCAGCGTGAAGGTGTCGGAGGCGCCCGGTTTCGGGCAGACCGTGCTCGCCTACGACCCCGGCTCGCGCGGCGCGTTGAGCTACCTCGACGCGGCCCGTGAGATGGCCGAGCGCGGTGCGGCAAAGGAGGAAGTTGCCAAATGACGTCGTGGCCGTCAAGGCGACCACAGAGTGCGCCCCTGGGCCGAAGGCCCGCAATCGCGGTGGCAGGGCCCAATCGGCCTACCCGCGCGGCTGAGGGCGAGGCCCTGCAGGCGGGATACCGCCGCGCGCAAGGTCGCGAAAAGGAGGTCGTCGCCAAGTGAGTGCCGAGCGCAAGGGCGGCCTTGGTCGCGGGCTGGCCGCGTTGATCACGGCCGGGCCCGAGGGCACGGTCCGGTTGCCGACGCCGCAGGGGCCGGCGAACGGAGCGGCCGAGCCGGGTTCGCCGAGCGGGTCGGTCGCCGGGGCGGTCTACCGTGAGGTACCGACCGACTCGGTCAGGTCCAACCCCAAGCAGCCGCGCCAGGTCTTCGACGAGGAGGCGCTCGCCGAGCTGGAGCACTCGATCCGCGAGTTCGGCCTCATGCAGCCGATCGTGGTGCGCGAGCTGGACGGCGACCGTTACGAGCTCGTCATGGGCGAGCGCCGGCTGCGGGCCGCCCAGCGGGCAGGGCTCACGGTGATCCCGGCAATCGTCCGGCAGACCGCCGACGACGCCATGCTGCGCGACGCCCTGCTGGAGAACATCCACCGGGTGCAGCTGAACCCGCTGGAGGAGGCGGCCGCGTACCAGCAGCTGCTCGGCGAGTTCAACGTGACCCACGAGCAGCTCGCCGACCGCATCGGCCGCAGCCGCCCGGTGATCACCAACACCATCCGGCTGCTCAAGCTCCCCCTGCCGGTGCAGCGTCGGGTCGCCGCCGGCGTGCTCTCGGCCGGGCACGCCCGCGCCCTGCTCGCGCTAGAGGACCCGGACACCCAGGAGGAGCTCGCCGGCCGAATCGTGGCCGAGGGGCTGTCCGTCCGGGCCACCGAGGAGGCGGTCACCCTCGCCAAGAACGCGCCGTCCGCCAAGCCCAAGCCCCCGGCCCGCAAGCCGATCCAGGCACCCGGCCTGCAGGACGTCGCCGAGCGGCTGTCGGACACGTTCGACACCCGGGTGAAGGTCGAGCTGGGTCGCCGCAAGGGCCGGATCGTGGTCGAGTTCGGCTCGGTCGAGGACCTGGAGCGGATCGTGGACCTCATGACCAGTCCGCCTCCCCGGAATTAACTGATCCGCCTCTCCGAATTTCACTGCTGTCGTTGCCGTCCAGCCGATAGTGCGGATGTCAGGTTGAATGTGGCTGGGTGCCGTCACGGTCCCCTGAGGTGCGCTTGGCAGGCCCCAAGACCGCCACAGGTTTACCTAGGGTCGTTTCGTCACGGTGACGGTGCTGAGCTGCGGGCGCGGGCGATGGCGCGCTCGACGAGGGCTGCGTAGATGTCGCCGAGTGACTTGCCGGCCGCCTCGATCGCCATGGGCAGCAGCGAGGTCTCGGTGAGGCCGGGCGAGGAGTTGGCCTCCAGGAAGTAGACCGTCCCGTCCTCGGCCACGATCGCGTCCGTCCGGGACACGTCGCGCAGGCCGAGCAGCCGGTGGGCGGCGACGGCGAGCTCGGCCACCGCGGTCGCCGCGGCGGAGGTGAGCCGGGCCGGCGTGTGGAAGTCGGTCAGCCCGGCGGTGTACCGGGCCGTGTAGTCGTAGACCCCGCTCTCCGGAACGATCTCCACCGCGGGCAGCGCCACCGGCCCGTCCTCGTCCTCGATCACGGCGACCGCCACCTCGGCGCCCGCCACGAACCGCTCGGCGAGCACCGTGTTCCCGTACGCCAGGCAGTCGACCATCGCCGCGGGCAGCTCGGTGGCGTGCCGGACCAGCTGGGCGCCCAGCGCCGATCCGCTCTGGTCCGGCTTGAGCATCATCGGCAGGCCGAGCCGGTCGACCATGGCGGCAAGTACGGCCTGCGCGCCGAGCTCGCGGAACGTGCTCTGCGGCAGCACCACCCAGTCCGGCGTGGCCAGTCCGGCGCGGGCCAGTTCGGCCTTCGCGGTCGGCTTGTCCCACGCCCGGCGGCAGGCGTGCGAGTCGGCCCCGACGAACGGCACCCCGACCAGCTCCAGCACGGTCTGGATCGAACCGCCCTCGCCCTGGTCGCCGTGCAGGGCGATCACGACGGCGTCGGGCCGCCGCTCGTGCAGCCGCGACATGAGCGAGGAGTCCGCGTCCCACTCCTCCACGGTGATCCCGGCCGTGCGCAGCGCGGCGGACAGCCGCCGGCCGGACCGGAGTGAGACATCGCGCTCGTGGGTCAGTCCCCCGGCGAGCACCGCCACGAAACGATCGGACATCCTGGCCTCTCCGAAGTGTCCGTACACAGCGGACGGATAGATTTTCCTTGCAAGGTAAGAGATCTATGCGGTGTCCGGTGCCGGCACTTGTGGACCGGACCCGGCTCGCAGCGCCGCTGGCCCGAACGTGTCGAACAGCTCGAGCTCCTCGGCGAGCACGGTGGCGAGCCGGCGGACGCCCTCCCGGATGCGCTCCGGCGTCGGGTAGCAAAAGGACAGTCGCATTTGGCGGCTGCCCAACCCATCGGCGTAGAAACCCGTTCCGGACACGTAAGCGACCCTTGCGGTGACCGCTCGGGGCAACATTGCTTTGGTGTCAACGCCTTCCGGGACGGTCATCCAGACGAAGAAGCCGCCGTCCGGTCTGGTCCAGGTGCAGCCGGCCGGCATGTGCTGCTCGAGCGCGGCCAGCATCGCGTCCCGCCGTTCCCGGTAGGCCTGCTGGAAGGACTTGATCTGTCCCTTCCAGTCATGGGTGGTCAGGTACCGCGAGACGATCATCTGGTTGAGCGTCGGGGGGCACAGCGTCGCGGCCTCGGCGGCCAGCATGAGCTTCTCCCGGACCGCGTGCGGCGCCAGTACCCAGCCGACCCGCAGGCCCGGGGCGAAGGTCTTGGAGAACGAGCCCAGGTACACCACGTTGTCGGCGTCCATCGAGCGCAGCGCCGGATACGTCTGCCCGTCGAAGCCGAGCAGGCCGTACGGGTTGTCCTCGACCACCAGCACCCCGTGCCGGGCGCAGATGTCGAGCACCTCGGCCCGCCTGCGCACGGCCAGCGTGGTGCCGGCCGGATTGTGGAAGTTCGGGATCGTGTACAGGAACTTGACCCGGCGCCCGTTCGCCTCGGCCGCGGCCAGCGCGGCCCGCAGCGCCTCCGGCGCCAGCCCCTCGTCGTCCATCTCGACGTGCAGCACGTTCGTCTGGTAGGCCGCGAAGCTGCCCAACGCGCCGACGTAGGACGGCCCCTCGGCGAGCACCACGTCGCCGGGGTCGCAGAAGATCCGGGTCACCATGTCCAGCCCCATCTGCGAGCCGACCGTGACCACCAGGTCGTCCGGGTGCCCCGTCACCCCTTCCAGCGCCATGACCTCGCTGATCTGCTCGCGCAGCTCGGGCAGGCCGTGCGCAGAGCCGTACTGCAGCGCCACCTGCCCGTCCCGGCTGATCGAGCCGGCCACCTCGGCGGCGATCGAGTCCAGCGGGAGGGCGGCCAGGTTGGGCATGCCGCCGGCCAGCGACACCACCTCGGGCCGGCTGGCCACCGCGAACAGCGCCCGCACCTCGGAGGCGGTCATGCCCGCGGCCCTGGCCGCGTACCGGTGCAGATGTGGGTCGAGGCTGCGCGCCCCCAGCCTTTCGGGTGGCCATCCGGGTGTGCTCATACCGGCTCCGTGGCGAATGTCCTGGCAATTGCTCCCACCTTAACTGGATGGGGTATCCGCCTCCGGGTAGTTCCGGTTGAGTCCACTCGGGCATATCCTGTCTTGCGGAAAGCGCGCGTCTCCTGCTGCCAGCGCGCGATCGAATTGCACGCGAGGCGCGGTCGGATGCGGTTCGGGGAGGTCATGTGTCGCGACGCGTGGTTGGCGTCACGCTGGACAACCTCGAGGATCTGCCCAAGCACTGCCGGTCGTGCGTGTTCTGGGAGCTCGCCCCGCACCTAAAGGAGCAGGCCGAGGAGTTCGGCACCACCGAGCTGGAGAAGGAGGCCTGGGTCTCCAGCGTCCTGCTCGAATGGGGCTCCTGCGGCCGCGTGGTCTACAGCGACAAGCTCCCGGTGGGATTCGTCCTCTACGCCCCACCCAACGCCGTACCGCGCGCCTCGGCGTTCCCCACGTCCCCGGTCAGCCCGGACGCCGTCGTGCTCACCGGCTTCCACGTCCTGCCCGAGTTCCGCGGCGGCGGGCTCGGCCGCATGCTCGTCCAGGCCGTCGCCAAGGACCTCACCCGGCGCGGCGTCAAAGCCATCGAGGCCTTCGGCGACGCCCAGCCCGCCGAGGCTTCCTCCTCCTGCGTGGTCCCCGCCGACTTCCTGCTGCGGGTCGGCTTCAAGACCGTTCGCCCGCACGCCCGCTGGCCCCGGCTGCGCCTTGAGCTACGCACCGCGCTGTCCTGGAAGGAAGACGTCGAGGCCGCCCTCGAGCGCCTACTCGGCACCGTGACGGTGAGCACGGCCTCCCCCGCGCTGCAGCGCTGAGCCGGCGGCTACTCCGCCTTGGCCAGCTCGTGGCGCAGCACGTCGGCGAAGGTGAACGTGCCGGTGGGCTGGTCGTTCTCGCCGAGCAGGTAGAGCCGCTTGACCGCCACCAGGATGCCCTCGGCGACGACATCGCGGAACGCGGCGTCGGCAAGGCGCCTGCGGTCGTCGGGGTTGGTCAGGTAGCCGATCTCGACGCGCACGGCCGGGCAGCGGGTGAGGCGCAGGGTGTCCCAGGTCTTCGGGTGGGTCCGGCAGTCCAGCAGGCCCGTGCGCACGGCCAGCTCGCGCTGAATGAAGCCGGCCAGCGTCTCGCCGAGGGTCGACGTGTTCCCGCCGACCGTGCCGAAATGGAAGCTGGCCACGCCCTGTGCGAGCGGGGACCGGTTCGAGTCGGTGTGCAGGGACAGGAACAGGTCGGCGCCCTCGTCGTTGGCGAAGTGGGCGCGCTCGGCCTCGTCCGGGCACTGGTTCGGGCCGCGGGTCAGCAGGGCCTCCATGCCGGTGGCGACCATCCGGCCCTCGAGGCGGCGGGCCAGGTCCCACATCAGGTCGGCCTCGCGGAGGCCGGCGACCGACGAGCCGGGGTCCGGGCCGCCGTGGCCGGGGTCGATCACGATCCGCTTGCCGCGCAGCCGCGGGCCGGCCCGCCGGACCCGCTCCTGCTCGCGGAGCAGCACCGGCCGGCCGCCGCGGGTGCGGGGGGACAGCTGGCGCAGCGCGCGGACCGTCTCGGCGCCGCAGATGCCGTCGACGGTCAGGCCGTAGTCGCGCTGGAAGTTGCGCAGCGCCTGCTCGGTCTGGGCCCCGAAGATGCCGTTCGGGCGGCCGGCGTCGTAGCCCAGCTCGAGCAGCTTGTTCTGCAGGTCGAGCACGTCGTCGCCGCTCACCGGGGTGGAGATGAGGAACGCCAGCGGGCGGGCGCCGAGCTGGTAGGTGGCGTCGCGCAGCGCCCGGTACGTGGTGGGGCCGACGACGCCGTCGGTGATCAGCCCGCGCTGCTGCTGGAAGGCGCGCACCGCGTGCTCCATGGCGGGGTCGAACTCGTGCCCGGTCCCGTTTCCGTTCGCCGGCGGTAACAACCCGAGCGCCGCGAGTGTCGACCGAACCTCGGCAACGGCTGGCCCCCCATCGCCGCGGCGCAGTACCCGCATGCACCCTCGCTCCGATCGGGCACCGACGGTGAGCGCCGGCGCGGTTGGTGACGCCCCATTGTGCCTTGCCGATCTGCTCGGGTGTCGCAGGGTCACGTGGTGCGTCTACACGGTGACCCAGCACACAGTCCCGATGCTCGATCTGCTGAACAGACGTGGGGCCACCGGCCGAGGGTTGCCCGGAATCAGCCCAAGTAATCCGCCAGGTCGGCGAGCAGCGCGGCCTTCGGCTTGGCGCCGACGATCTGCTTGACCGGCTCGCCACCCTTGAAAAGGATCATGGTGGGGATGGACATGACCTGGAAGTCGCGCGCCGTGGCGGGGTTCTCGTCGATGTCGAGCTTGGCGACGGTGATCGTGTCCGCGTGCTCGGCGGCGATCTCCTCGAGCACCGGGGCCACCATGCGGCACGGCCCGCACCACGTCGCCCAGAAGTCGACGAGCACCAGCTTCTCGCTGTTGAGGACGTCGCTGGCGAACGAGCTGTCGGTCACTTTGATCGTGTTGCCGGCCATGATTCTCCTTGTGGGGTTGATGATGTCGAGGTCGGGTGCGGCTCAGCCGGTCGTCGGCGCGTAACCGCCGCCGACAAGCTCGGGAGCCAGGCGGGCCTCGTCCGTCGCGGCGTGCTCGGCGAGCCAACGCTCGGCGTCGATGGCGGCCGCGCAGCCCGTGCCGGCCGCGGTCACCGCTTGACGATAGGTCCGGTCGACCAGATCGCCGGCGGCGAACACGCCGTCCAACTTGGTGTATGTGGAACCGCCCCGTTCGGGGTAGGTGAGCACGTAGCCGTCGTCGTCCAGATCCACCTGGTCGCGGACCAGCCCGCTGCGCGGGTCGTGGCCGATGGCGACGAACACGCCGGTGACCGGCAGCGTCGACTCCGCGCCGGTCTTCGTGTCGCGCACCCGGACGCCGGTCACGCTGCCGTCGCCGAGCACCTCCTCGACGACCGTGTTGAGCCGCCAGCGGATCTTGTCGTTGGCCCTGGCTCGCTCCAGCATGATCTTCGAGGCGCGGAACTCCTCCCGGCGGTGAACGATCGTCACCGACCTGGCGAACTTGGTCAGGAAGATGGCCTCCTCCATGGCCGAGTCGCCGCCGCCGATCACCACGATGTCGTGGTCGCGGAAGAAGAACCCGTCGCACGTCGCGCACGCGGACACGCCGTGGCCGAGCAGCTCCTGCTCACCCGGCACGTGCAGGTAGCGCGCGGCGGCGCCCATGGCCAGCACGACCGCCCTTGCCGCGTAGCGGACGCCGTTGGCCGTCACGTACTTCACCGGCCCGGTCAGCTCCAGCGACTCGACGTCCTCGGTCCGGATGTCCGCGCCGAACCGCTCGGCCTGGTCGCGCATCTGCTCCATCAGGTCGGGGCCCATGATCCCGTCGCGGAAGCCCGGGTAGTTCTCGACCTCCGTGGTGGTCATCAGCGCGCCGCCGTACTGGGTTCCCTCGAACACCAGCGGCTGGAGCTGGGCGCGCGCGGCGTACACGGCTGCGGTGTACCCGGCCGGCCCGGAACCCACGATGATCAAGTTACGGATCTCGTCGGCTTCCTGGGACATTTGTCCTCCGTACTCGTGCGGGACGCATGGGTGTCAACGCGATCGTAGGTGCCGGTTGTTCCATGCCCGCACATGACGGGGCGCACCGCGCTAGCGGGGGAAGACGGTGTTGGCCAGGGTTCCCGGCTTGCCGGGGCCGCATGTCGGCTCGACAATGAGCAGCCGGAACTGGCCCGGTTTACCGGTCGTGAGCAGGGCATATATGCCCGGCTTACCGTCCATCATGACCTGGCGGACACCGATCGTCTGGAAGGTCGCCGGGTCGAGATCGTTGGCCCGAATGCACTCGTCGAGCCTCTGCTGGTTCTCTAGCGGTCCGTAGTCCCGCTCGTTGCGCACCGACCCGATGGCGGCCGACGGGTTGTCCATGTCGACCTGAAGTGGCGGCCGGGCCGCGACCGCGTTCCCGCCCGTCGAGTCCGCGCCCGGAAACAACACGATCGCCACGGCGACGGCCGCCGCGGCCGCGGTGAGCACACCGACGCCCCACGCCATGACCCGCTTGCGCCGGCGACGCGCCGCGGCCAGGTCGATCACCGGGGCGGCGGGCGGCGGCTGGGGTGGCCGGACCGCCCGGGGAGCGACGGATCCCCGGCGCGCGGCCGCCTCCGCCTCGATCGCCGCGTCGAGCCGGGCGGCGTAGTGGGCGGGCATCGGCTCGGGCGCCGCCCTGCCGAGCTGACCGAGCTCGACCTTGATCACGTCCAGCGCCTCGATCACCGACCGGGCCTCGGGGTCGGCGTTCACCCGGGGCCACAGCTGGGCGGACAGCTCGGGGTCGAGAGCGCCGGCGTGCAGGTCGGCGAGGACGTCGACAGACCACGGCGGCCCGGAGGGGCCGCTACTCGTGCTGTCCGTCATCGTCCCTCCCAGTGGCGCCTGATGGGCACGTCTCGCCGATCAACTGCGTCACCTGGGACGTTCGCATCTGCATCGGGGTTCCGCAGATGCCCGAGAACTTTGGCCAGTTTGGCGCGGCCCCGGGCACACCGGCTCTTCACCGTTCCCTCGGCGATGCCGAGCATCTTGGCCGTCTCCGCCACCGAGTAACCCTCGACATCCACCATGATGATCGGCAGCCGTTGCTCCTCCGACAGCTCCGCGAGCGCCCGCTGTACGACGAGCCTGGTCTCCCGTTCGGACATCGCGTCCCGCGGGGAGGCCGGCTCCCCCGGCCCGGTCTCCGGCAGCGGCACGGTCGGCCGGGCCTGCCGGCGGCGTACCCGGTCGAGGCAGGCGTTAACCACGATCCGGTGCAGCCAGGTGGTCACCTGTGACTCCGCCCGGAACGAGCCGGCCGCGCGGAAGGCCGAGATGAACGCCTCCTGCAGCGCGTCGGACGCCTCCTCGGGATCACGCAACGTGCGCAGGGCGACCGCCCACATCCGGTCCCGGTGCCGGCGGACCAGCTCGGCGAACGCGCGCGGATCGCCCGCAGCATGGGCCGCGATGAGAGCGGCGTCCGAGCTGGCGGCGGCGGTCACGCCGATGAGGATATCGGTACCGGGCGTAACGGCTCAGACCGCGCTTACTGAGCGCGCACGAATCCCAGCTCGGTGATCTCGGAGACGTTGCCATCGGCCAGTTGCGTGATCCAGATGATCACCCACTGGGTCGGCTCGGCCTTCTCGAGCTGGATCTCGGTGCGGCCCTCCTCGAGGGTGGCCTCCCCGATCACCTTGGTCTCGTCGAGATCCGGGCTGTCCGACGGCGCGGTGCGGATCTGGACCACGGTGCCCGCGCTCGGCGACTCGATCACGATGGTGGCGAGCTGGACGGACTCGGCGAACGACGCGATCAGGCCGACGCCCGGTTTGAACGACGGGAACTGCTGCTTGTACTTGGAGGTCTTCCACGCCGTCCGCGGGTTGTCGTCCGCGGCGTTGTTGGCCCGCTTGGCGTTGTCCGGGTCGCCCTTGACGTTGTAGACCTCGACGCCCGCCGGGCGGATCGGTCCGGCCGGCTGCGGCGCGTTGTTCTGCGAGTTGCCCGGGTCGGCCGGCTGCGTCTGGTTGCTGTCCAGCGGTGGCCCGCCCGCGGTCGAGGTGTCGTCGCTGAAGAAGCCGACCAGCAGCGTGCCGATCCAGATCAGCACCCCGAGCGTGGCCACGCCGAGGGCGGCAACCCCGATGGCCAGCTTGCGGGTGCGGGCCTTGTCGCGCACCGGCGGGCGGGTGGTCCAGACCGTGGTCTCGTCCTCGGCGCCGGGAACGACGCTGCCGACCGGACTGAGGAACTCCGTCGGCTCCTCCACCTCGGCGACCCGGTCCAGCACGCCGATCAGCGTGGTGCTGGTGCGGATGCCGCCGACCGAGGTGTCCTCCAGGCTGCGCACCGCCGCCGCCGACAGCTCCTCGGGAACGTGCGGGCGCAGCGCGCTCGGCGGGATCACCGCGCCGTTGGGCCCCGTGGTCGCCTGCAGAAGACCGTCGGGGCCGCCGGGCAACGCCCAGGTGCCGGTGAGCATCAGGTACAGGATCGCGCCGAGGCCCTTGATGTCGTCGCGCAGCGTGGCGTCCGGCAGCGGGCCGGGGAAGGCCAGCCGCAGCGCGCCCTCCGGGGTGACCCGGAGCCGCTGCGGATGGTCGACGCCGAGCACCAGTCCGGCGTGGTGCGCCGCCTCGACCGCGGAGGCCAGCGGCTCGAGCAGCCGCGCGGCGGTGCCGCCGGGCAGCGGATGCTCGGAGATCAGGTCGATCAGGTCGGTGCCCGGCGTCCAGTCGGCCACGATCATGCCGAGCATGCCCTCGGTGGAGCCGACCCCGTTGCCGAGGCTGAGCACGTCGAGCACCCTGGCCATGCCGGGATGGCTGAGCCGGGCGGCGTGCGCGGCCCGTTCGAGCGTGCGGCGCGCGCCCTGGGCGGCCTCGGCGTCGCTGGGATCGCCGACCAGCGCGGTGAGCGCGACGTCGCGGCGGAGCTGGCCGTCGCGGGCCCGCCAGAGTTGGGCCGGCATCCGTTGGTCCACACCGAACTGGGCGAGCAGCCGGTACCGGCCCTCGCCGACGACGGCGCCGGGCACGAGGAGATCGGTAGCCGGCAGCGCCGGCTTACCCTCGCCGCCCGGGTACTCGGTCCGCCTCGTGGTCACCACACTCTCCGCGCTCCGCGTTGCCCACGAGCGTACGTGAAACCAGGGTCGACGTGCCGGTCTTCGCGGCTAGCGGCGGCGCACCAGACGGGTGATTCGGTCCGTCACGGCGCCGGCCTCCCGCACGCGGAGGAGGGTCATCAGCCCGAACATGACCAGCCCGCCGGCCAGCGTGCCGAGGATCAGGGACAACCACGCCCCGGCGGCCGACTGCGGACCGAGGCCGGCGCGGAACAGCAGCGCGAGCGCCAGCGCCACCCCGGCCCCCCAGGTGGCGGCCACCAGGGTCTTGATCAGCGTGCGCAGCACCGTGCCGGTGCCCAGCCGGCCGAGCCGGGAGCGCAGCCAGAGCTCGCCGACGATCATCCCGACGACGTACGTCAGCGAGTTGACGAACGTAAGGCCGTAGACCACCGCCCGGGGCTCGAGCACCTGCGGGCACAGGTAGGTCAGCGGGACCTTGACCGCCATCATGATCACCATGATCAGCGTCGGGGTGCGGGCGTCCTTCATCGCGTAGAAGACCCGCAGCTGCAGCATGACGATCGCGTACGGCAGCACGCCGAACGCCGACGCGGTGATCGCCAGGCCGAGCCGGGTGGCGTCCGGGCCGGCGTTTCCGATGGAGTACAGCGCGATGCCGATCTGCGGGCCGAGCACGGTCATCAGCGCGCACAGCGGACCGAGCAGCACGATCGACAGCCGGCTGCCAAGCGACAAGTCGTCGATCACGCCGCGGTAGTCGCCGTCGGCGGCGGCCGCGCTCATCCTCGGCATGATCACGGTCAGCAGCGAGACACCGATGACGCCGTACGGAAACTGCAGCAGCAGCCAGGCGCTGGAGTAGATCGCGGCGCCGCCGGCCGCGCCGGAGGTGGCGGCGTTGGTCACCGCGGACAGGCCGAGCTGGCCCAGCAGCGTGTAGGCCACCACCCACAGCGCCAGGCCGCCGAACTCGGCCAGCCGGCGGTCCCAGCCCCAGCGCCAGCGGAACCGGAACCCGGACCGGCGCAGCGCCGGCACCAGCACCAGCAGCTGCGACGCGATGCCGACCGGGAAGCCAAGGCCAAGCACAAGCAGCTTGGCGTCGCCCATCCGCACCGGGTCGAGCGTGATGTCACCGGGCATGGCCGCGTACAGGCCGATCACGACGAACATGACGACGTTGTTGAGCACCGGCGCCCAGCCCGTGGCCGCGAACCGCTGCTTGGAGTTGAGGATCGCCATCAGCATCGCGCTCAGCCCGAGGAACACGATGGCCGGCAGCATCAGGTAGGTGAACGCGGTGGTCAGGGCGGGGTTGGCGGACTCGGAGTCGCTGGTGTAGGCGGCGGTGAGCAGCGGCGCGCAGAAGATCGCGATCACGGTGCCGGTCAGCAGCACGACGAAGCCGACCGTGAGCAGGCGCTGGGTGTAGGCCTGGCCGCCGTCGGGGTCCTCCTTCTGCGCCCGGACCAGCAGCGGCACCACGACACTGGTCAGCACGCCGCCCAGCAGCAGCTCGTTGATGATCGTGGGGAAGTTCGACGCCACCGTGAACGAGTCGTTGACCACCGAGAAGCCGACGACCCAGGCCAGCACGACCTTCCAGCCGAACCCGGTGATCCGGCTGACCAGCGTCGCGATCGCCAGCGAGCCGCTGGATCGGGCGAGCGAGGGCCCGCTGTCGGTGCGGGCGCCGCGGGTCACGGGAGGAGATTGTCCGGGGTGCAGAGGGGGGCGCCCACCCCCCGCCGTACGCATCGTCCTCGCCGCGCTCAGTCGGCACGCTCCTCGATCGGCTGCCCGCCGGCGCTTGCCAGCCGGACCCGGCGGTAGATGCGCAGCCCGACGAGCAGGAACAGGGCGGCGGCCGCGGTGCCGGTGAGGATCAGGGTCACCGCGCCGTACGCCGTCGAGCTCAGCTCCAGCCGGGCCGGCGTGCCGAGCTCGGTGCCGCCGGGGGTGGACAGCGACACGTCGATGGTGAACCGGCCGGCCCTGGTCACCTCGGCCGGCAGGTAGCGGTTGACCGATAGGCGGGCCGGGATGACCACGTCCGGGATGGGCTCGGGACGCAGCCCCGGGGTCTCGCCGAGGCTGATCCGCACGATCACCGACACCGGCAGCGCGTTGCTGATCAGCACCGGGATCGGGCTGTTGCCGGACGCCAGGGTGAGCGGGCGGCCCGGGTTGGCCACGGTGACCTGGCCGCGCAGCGCGTCGAGCTGGCCGGCGACGGCGGCGACCGCGCGGTCGGCCTGGTCGCCCTGCCCACGCCAGGCGGTGGAGGTGGCCCGCAGCAGCCCGTACTGGATCGGGCTCACCATGGTCTGCGGGTCGACCTTGGTGGTGTCGTCGACCTGCATCGCGCGGGCCAGATCGCGCTGCGCGTTGTTGATCCGGACCACCTCGGCGGTGGCCGACGGGGTGATCTCCGCCGAGGAATCCTGGGCGCCGTAGTCCAGCCCGCTCGCGGTGCCGCCGGGGGCGCCGGACACCACCTGCGCGAGCCGCTGCGGCTCGGCCAGCCGGGCGGCGAACACCTGCCGCAGGGTGTCCAGCAGCACGCCGAGCTCGCTGGCCGGCGCGGCCCACCGGCGCGGCGGCGCGATCAGCAGCGTGCCGCCGCGCGCCCCGGCGAAGGCCGCCCGGAAGGTGAGCGCGGCCAGGCCGTTCTGCACGGACACCGGGCGCTCCTCCGCCGGGGTGGCCGGCTGGCTGGTGACGCCGGTGAGGGCGTTCGGCCCGTCGTCGAGGAACGACGAGACCAGCGTGTCGATCGGCACCGCCCTGGTCCCGGCCCCGGCCGACTCGCCGACCAGGTACGGCGCTTTGCCCTGCTGGTGGCGCAGGTGCGCGGGGTCGGCCAGCACCGTTGTCGTGCCGGTATCGGCGAGGTCGAGCAGGGTGCGCTGGTCGATCGCGCCGTTGACCGGCCAGAGCACGCCGGGCAGCGGACGCGCCGGGCTGAGCTCGGAGCCCACGATCGTCGCGCTGGTCACCGCCAGCTTCGCCAGGTCGACCGCGCCCGCCCGGGACAGCGCGACCACGTCGGCGTCGGCGAACGGCACCGCGACCACGCACTGGTCGGCGGTCAGCGCGCGCACCCGCTCGATCCAGGTCTTCGCCTCGGGGGCGCCCCGGCCGTTGGAGCGCGCCAGCGTGATGACGTTCTGCAGCAGGTCCGGGTCGACGGCGAAGCACAGCGCGTCGAGCAGGTCGGGCGCGCCGGCCGCCGCCCGCTCCACGCTGTTTACCAGCCCGTGGAGCCGGCCGCCGGGCGCGACCGAGTCGGCAAGGCCCTCGTCGGCCGGCAGCCGCGGGCGGTCGTCGATCAGCGGCCAGAGCATGGCCAGCCGCGTCGGGTCGGCCGGGGGCGACACGGTGGGGCCGCCCGGGATGGCCAGGGCCGGCAGCAGCACGGACACCGCGGCGAGCCGGGCCTGGCCGCCGAACTCGGGCGCGCCGTTGACGTTGACCAGCAGCGGGTACACCCCGGGCTCGTTGATGCGCAGCGAGCGCTCGGTCCCGCGGACGTCGACGGTGAGGCTGACCGGCGCGCTCTGCCCCCGCTCGAGCGACCTGCTGACCTCGACGAACGGCGACACGGCGGAGTCGGTCAGCTGGTTGCGGGCGTCCCGCAGCTCCTGCTCGGTGGTCAGCGGCTCGCCCCGGCGCAGCTGCACCTTCACGTTGTCGATGCGCCGGTCGCCGGTGTTGGTGACCTTGCCGGTGACGGTGACGGTCGGGGTGCCCGCGGTGATCACCCTCGGGCTCAGCGTGTCGATCTCCAGCCGCATCCGGCTCGGCGACTCGGGCACCGGCTGGGGCTGGCCGGCGGCCAGGCCGACCGGGTTGACCACGGCCAGCGCGACCGCGGCGATCGCCATCACGACGCGGCTGCGGGTCAGGCTCATGCGGTGTCCTCGTGGTCCTTCGGTCCGGTCGCTTCGACGGCCAGCAGCTCGCGCGCCTTGCGGACCAGCCGGCGCTCGTCGGCGTAGGCCAGGCGCCCGTCCAGCTCGTCGAGGGCCACCCAGGCCACCTCGGTGACCTCGATGTCGGCGTCGGACAGCTCGCCGGCGGTGGCCTGCATGAGGAAGTGGTGGACGGTCTTGTGGATGCGCCGGTTGTCCGCGACGAACCAGTAGTCGATGGTGCCAAGCGGGCGCAGCACCTCGCTGGAGATTCCGGTCTCCTCGGCCACCTCGCGCACCGCGGTCTGCTCGGGTGTCTCGCCCTCCTCGATGTGCCCCTTGGGCAGCGACCACAGCAGCCGGCCGCGCCGGTCCAGGCGGCCGATCAGGGCGACGTTGGCCTTCTGGGCGTCCAGCACGACGCCGCCGGCCGACGTCTCGTCCACCGCGGCGACCCGGCGGCCGCGGCGGCGGCTTCGCCGCCCGGAGCGGGCACCGCGAGATCGGCCGGACGAGGTGGGCATATCCGCGATCGTAGTGTCACCAATGGCGGGCGGACCGTGCACGGAGGTGTGCCGGCAAACGGGGGGACGGGGCGGATACGCTCGATTCCTATGTCCCAGTCCCGCGCCGTCACGGTGGAACCGTTGCGTATCTCGCCCGTCGCGACCGAGCTGGCCGGCCGGTTCGCCGAGGCCGGTCATCGGCTCTACCTGGTCGGCGGGAGCGTCCGCGACGCGCTGCTCGGCCGGCTCGGGACCGACCTGGACTTCACCACGGACGCGCGGCCGGACGAGATCATGCGGATCCTGTCCGGCTGGACCGACGCCGTCTGGGACATCGGGATCGCGTTCGGCACGGTCGGGGCCAGCAAGCGCGGCATCACCTGCGAGGTGACCACGTTCCGGTCGGACACCTACGACCGGGTGGGCCGCAACCCGGAGGTCCGGTTCGGCGACTCGATCACCGACGACCTGGTGCGCAGGGACTTCACGGTCAACGCGATGGCGATCGACTTGTCGACAAAGCGGTTCATCGATCCGTATGGCGGGCTGACCGCGCTGACCGAGCGCCGGCTGGACACCCCGGCGACGCCCGAGGAGTCGTTCGCCGACGACCCGCTGCGGCTGATGCGAGCCGCCCGGTTCGTCAGCCAGCTCGGCTTCCGGCCGGTCTCCCGGGTGGTGGCGGCGATGACCGCGATGAGCGGCCAGATCACCCGGATCACCGTCGAGCGGATCCAGGCCGAGCTGACCAAGCTGATCTGCGGCACGGCGCCGCGGGCCGGCGTCGAGCTGATGGTCGACACCGGGCTGGCCCACCACGTGCTGCCCGAGGTGCCGGCCATGCGGCTGGAGATCGACGAGCACCATCAACACAAGGACGTCTACCAGCACTCGCTGGTTGTGCTCGACCAGGCGGTGGCGCTCGAGGAGCCGGGCAGCGAGCCCGACCTCGTGCTGCGGCTTGCCGCGCTGCTGCACGACATCGGCAAGCCGGACACCCGCCGGCACCTGCCAGGCGGCGGGGTCAGCTTCCACCACCACGAGGTGGTCGGGGCCAAGCTGGCGCGCAGGCGGCTGCGGGAACTGCGGTACGCCAAGGAGATCATCGACGACGTCAGCCAGCTGGTCTTCCTGCACCTGCGGTTCCACGGCTACGGCCGGGGCGAGTGGACCGACTCCGCGGTGCGCCGCTACGTCACCGACGCCGGGCCGCTGCTGCCCCGGCTGCACAAGCTGGTCCGGGCCGACTGCACCACGCGCAACCGGCGCAAGGCCATGGCGCTGCAGCGGACCTACGACGAGCTCGAGGCCCGGATCGCCCGGATCGCCGCCGAGGAGGACCTGGCGAAGGTCCGCCCGGACCTGGACGGCAACGAGATCATGCGGCTGCTCGGCATCCCGCCGGGGCCGCTGGTCGGCAAGGCGTGGACGCACCTCAAGGAGCTGCGGCTGGACCGCGGGCCGCTCGAGCACGACGAGGCGGTCGCCGAGCTGTTGCGCTGGGCGCGCGCGCAGGGGCTCAGCGTGCCGGGCGACGGCTGAGCAGCAGGAAACCGGCCAGGCCAAGCAGGTACAGCGCGGTGGCCACGATGATCAGGTCGGGCGCCCGGCCGTCGAGCGGCACCGCCGTGGCGGCCAGCGTCACGGCGACCACCTGGGTGATGTTGAACAGCGTGTCGTACAGCGCGAACACCCGGCCCCTTGCCTCGTCGCCGACGTCGCGCTGCACGGCGGCGTCCACGCACAGCTTGATCACCTGGCCGGCGTAGATGATCAGGAACGTGGCCAGGATGACCGTGGGCAGCAGCATCGGCAGCCCGAGCCCGGCCTGGGTCGCCGCGGCGACCATCAGCGCCAGGATGATCGTCCGGCGCCGGCCGAGCCGCGCCACGATCCGCGCGGTGGTCAACCCGGCGACCAGCACGCCGAGCGCGCCCGCCGCCAGGATCTGCCCCAACCCCGGCATCCCGGCCCGGAGCACGCCCATGTCGGTGAAGCTGTAGCGCATCAGCAGCACGGCGATCAGCAGCGAGATGCTCACCGCCGCGCGGTGCGCGAACAGCGCCACGAACCCGGCGGTCACGGTCGGCGCGCGCAGCGCGGCCCGGCCGCCGTCGAACAGACCCCTTGCGACGGCGAGCATGGCCACGGCGGGCTCGTCGACCTCGTCCGGCCCGAGCGCGCCGCGGGCGAACCGGACCGCGAACGTGGCGGCCAGCACCGAGCCGAGGACGGCGATCCCGATGGTCAGCCCGGAGCCCACGTTGCCCGCGCCGAACAACCCGCGGAGGAACACCGCGCAGATCCCGCCGATCACCGCGGTGATCGCGCCGAGCGTCGCGGCAAGGGCGTTGGCCTCGACGAGGTTGCGCACCGGCACCACGTGCGGCAGGGACGCGGACAGGCCGGACAGCACGAACCGGCTGACGCCGACCGCGACCAGCGCGAGCACCAGCAGTGCCGCGCCACCGACGCCCAGCGCGACGCACGCCGCGGAGATCAGGATCAGGGCGCCGCGCAGCAGGTTCGCCCCGACCAGCACCCGCCGGCGGTCCCAGCGGTCCAGCAGCGCGCCGGCGAACGGGCCGACGATCGAGTACGGCAGCAGCAGCACGGTGAACCCGGCGGCGATGTCCAGCGGGGAGGCGCCGCGCTCGGGATTGAACACCACGGCTCCGGCCAGCCCGGCCTGGAACAGGCCGTCGCCCCACTGCGCGGCGAACCGGCTGTACAGCAGCCGCCGGAACCCGGGGAAGGCGAGCAGCCGGCGCGGGCCGATCCGGTCGTGGTGGTGGCCGTGCTCATCCACCGACGGCGACGGGATCGCCGCCGAGGCGGGTGATGGCGCCGAGGTACTCACGGGCTCTCAGCCTACGACCTCAACCGTGTGGCGGGGATGATCCGAAACCCTGCCACCTCGTTCCTCGGTGGCAGGGGAGTGTTCGATGGTTCGCTCCGCAAGCTCCGCTCACATGGCCAGGGCGGCCCCGCGAAACGGGGCCGCCCGGCAGACCGACGCCCGGTCGCCTCTCGGCGAAAATGCGCATCGTGGCTCCAGCCGGACGGTATTCCACGACGGCGGTTACTGGTTGGGCCCGGGGGACTCGGTGGCGCCGACCAACACTCCAACGACCCGGACCTACAGGTTGTTCCCGAGGCCCGCGCGGATGTAATCATGTCCGGCGTGCACCCGGACGCCGAGGTCGAGCCCGGCACCCTGCTCGTTGCGGCGCCCAGCCTGCTCGACGCCAACTTCCGGCGGACCGTGGTGTTCATCATCGACCACCGGGGCGAGGGCACGCTCGGCGTGGTGCTGAACCGGCCGAGCGACGTTCCGGTCGACGACGTGCTGCCTACCTGGGGACCGCACGTCAGCCGGCCGGGGTCGGTGTTCGTCGGCGGCCCGGTGGAGCAGAAGACCGCGATCTGCCTTGCCGCCATGCGCACCGGTGAGGACGCGGCGGCGGTGACCGGGCTGATCGGAGTGCGTGGCCCGGTCGCCCTCGTGGACCTCGACTCCGATCCGACCATGCTGGTGCCGAAGGTCCGAGGCTTACGGGTGTTCGCCGGGTACGCCGGCTGGGACGTGGGTCAGCTGGCCGGCGAGATCTCCCGGGGTGACTGGATCGTGGTGCCGGCGTTACCCAACGACGTGCTCGCCCCGCCGGAGGAGGACCTGTGGGGGCGGGTACTGCGCCGCCAGGGAATGCCGCTCGCTCTGCTCGCCACCCATCCCGGCGACGTCCGGACCAACTGATCGCCCATCGGCTCCGAACTCCCGTCGTATGGCGGGTGTGAGGGGGCGACGGTGGGCCAACACGAGCTGCGGGTGCCGGGCGGCGGGCTCGGCGACTTCGCGCGCGGGCTGCGGGAGCTCCGCCGCCGCGCGGGAAATCCGAGCTTTGCGGCGTTGGCCGGCGAGACCGGCTACTCCGCCGCCATCCTGGCCGCCGCCGTGGTGGGAGATCAGCTGCCGCCGCTGACGGTGACCCTGGCCTACGTCAGCGCGTGCGGCGGGGACGTGGCGGACTGGGCAGACCGCTGGCGGGCCCTGTCCGAGGGCCGGCCGGTTGCCCGGCCGCGCCGGCGGCGACCGCGTCTGGTGCTGGTGGCCACGGGCCTCGTCGTGCTCGCCGGCGCCGGGGTGATCCTGGTGAAGGGCACGCCGTCGGTCCCGCAGCACCATCCGGTGGCCTGGACTCCGGCGCCGACCACGATCCCGACCGGGCGGCCGCCGGAGTTCCTGGCCACCGCGGGGCCGGGCTGCGGCATGGACTTCACCCGGCAGACGCGGATCGTCGACGCGCCCGGCGACGACGGCTGGCGCGCGGCCCGCGACGGCGCGTCGGCCGTGGCCGGGTGCGACGACCGGGTGCTGTACTCCAGCCACCCGCAGAACTCGTTCCAATGGCGTTTCATGCTCGACGGGCGCGCCGCCCGGCGGTGTGCCGTCGACGTGTTCGTGCCGAACTCACCGGACGCGTCCGGGCTGGTGTGGTACGACGTCGCCGACCGGTTCGAGCACCCCGGCGACGGCGTCGGGCGGTTCTCCGTCGATCAACCGGCCAACCGGGGGCGCTGGGTCGACGCGGTCGCGGTGGAGGTGGGCAGCGCCGAGGTGATGATCCAGATGACCGGCAGCGGGGCGGCCGGCCCGATGCGGCTCAGTTGCTCGCGGAGGTGATCACGCACTTCCCGCAGGCGCAGCCGCCACATCCGGCCGGCGCCTCGGGTGTGGGCTCGGGCAGGGCCAGCGCGGCCCGGTGGCCGAGCACGCCGCCCCCGATGGCGATGGCGAGCATGCCGACCAACCCGAGCGCGGCGATCAGCGCGCCGGCCGAGTAGCCGGCGAGCCCGGCAAGCACGGCGACCAGCCCGCCGGCCACGCCGGGCAGCCCGGCGATCCTGTTGGCCAGCCGGAAGGTCTCCTCGTCGCGCAGCGTCGCCGCGGTGCGCACCCCGAAGAACCGGTTGCGGGGCAGGCGTTCGCGCAGGCCGAGCACGCCAACGGTGGCGACGACCAACCCGGCGAGCACGGCGACGGTGGCAAGGATGAGCACGCCTCGATGCTAAGCGGCTTGTGCCAGGGCGCTACCCTTAGGTCATGAGCACGGCACGCCTGCTCCTTATCACGCCGCGCTGACCGACCGACGTGGTCAGCGCGGCAGCCCCTCACGCCCGTCGCGGGCGGAGGGGTTTTGTTCTGTTCGCCGACCGGCATCGGGAGGACCGCGATGACTGACGCCGCCGAGGCGGTACCGGCCCACCGGTACACCGCCGCGCTGGCCGGCGAGATCGAGCGCCGCTGGCAGCGGTACTGGGAGGAGCACGGCAGCTTCTACGCGCCGAACCCGGTGGGGCCGCTTGCCGGACCGCTGCCAAAGGACAAGCTGTTCGTGCAGGACATGTTCCCGTACCCGTCGGGCGCCGGCCTGCACGTGGGACACCCGCTTGGGTTCATCGGCACCGACGTGTTCGCCCGATTCCACCGGATGTGCGGGCGCAACGTGCTGCACACCATGGGTTTCGACGCGTTCGGGCTGCCGGCCGAGCAGTACGCCGTGCAGACCGGCCAGCATCCGCGCAAGACCACCGAGGACAACATCCAGACCTACCTGCGGCAGATCCGCCGGCTGGGGCTTGGGCACGACGAGCGCCGCCGGATCTCCACGATCGACCCGGAGTACTACCGCTGGACGCAGTGGATCTTCCTGCAGATCTTCAACTCCTGGTACGACGAGAAGGCCGGCAAGGCGCGGTCCATCGTCGAGCTGGAGGCGGAGTTCGCGCAGGGCAAGCGGTCCACACCGGACGGTCGGGGCTGGTGCGAGCTGACCGTGGCCGAGCAGCGGGAGATCATCAACTCCTACCGGCTGGCCTACCTGTCCGACGCGCCGGTGAACTGGGTGCCCGGCCTGGGCACCGTGGTGTCCAACGAGGAGGTCACCGCGGACGGTCGCAGCGAGCGCGGCGACTTCCCGGTGTTCCGCAAGAACCTGCGCCAGTGGATGATGCGGATCACCGCCTACGCCGACCGGCTGATCGACGACCTGGACCGGCTGGACTGGCCGGAGAAGATCAAGACCATGCAGCGCAACTGGATCGGGCGCTCGCACGGCGCCCGGATCCGGTTCCCCGCCGCGGACACCGCGATCGAGGTGTTCACCACCCGGCCGGACACGGTCTTCGGCGCCACGTACATGGTGCTGGCGCCCGAGCACCCGCTGGTGGACACGCTGACCGCCGAGGCCTGGCCGTCCGATGTGGACAGTAGATGGACCGGCGGCGCGGCAACCCCGGCCGATGCGGTGGCCGCCTACCGCCGCGCCACGTCGATGAAGTCCGACCTGGACCGTCAGGAGAACCGGGACAAGACCGGTGTGTTCGTCGGCAGCTACGCCGTGAACCCGGCCAACGACACCAGGATCCCGGTGTTCATCGCCGACTACGTGCTGATGGGCTACGGCACCGGCGCGATCATGGCCGTCCCCGCCGGCGACCAGCGCGACTTCGAGTTCGCCCGCGCCTTCGACCTGCCGATCCGGGTCGTCGTCCAGCCCAAGGGCGAACCGGACCTCGACCCGGCGACGATGACCGAGGCCTACCCCGGCCCCGGCATCCTCGTGAACTCCGGCCCGATGGACGGCAAGCGGATGCCGGAGCAACTGCCGGACGTCATCGCCTACCTGGAGGAAACGGGCCGCGGCCGCTTCGAGGTCAACTACCGGCTGCGCGACTGGCTGATCTCCCGCCAGCGCTACTGGGGCACGCCCATCCCGATGCTGTACTGCGAGAAAGACGGGATCGTGCCGGTTCCCGACGATCAGCTTCCGGTGGAGCTCCCGAAGGTCGCGCAGTTCACCGGCCGCGGCGATTCGCCGCTCGCGCAGGTGCCGGAG
>NZ_DASZCQ010000041.1:0-6604 GCF_035942955.1 Actinophytocola sp. | reverse complement strand
CCACGGGCAAGCAGACCCTCACCCAGTGGACGCAGGTCCTGGTCGGGGTTGGGTCGATGCGCCCCACCTGGTGGATCGCGGCGTCGCTCGGCGCGCTGCTGCTGCTGTGGTTGTGGGTGCACCTGTTCACGAAGTGGCTGTGATGGCCCGGCGCGCTGGCCGGCCGTGGCGCCGGTTCCGGCGGCTGGTGGTCGAGACGTACGGGCCGTGGTGCTGCTTCGGCTCGGCCTGCCTATTGGGTGACCCGTTCATCGACCTGTCGCTGCCGTGGTCGAACCCGCCACCGCCCGGCTACTACACGGTGCACCACGTGGTGCCGTTGGCCCATGGTGGTGGGCTGCTGGATCTGGACACAGCGCGGCCAGCGCATTACCGGTGCAACTCGTCGCAGCAGGACAGGCCGATGGTGATGTCACGCCGGTCATCGACGGCATGGTGAGGCGGTGATCATGCGCGCGACAGTGGATCACGTCCGTGGCCTGCGGTTTTTTGAGAATGATCACTGGGTAGACCCCGCCGCAGGCTTCCTTTTTTTCTCTCCCCCCGGTAGGAAAACCGCAGGTCAGAGACCATGGTGACCACTGATCGGGTCACCGTGATGACCGATGTGGTGTGTTCTGCGATTCGCACGCACCGCAAGCGGGAGGGCATGACCCGCGAGGAGTTCGCCTCCGCGGCGTGGGAGCACGGCGCTCCGCAGTCGTTCACCGCGACGGTGGTCGGCCATCTGGAGACCGGGCGCCGGTCGGCGGGCGGCCGGCGGCGTGAGATCACCTTGGATGAGGTGGTGTTCCTCGCCGCAACGATGGGCACCACGCCGCTGGCGCTGCTCGGCGAGCAAGCCGCGGCCTTCGGCGGGGACGAGCCGGCGGCGTGCCCGCGGTGCACGGGCCAGACCGGGGTGTTGCAGGGCCAGGTGCGGGAGGACATCGAAGCGCTCGGCGACCTGTCCGGCGTGGACCCGTCGCTGGCCCAGACCGCCTACGTGCTGGCCGAGGCGATCGACGCCGGCGGCGGCGAAGGCGGGCGGATGCTGCCGCGGCTGACCAAGGAGCTGCGGGCGACGCTGGAGCAGCTCGTGGCGAGCAGCCCGGCCGGCGAGCCGGACGAGGACGAAGACGAGTTCGGCGACCTTGGCGCCCCCGAGTGAGCGTCAGCGGGCGGCGATCTACGCCCACTACGGGCTGACCTGTCCTCCCCGGTTCGCCACGCTCCGCAACTTCGACAACCCCACGTACGGGCCGAAGGTCGCGAAGGTCGCCGCGAAGCTGGGCACCCCGTTCAACCCGTGGCAGCGCTACGTGTTCGACACCGGGCTGGAGGTCGACCCGGCCACGGGGATCTTCGTCTACCGCAGTAGCGGGGTGACGGTGCCGCGGCAGTCCGGCAAGACCACCGGCATCCTGTCGCTGACCAGCCACCGGGGGATGGCGTGGCCGAGACAGCAGATCGTGTATGCCGCGCAGAACGGCACGGCCGCCCGCAAGAAGTGGGAGGACGACTGGCTGCCGGCGCTGGCTGCTGGCGGGTTCATCCCGGGTGAGGGTGAGCGGCTGATGCCGTACCACCGCGCGCGTGTGCGCAAGGCCAACGGCCGCGAGGCGGTGATCTGGCGCAAGACCCAATCGATCCAGGGTTTGCACGCCAGCACCGAGCAGTCCGGCCACGGCCCGACCCTGCACCTCGGGGTGAAGGACGAGTACTTCGCCCAGGTCGACGACCGGATCTCGGCGGCCTGGTCCCCGTCGATGATCACGGTGCTGATGGCGCAGGAGTGGTGGTTTTCCACCATGGGCACCTCGCGCAGCGTGCCAATGAACGCTGCGGTGCAGGCCGGGCGGGAGTTGGTTGAGTCGGGCGCGCCGTCCCGGGTGGCGTACTTCGACTGGTCTGCCCCACCTGGGTCGGACCGCACGGACCCGCGGGTGTGGCTGGCGTGCATGCCGGCGTTGTGTCCCGATCAGGTCTGTCGGTGCTCCAAGGAGTGGCGGCACACGGTCACGATCGCCACGATCCAGACGGAACTGGAGAAGGCGATCACGCCGTCGCTGCTGGCCGACTTCGACCGCGCCTACCTCAACCAGGTCCGCGAGGACGACGAGGTCGAGGCCGACCCGAACGTGCCCACGCTGGAGGTGTGGAACCTCCTGGCGAACGACCGGGCCGAGGGCGGTGAAGCGCTGGCGTGCGCGATCGACGTCACCCCGTCCGGGGACTCGGCGACGATCAGCGCGGTCGGTGAAGGCCCGGATGGGCCGGAGGGTCCGGTGCGCGGGGTGATGCTCGAGCACGGACCCGGCTCGGCGTGGGTGCCCGCCGCGGCGAAGGAGATCAACGAGCGGTTGCGGCCGGTGTGCTGGGTGCTCGACGACAAGGGCCCTGCCGCCGAGCTGATCACCCCGCTGGCCAACGCCGGCATTCGCCGGCCAGCGAGCGAGGACAAGCGGGAGCGCGGTGACCTGCTGATCCCGACGGTGCAGCAACTCGGTGCCTTCTGCGCATCGCTGACTGGGCGGGTGAAGCGGGGTGCGTTCGTGCACCTCGGCCAGGACGAGGTGGCCGCAGCGGTCGCCGGTGCCCGCACCAGGTCCATCGGGGACGGAGCGTTCGCGTTCGGCCGCAAGGCGTCCGGGTCGAACATCGCGCCGTTGTACACCTTCGCCTTGGCGTTGGGCGGGTACGAGATGTACGCACACCTGGCGGTGGATCCTGACTACGACCCGCTGGAGAACATCTGGTGAGAGGACGGTTCCGCGTGCCTGGTCGTCGTCGGCTGTCCACTTGGCGTGTGCGCGCGCGGCGGCGTGCCGGGCGGATGCTGATGACGCTGGCCGCGCCGGTCGGGCTGCTGGTGCGCGCGGTGCCGGCGCTGGCCGGGCTGGTGCTGCTGTCGTACGGCGCGGCGCTGGTGTACCGGCCGGCGGGGTTCATCACCGCGGGGGTGCTGGTGCTGGCCGACGTGGTGGCCGGGCGGGTGGCCGCGGGTAGGTCAAAGGTGGGTGGCGGATGAGCTACGTGCTCGGGCGGCCGGAGAAGCGCGCGGCGCAGTTCTCCAGTCCGCCGCTGCCGTCCAACCGGGACATGCCGCCGTCTGCGGGGGACGCCGAGTACGGCAAGGCGGAGTGGTCGCTGCAGAAGATCGCCATGTGGTCCTCTGTGGACCTGATCGCGTCGCTGGGCTCCGAGTTGCCGGTCGACGTGTTCACCGGCACCGGCAAGAGCAAGCAGCAGCTGCCGACACCGTCCTACCTGTTGGACCCGGCCGGCGACGGGTACGGGTTGGAGGACTGGATTGACCAGTTCCTGCGGTCGGAACTGTTGCGCGGTAACGCGATCGGCACGATCGCCGAGTTCTCCACTCGGGGCGGCAGCGCCTATCCCACGCAGATCCCGCTGTACCACCCGGACGAGGCCTACGGGTGGCGGGACACCGAGGGGCAGAAGCATTGGCGGGTCAACGGCCGTGAGGTCGACCCGGCGACGATCTGGCACCGCCGGGCGTACCCGTGTCCGGGCCGGCTGATGGGCATGTCCCCGGTGGAGTACCACGCGGTCACCATCGGGCTGGGGTTGAAGGCCGAGCGGTTCGGGTCGCAGTGGTTTACCGACGGTGCGCACCCGTCGGCGCTGCTGACCAACGAAGAGATCGACATGAAGGAGTCGGTGGCGCGGCGGGCCAAGGACAAGTTCCTCGCCGCGGTGCGCGGCAACCGTGAGCCGGTGGTGTTCGGCAAGGGCTGGAAGTACGAGCAGATCCAGGTCAACCCGAACGAGTCGCAGTTCCTGGAGACCAACAAGTACACCGAGGCCCAGTGCGCCCGCATCTACGGCCCGGGGGTGGCCGAGGTGCTCGGCTACGAGACCGGCAACAGCCTGACGTACGCCACGCTGGAAGGCCGCGCGCAACACCTGCTGGTGTTCGCGGCGAACAAGTGGCTGCGCCGCGCCGACCGCGCCTTGACGAGCATGCTGCCCCGCGGCCAGTACGCCCGGCTGAACCGGTCGGCGCTGCTGCAGTCGACCACGCTGGAGCGGTTCCGGGTGCACGAGATCGCGCTGCGCAACCGGATCAAGGTGGTCAACGAGGTCCGCGAGGACGAGGACCTGCCCCCGGTCGAGTGGGGTAACGAGCCCGCCGCCGCCGGCCCGGCGCCGGCCGCTGATCCCGACGACATCGCCGCGAAGGTCAAGGAGCTGATGTGAAGACCAAGGCTGACCGCGGGAAGCTGTCCGGCGCCTCGGAGCGCCGCTCCTACCACGCCACCTTCGAGGTCCGCGCCGCCCAGGATGGCACCGGCGGCACCCGATACGAGCTCGAGGGCTACGCCTCGGTGTACGACGAGCCCTACCGGATGTGGGACTGGTACGGCGAGTACGACGAGGTGGTGCGCGCCGGCGCCGGCACCAAGACGCTGTCAGAGAACCCGGACGTGGTGTTGGTGTTCAACCACGCCGGCATGCCACTGGCCCGCACCAAGGCCACCTCGCTGGAGTTGTCGGAGGACACCACCGGGCTGCACATGCGCGCCCCGCGGCTCAACGCTGAGCGCGATGTGGTGCGCGCGGTGATTCAGGCGGTCGAGGAGGAGATCCTCGACGAGATGTCGTTCCGGTTCCGGGTGATGCGCCAGATGTGGTCACCGGACTACGACCAGCGCGACATCCTCGAGTACAACATCCACCGCGGCGACGTGTCCGTGGTGACCTACGGCGCCAACCCCGCCACCTCGGTCGAGTCGGCGCTGCGCGCCCAGGATTTCGACCAGTTGCCCGACGACGCCGTCCGCGCCCTCTACGAGCGGCTCGGCCGGCGCCTTGCGCAGCCCACCAGCCAGCGGCACCCGCTGTCGCTGTACCGCGACCTGGCCGCCGACGACGACGCGGACTTCCGCGCCGCGGTCGGCCAGGTCTGATCTGCCTGCATTCCTGACGCGCCGGAGCCCGCGCCGGAGCCGCCACTTGTTGCGGCCACCACCCGGGCCACCACCCGAACGGTCCAGGCACCCCCATCACATCGATGACCCGAAAGGGGTGTTCCACGTGCTCACGCAACTGCGCGAGAAGCTGAGCAAGCTGCTCGAACAGCGCAAGGGCCTGGTGGCCGAGCGGGACGGCATCCTGTCCCAGGCCGAGACCGACAAGCGCGACCTCAACGACGCCGAGACGGCGTCGTTCCAGGAGAAGCGCGCCGCCATCCGCACGCTCGACGACGAGATCACCGAGGTCCGCGCGGCGATCACCGAGGCCGAGGAGGACGACAAGCGCGACCGGGCCGCGGCCGACGCCTACGCCCAGGCCGGCCAGACCGGTGAGCAGCGCGAGCGTGGCCCGGCCCGGGTCGGCTACGAGCCGCTGACCTACGGCCGGCAGGCCAAGCGGCACTCTTACTTCGTTGACCTGGCCCGCGACGCCCTCGGCCGCGGCGACGGCGACGGCGGTGTGCAGGCCGCGCGGGATCGGCTGGCCCGCCACGCCAAGGAGCTTTCGGTCGAGCTGCCCAAGCGCGAGCAGGAGCGCGAGCGCCAGTCCCGCGAGGAGCTGCGCAGCCTCGGCGATCTGAAGGCCCGGCACATCGAGTCCGCGTTCGAGCGGAACATGGAGGAGCGGGTCAACCCGAACCGCACCGACGGGCAGGGCGGCTACTTCGTGCCGCCGCTGTGGCTGATCGACGAGTACATCAACCTGACCCGGTTCGGCCGCACCACGGCCAACCTGTGCCGGGCGATGACCCTGCCCACCGGCACGGACTCGATCAACCTGCCGAAGGTGGCCACCGGCACCGCAACCGGTGTGCAGACCGCAGACGCCGCCGCGGTCACGTCCACCGACCTGACCGACGACTTCGTCAACGCGCCGGTGCGCACCATCGCCGGCCAGCAGGACGTGGCGCTGCAGCTGCTCGACCAGTCGCCGATCAGCTTCGACGAGGTTGTGTTCGCCGACCTGATGGAGGACTACAACCAGCGGGTCGACGTGCAGACGATCGACGGATCCGGCTCGTCCGGTCAGCTGCTGGGCATCCTCAACGTGTCCGGCATCAACGCCATCACCTACACCGACGCGTCGCCGACGCTGCCGGAGATGTACCCGGCGTTCGCGCAGGCCGCGTCCAAGGTGTACACCGGGCGCAAGCTACCGGCCACCGCCGCGGTGGTACTGCCGTCCATCTGGTACTGGGCGACCGCGCAGCTGGACACCACCAACCGGCCGCTGATCGTCCCGCCGCAGGTCGGTTGGAACCCGGCCGGTACCCAGCAGGATCTCACCACCGGTGACGGCCCGGCCGGCATGCTGTCCATGGGGCTGCCGTCCTGGCTGGATGGCAACCTGCCGACGAACAAGGGCGGCGGCACCAACGAGACCCGAACCATCGTGGCGCGGTTCCCCGATCTGTACCTGTGGGAGGGCTCCATGCGCTCTCGCGTACTGCAGGAGGTCCTGTCCGGCACGCTGCAGGTCCGGTTCCAGCTGTTCAACTACCTGGCGTTTATGCCGAACCGGCGGCCGACGTCAATCTCGGTCATCTCCGGCACCGGCATGATCCCGCCGTCCGGCTACTGATCCGCCCCTCCCGACCCGCCGACGCCACTGCTTCCCGCAGTGG
>NZ_DASZCQ010000040.1:0-59920 GCF_035942955.1 Actinophytocola sp. | reverse complement strand
CCGCCGACCCGGAGGGCGAGCTGGACTTCCGGTTCACGCGCCAGGAGCTCGTGCTGGAGCCGGACAGCACGGCGTTCGTCCGGCTGGTGGCCCGGCCGCGGGACCGGTTCCTGCGCGGGCAGCCCGTGCGGCACCGGTTCGCGGTGTCGGTCGCGGCCCCCGACCGCCCGCCGATCACGGCCGAGGCGACCATGACGCAGCGCCAGCTGCTGCCCAAGTGGCTGGTGCCCGCGCTGATCGCGCTGCTGGCGCTCGCGCTCGTGCTGGCCGGGATGTGGTTCTTCGTACTGCGGCCGGCGGTGCGCTCGGCCGCGGGCGACGCCGCCGCGCGCCAGGCCGCGGAGGTCAAGCAGGTGGCCGAGAACGCCAAGCAGGAGGCGGGCGCGGCCAAGCAGGAGGCGGGTGCGGCCAAGCAGGACTCCGGGCAGGCCAAGCAGAACGCCGATCGCGCGCTGACCGAGCTGGGGATCGACCCGTCGGCGCCGCCCACCACGAGCACCGGTCCCCGGCCGCCGCTGGCCGGCGGGGATCCGACCGACTTCCGGGTCGCCGCCGACGCGCCGATCGACACGAACGCAAGGCGGTTCCGGGAGTTCAGCTTCACCCCGCCGGACGGCAAGAAGCTCGTGGTCACCGACGCCATTCTGCAGAACCCCCGCAGCGACAGCGGAACCCTGCGCCTGCTGCGCGCCACAGCCACCGGGCAGGAGCTGATGCTGGAGGTCGGGCTCGGCAACTTCCGCGACCTCGACCACCACTGGGTGCAGCCCATCGTGTTCGACGCCGGGGAGCGGGTCGTGCTCGCGGTCAGCTGCCAGAACCCCACCGACAAGGGCAACTGCACGCCGGCGGTGTTCTTCTCCGGCCGGCTGCAGGGCTGACCGGTGCGGTCAGATCAGGCCTTCCCGCAACGCGAACGCGACCGCGTGCGCGCGGTTGCGCAGCTGGAAGCGACCGGTGATGTCGTGCAGGATGCCCTTCACCGTGCGCTGGGAGTAGCACAGCTTCTCGGCGATCTCGCGGGTCTCCAGCCCGTCGGCCACCATCCTGAGCACCTCGGCCTCCCGTGCGGAGATGCCCGCGAGATCCCAGCCCCGCGGCGAAAGGACCTGGTGCTGCAACCGGGAAACCCGGTGCAGCAGGCGGCGGAGCAGGTCCGGCGGCAGCGCGCCGTCGCCGGACGCGGTCGCCTTGATCAGCTTGACCAGGGTGTCCGGCGACGCCTCGCTGCGGCGGATCACCGCGGACACGCCGATGCTCACGGCCTCGAGCAGGTCCGCGTCGCTCATGTCGCCGGCCACCAGGACGACGCTGCGGCAGCCCTGGATCTGCAGCCGGCGGAACAGTTGACGGGTCTCGTCGTCCCACCCCTCGGCGACGACCAGCATCACCGTGCGCTCGTCCGGTGTGGCCGCCGCCTCGCCGTTCTCGACGAGACGGATCTCGGGCCGGGTGCGCAGGGCGGACACGATTCCGGCGCGGGTGATGACGTCTGTCGCGTGCAGAACGACGCGCGTCTGGTCGGTGCTCATCACGAGACCGTCCCCTCAATACAGTGATCGTCTTGCTGTCTGACAAATATCGTTGCCGCTGCGCCGTCCCGAGACCAGGGACCGAGGCCCCCATTCGGTCCCGCTTTCCGTATCCCGGGATGTCCTACGTTCGCATGGGACTCGCCCGGGTCAGCCCAGGCCGGCCGCGCGGGCTCGTTTGACGGCTTGCTTCCGGTCGGTGACGTCGAGCTTGCGGAAAATGCTCGTGATGTGGTTGCGCACGGTTTTCGGGCTCACCACGAGAATGTCGGCGATGGCCGCGTTGGACGCGCCCCGGACCATGAGGGCGAGCACCTCGCGCTCCCGTCCGGTCAATCGCGACATGCTCTCGTCGGAATGCGCCGGCACGTCGGCGAAAATGGTGGGCACATGGGACGCGACGGGCTGCCCGAAGATCACCTCGCCGTTGCCGACGGCCTGCACGGCCCGCACGATTCCGTCCGGTCCGGTCGTTTTCAGGATGTACCCGCGGGCGCCCGCGCGCAGCGCGGCGAGCACGTGCTCGTCGTCGTCGAACATCGTCAGCACCAGGACGCCGACGCCCGGTCGCGCCCGCACGATTCGCTCGGTGGCCTCGACGCCGCCGAGGTCGGGCAGGCTCAGATCCATCACGACGACGTCCGGCTCCAGTGTGGCCGCCGCGGCCACCGCCTCCGCGCCGGTCGCCGCCTCACCGGCCACCTCGAGTCCCGGCACCGAGCTCAGCAGCGCGCTCAGCCCGAGGCGGAACGTGGAATGGTCGTCCACGATCAGGATTCGTCGAACGACCGGCACGGCGTCAATTCCCGTGCACCGGGAACGTGGCCGCGATCCTGGTTCCGCCCCGCGCTCCCGGCTCGACCGCCCACTCCCCGCCGAGCTCGACGGCCCGGTCCCGCATCGACCGCAGCCCGATTCCGGACCACGGCGGGGCCGCGCCGCCCGGAATGCCGATTCCGTCGTCGACGACCTCGACCTCGAGGTCGCCGTCGAGCCGAATGGACACGACGCAGGACCGCGCGTGGGAATGCTTCGCCGTGTTGGTGAGCGCCTCGCAGATGATGCGGTACACCGCCATGCGGACGCGCGGGGTCAACGAGGAAAGATCGCCCCGGGTGTGCACCTCGATCCGGAGCTGCTCGCCGCCGGCGCCGGACACCCGGCTGCTCAGGGCCATGGCATGCAGCCGGATCGCCTCGATGAGATCGAGTTGGTGCAGCGCGTTCGGCCGGATCTCGTCGGTCAGCCGGCGCAACTCGGCGATCGCGCCCTGCAACTCGTCCTCCAATTGCGCCAGCAACCGTGCGGCCGACTTCTCGTCGCGGCCGGACAGATTCCGCACGGCGCGTAAACCAAGCGCCATGCCGGTCAGGATCGGACCGATACCGTCGTGGATCTCGCGGAGCACCCTGAGCCGCTCGGAACGCACGGTTCCGGTCTGCCGCGGTATGGCCTGTTCCTGGCGCATGTGCCCCCTTTCCGCAACTCTTCGTATCGCCTCGTACCAGGTCTGATGTTTCGGCGGAGCAACTGATACGACCCATTCGGAGTAACTACGCTACACCGAGTAGAACTGGACAATTCCCGCTTGTGATGCGAGCGACTCCGACCACGTCCATGAGGGCAAATGAGACTGTCCGCACGCACGTTCCCGCGCCCTCCTCCCGCCGCCGCGCGATGCGCCACCCTGGACGGTGGACGACTCGGACGCGAGAGGCCACGATGCGCGGACACGAACACGACCACGATCTCGACTCGGGCTTTCGCCCCAAGGGCGACCGGATCGAGCGCGACGACCACGATCTCCTCGGCCGGGCGGCCGCGAGCGGGCGCACCGACGTGCTCGGGCCCGCGGGCCTGCTCGGCCTCCAGCGTGCCGTCGGCAACGCCGGGACCGGCGCGCTCGTCGACGAGGACCGCTCCCCGGTGCACGACGTGGTCGGCTCCGGCGGCGGCGCGCCGCTGCCCGCCGACACGCGCGCGGACATGGAAGCCCGCTTCGGCCAGGACTTCGGCGACGTGCGGGTGCACAACGACACCGCCGCGCACGAGTCCGCGCGCTCGGTCAACGCGCACGCGTACACGGTGGGCTCGAACATCGTGTTCCAGCGCGACAAGTACGACCCGTCGTCCGACGCCGGCAAGCACATGCTCGCCCACGAGCTCACCCACGTGGTCCAGCAACGCAGCGGCCCCGTCGACGGCACCGACGCCGGCGGCGGCATCCGCGTCAGCGACCCCTCCGACCGCTACGAACGCGAGGCCGTCGCCACCGCCGACCAGGTGATGTCGGCGCCGGGCACGCCGGCGGTGTCCCCGTCGGCCCCCGCCGTGCAGCGCGCCGAGGAGGCGCCCGCGGAGGAGGAGACGCCCGAGGAGCCGGCGGCCCAGACCTTCGTCCAGCGCGCCGAGGAGGAAGAGGCGGCCGAGTAGACCCCGCGGATGTGACACGGCGTTGGTCGCGCCCCGGGAGCAGGGGCTGCTGCCGAGGTCGGAGTCCGAGCCGCCGTAGCCGGCACTGCGCTCCGGACCGGAGCCGACATCGGTGCTCGCCGGGTCGGTGTCGTTCTGGTCGGGCGTGGCGTCGCTCGGGTCGGAGATCCCGTCCCGGCTCGTGTCCACATCGGACGAACCGCCGGGCTCCCAGCCGAGGCCGGCGACGGGGCGGAGCCGGAGCTGGAGCCGGAACCGCCGTAGCCCGCGTCGCCCTCCGGGCCGTCGCCGATGTCGCCGCTGGCCGGGTCGGTGTCGTTGTGGTTGGGCGTCGCGTCCTCCTGGTCCGGAACCCCGGTCCCGGTCCGGCAAGGCGGCGCGGCGCGCGGCCTCGGCCGCCGCGGCCCGCTGCAGCGCGGACTCCTCGGCCTGCCGGCGAGGCGCCTCCTGCGATTGTGCGCCATCCAGTTCTCGGTCCGCGCGGTTGCGGTTGTCAGCCCCATGCCGACCATTTACCCGAGCCCGTCGGCGTGCCAGGGTGGGCCGGTGTCCTCGATCATCGCCCTTGCGGGCAGCCCGTCGGCCGACTCGCGCACGGTGGCGCTGACCGAGCAGCTGGCCGAGTGGCTGCGCGGTCACGGCCACGCGGTCCGGGTGGTGCGGGTGCGGGACCTGCCGGCCGAGGCGCTGCTCGGCGCGGACGCCGGTGATCCGGCGATCGCGGAGGTGATCGCGGCGGTGGCCGAGGCCGACGGGGTCATCGTGGCCTCCCCGGTGTACAAGGCCGCGTACTGCGGGGTTCTGAAAGTGTTGCTGGACCTGCTGCCGCACATGGTGTTGGCCGGCAAGGTGGTGCTGCCGGTGCTCACCGGCGGCGGCCCGGTGCACATGCTGGCCCTGGACTACGCGCTGCGGCCGGTGCTGCAGGCGCTCGGCGCGCACCACGTGGTGCCGGGCGCTTTCGTGGTGGACAAGCACATCGAGCGAACCCCGGACGGCGTGCGCCTTGCGCCGGAGGCCGAACCCGGCCTGACCCGGGTGGTCGACAAGTTCTCCGCCGCGCTTACCTGAACGTCCACCCTGGAATATCCAATGTGGACGATCAGGCCGGGCCGAGCAGGAGGTCGGCCATCGCCGAGCCGAGCCATCTCTCGTAGCGGTCCCAACTCCAGCCGCGGCGGTTGACCAACCGGTCGGTCAACTCGGCCGCGGTGAGGGTCCACAGGATGTCGGCCGCGGTCTGGACATCGAGCCCGTCGCGCAGGCCGAACCGCTTGGCCACGTGACCGGCGATGCCCCGGGTGGCGGTGGCCCGTTCGGTCTCGATGGTGTCGGCGAACGTGCGCAGGTCGTGATCTCCGGTGGCGGCCTGAGCCAGCATCGCGGTGATCAGCGGGAGGACGCGCTCGCCGAGCACGCGTCCCATGACGGCGTACCGAGCCAGGCACTCGCGGCCGTCGCCGGCCTCGAGCACGGCGCGCGCGATGGGCCGTTCGGCCATGGGGATCGCCTCGTCGTCGCCGGCGAGGGTGACGTCGTAGACGGTCTTGAGCAGCACGGGTTTGCCGCCGACGAGGTTGTAGATCGTCTGCACGCTGACCCCGGCCGCCTCGGCGACGGTGGTCAGCGTCGTGCGGAGATAGCCGCGCTGGGTGAACAGGTCCCGCGCGGCGTCCAGGATGCGCCCGCGGGTCGCCGCGGTCTGCTCGTCACGCAGCCCCATCGAGTAGCGGCGGGTGCCGGCCACACAATCTCCTTGACTTTGGTTGGAATTATCTTCAAACTGATTGAACGCAATTCCATCGTATCCGAGGACGGTACCTCATGACACCTGCGGAACGCGCCGCGGCCGAGATCTTCGAGATCTTCACCTCCGGCGACTACGAGCGGATCCGGGACCTGGTCACCGACGACTTCGTCGACCACGGCGCCCCGCCCGGCCTGCCACCGGGCCCGGACGGCTACATCGGCGTGCTGCGCTTCCTCAAGGAGGTCATGCGGATCCGCTACGAGGTGCACGACGTCGTGGCCGCCGGCGACAAGGTGGCGATCCGCGCCACCGTGCACGGCGTGCACAACACCGACCACCTCGGCGTGGCGGCGACCGGGAAGCCCTACGCCATGCACACCATGCACCTTTACCGCGCTGAGGGCGACCGGCTGGCCGAGCACTGGGGCGTGCGCGACGAGCACGGCGTCCTGGTCCAGGTCGGCGCGCTGCCCGCGCCGACCCTCCCGTCACCCCTGGCCGTTCGGCACCGATAACCAGGTGGTGTGGAGAGGGGGAAGCGAGGTGACGGAGTCGCTTCTGGAGCGGGAGCCGGCGCTGGCGGTGTTGCGGGAGGCGGTCGCCGAGGCGCGCGCGGGTCAGGGTTCGGTCGTGCTGGTCAGCGGGGAGGCCGGTGTCGGGAAGTCGAGCCTGTTGCGGGCGTTTGCCGACGAGGTGCCGGTGGGGGTGCGGATGTTGCGGGGGGCGTGTGACGACCTGTTGACGGCTCGGGCGTTGGGCCCGGTGCGGGATGCGGCGGCGGGGACCGGTGGTCCACTGGAGACGGTGCTGGCGGCCGGTGGCGGGGACGGGGTGTTCGACGCGGCGTTGGCCGAGCTGTCCGGCCCGGTGCCGACGGTGCTGATCGTCGAGGACGTGCACTGGGCCGATGACGCCACGCTGGATGTGCTCGGTTACCTGGGTCGGCGGGTGGAGGGGTTGCCGGCGGTGGTGGTGGTGACCGTCCGGGACGGTGGTGCGCCGGCGGGGCATCCGGTGCACCGCTGGCTCGGCGGTCTGACCGGTGGTCGGGTGCGTCGGGTCGTGTTGGCTCCGTTGTCGGTGGCCGGGGTGGGGGAGTTGGCCGCCGATACGGGGTGGGATCCGGTGGCGCTGCATGCGTTGACCGGGGGCAATCCGTTCTTCGTCACCGAGGTGTTGGCGGCGGCGCCGGGGGAGGTGCCGGACACGGTGGCCGATGCGGTGCTGGCTCGGGTGCGGCGGTTGTCGAGGGTGTCGCAGGAGGCGTTGGCGCAGTTGGCGGTCATCCCCGGAACCGTGGACTTCGAGCTGGTCGACGCGGCACTCGGCGGCCGGCTCGACGCGTTGGCAGAGGCCGAGGAGCACGGGATCCTGCAGGTGCATCCGGGTGGGGTGGCGTTTCGGCACGAGTTGGCCCGGCAGGCGATCGAGCTGAGCCTGTCGGTGCTACGGCGGCGGGCGCTGCACCGGACGGTGATCAAGGTGTTGCGTTCCCAGGCCCGGCCGGATCCGGCTCGGCTGGTGCATCACGGGTCCCGGGCCGGCGACACCGACACGGTGCTGGCGTATGCCACGCGAGCCGGCCGGGAGTCGGCCGCGGCCGGGTCGCACCGTCAGGCGTTGGCGCACTTCGCGGCCGCGGTGCGGCATGCCGATCGGCTCGCGCCGGCCGAGCGCGCCGCCCTGCTGGACGACTATGCGTGGGAGCTGCACAACGCGCACCGTTTCGCCGAGGCGCTGGCGACGGGGGAGCGGGCGGTGACGCTCTACACCGGACTGAACGATCCGGTGGCGCTGGGTCAGGCGGGGGTGCGGCTGTCCCGGCTGTACTACCTGGCCGGCGACACGGGGCGGGCCGAGGTCGTGGCGCGGGCGGCGGTCGCGGCGCTGGAGCCGGCCGGCTCGGCGGCGGCGATCGCGTACGCGACCACGTACCACGGCGCGATCCTCGCCCTGGCCGGCGATTCCCGGGCCGAGCCGACGCTGCGGCGAGCGCGGGATCTCGCCGAGTCGGCGTCGCGGATCGACCTGGTCGAGCTGTGCCTGAACTACCAGAGCCTCGCCGAGTCCACTCTGGACACTGATGGCCGGATCGCGCTGCTGCGGCAGAGTCTGCGGCTTGCGCTGGCGCACGGGCATCACGAGCACGCCGCCCGCGGCTACACCAACCTCGCCGAGCTGCTGTACCGGCACGGCCGCCTCGCCGAGCTGGAACGCTGCCTGGCCGACGGGTTGGCCTTCACCCGGGATCGCGGATTCTGGTCGCACGCCTACAACCTCGAAGTCCACCAGTGCCTCCTTCGGATCCGCCGCGGTGACTGGACCGGTGCGGAGACCGGCCTGGCCGCGCTGGCCGAGCGGGACGAGGATCCGGGGATGCTGCGCCTCTACGCCGAACCGGTCCATGCCCGGCTTCGGGCCAGGCGCGGCTCGGCGCGGGTCGGCAAGGTGCTCGCGAAGGCCTGGCAACGGGCGCTGCGGCAACGGTCCCTGACCGCGCTGGCGCTCGCGGGCACCGCGCTGATGGAATGGGCGTGGCTGTCCGGTGAGCCGAAGCGGGCCGCCACCATGCTCGAGCAGTGGGCGCCCCATGCCGGCCGGCCCGGCGCCGAGCCGGTGACCGGCGAGCTGCTGCGCTACGCCGCCCGCGCCGGCCTCGCGGTGGCACCCGCCATCGGCTGGGAGCCGGCCGGCGACCCGTACGAGCACGCCCTCGAGCTTGCCGACACCGGTGAGACCGAGCCGACCCTCGAGGCGCTACGGATCCTCGACGATCTCGGTGCCACCGCCGCGGCCACCCTGGTCCGCCGCCGGCTGAAAACCCTTGGCGTGCGGACGATCCCCCGCGGCCCGGCGGCCAGCACCCGTGCCCACCCCGCCGGCCTGACCAACCGCCAAGCCGACGTCCTCGACCTGCTCGCCGGCGGTCTGACCAACGCCGAGATCGCCGACCGCCTCGTGCTGTCCGTCCGCACCGTCGACCACCACGTCTCCACCATCCTCAGCAAGCTGGGCGTCTCCTCCCGCCGCGAAGCCGGCGCCCTAGCAAGATCCCTGGCCACCACCTGACGCCCCGCATGCGGCTACCCCAGCGCGGGACATGCCCGGGATCGCGATCCCAGCTCTGCCCCTACCCAGCCCCCACCGCTCCACGGGGGGCGAGCCCACGTCCATTTTACCAGCGGAAACGGGGGGGAAGATCGAATTGGGTGGGGTTGTGGATGGGTGGGGTGGGTGTGGACAACTCGGGGTTCGGGGAGGCGGGGACTTGCGCGGAGTGGCGGCGTATGGCAGTGACGGCCTCGGCGACCCTGGTGTGGTCGGTGCGGTGGTTGAGCACGCAGATCCGCGCGGTGTACTGGCCCTTGACGCGGGTGCTCGACAGGAAGACCCGGCGCTCGGCGTTGACGCGGTCGAGGACCGCGGCGGTGATCTCCTCGCCGGCCCGGTGCCGGAAGGTCACGGTGGACAGTTGGGGCGGGGCGAGCACGGTGAGGTTGGGGTCGGCGGACAGCTCGCGGTGGACGTACTCGGCGAGGTCGAGCTTCTCGTCCAGCGCGGCGCGGAAGGCGTCCACGCCGTGCAGGTGCAGCGGCAGCCACAGGCGCAGCCCGCGGAAGTCGCGGGTGAGCTCGGGGCCGTAGTCGGCGAAGTCCGGCAGCTCGGTCTTCGGCATGTCCCGCAGGTACTCCGGATCGTGCCCGCTGTGCGCGTCGCGCAGCGTGTCGCCGTCGCGCACCAGCAGGCAGCCGGTGCCGAACGGCAGGAACAGTCCTTTGTGGGCATCGAGGATGACCGAGTCGGCCCGGTCGATCCCGCGCAGCCGCTGCCGCCCGCGCTCGGTGAGCTGGAAGAAACCGCCGTAGGCGGCGTCGATGTGCAGCCACAGCTTCTGCGTGGCGGCGATGTGCGCGATGGCGGCGAGCTGGTCGACGACGCCGGTGTTGGTGGTGCCGGCCGTGGCCACGACGCAGAACGGCCGGCGCCCCGCGCCCCGGTCGACGCTGATCATCGTGGTCAGCGCGGCCAAATCCATCCGCAGGTGCGGGTCGACCGGAACCACCCGCACCGCGGCGGGCGGGAAACCGGCCAGGCGCAGGGCCTTGGCGATCGAGTGGTGCGTCTGCTCGGTGACGTACACGGTGCCGCGGGCGAAGTCGGAGCCGAGCATCGCGTGCCGGGCGGTGATCATCGCCGACAGGTTGGCCATGGAGCCGCCGGTGGTCAGGATCCCGGCCGCGGACGCCGGAAGGCCGACCAGGTCGGCAAGCCAGCGCAGCAGGTCGGCCTCCAGCGCGACCAGGCCGGGCGCCGGGTACGCGATCCCGGTGTAGCGGTTGAGCACCCCGGCGAGCAGATCGGCGACGGCCGCGGCGACGATCCCGCTGCCCGGGACGAACGCCATCAGGCCGGGGTTGCCCGGGTTGACCCCCTTGGCGGCGGCCCGGTCCAGCACGCCGAGCAGCTCGGTGACCGGCCGGCCGCGCGCCGGCGGCGCCCCGCGGAGCGCGGGATCGGCGAGCAGCTCGGCCACCCCGTCGCTGTCGGTGATCGGCTCGTCGGGCAGCCGGTCCACCACCCCGACGACGTAGTCCACGGCCGCGGCCAGCAACGCGCGCAGCTCGTCCCCGGCCGGCTCCAGCGGGCGCGCCCCGACGGCGTTGCGCTGCATGGCAGTCCTCCTGGCATCGACGGATGCCAGCACTGTCCCCTTCCGGCGGGCGGTCGGACATCGGTAACGGATGCCTAATTCGGCGCGCCCCGGTCACCGATCCACCCCCGGCGGGTGGGTCCGGGCGGCCTCACCGGTTGGCCAGGGCGGCCAGGAACTCGCGCAGGGTCTGGTGGGTGGCGGGGGAGCTCCACAGCTCGAGGACCCGCGGGTCGTCCAGCGGGCGGGTGGCGTCGATGCGGTCGCGGGTGGGCCGGTGCAGCTGCTCCTTGCTCAACGCGTAGACCGCGGCGGGGGTGGTCGCCAGCCGCTCGGCCCGCAGCAGGGCCGCGGACAGCAGGTCGTCGGGCTCGACCACGTCGTGGATGAGGCCGAGGCCGCGCGCGGCGGCGGGGTCCATGACGCGGGCGGTGAGCACCAGCTCGGACGCCGCGGCGCCGACCGCGTGGCGCATGATTTCCATTGGCACGGCGGGGAAGGGGACACCGGCGGCCAGCTCGGTGAGGCCGATGGTGCCGGCCGACATCAGCCGGACGTCGCACGCGGCGGCCAGCACGCAGCCGCCGGCAAGGGCGTGCCCGTTGACGGCGGCGACCACCGGGCGGGGATGGTCGAAGAGGGCGAGCGCGGCGGTGCTCAGGGCGGGAAGGAACTCGGCGACGTAGGCCGGGCCGCCCTCGACGATGCGCTTGAGGTCCACTCCCGCGGAGAAGCACCGGCCGGCGCCGGTGAGCACCACGGCGGCCGCGCCGGCCACCCCGGCCAGGGTGTCCGGGAGCGCGCCGAGCAGCTCCAGGTCCAGGACGTTGACCGGCCCGCGGTTCAGGCGCAGCACGGCGATGCCGGCGTGGTCGGTCACCTCGATCATTGGGCGGATTGTAGGTGTGGCACCGGGACGCCGGCGGCACGGCGACGAGTTTCGTCGAATGTGGACATAGTAAGGCCGGCGAACGAAGAAACCAGGCCTGACTTTTGGTTGAAGTCTTCACAAGTCCGGTGAGCGGGGTTAGCCTTCGGCTCACCCTCCTTCCCCCCGACACACCCCCTGGCCTCGTGATTTCCGCGGCGTGAGCCGCGTTGCGAAAGGTGGCATCCCTCATGGATGACAATGGGAACGGACCTGCTCGGTTCAGCCGGCGCGACGTGTTCACGGCCTCCGCCGGGGCGGCCGCGATGATCGGCGCGGCGGGGCTGCCGGTGCTGGCCACGGCGACGCCGGCACTGGCCGACAGCGATCACGGTGACCGGCACGGGCTGCGGGTGGAGCCGCTGATCCCGGCGCGCAACCGGGGGATCATCCTGTTCAGCGTGCGGGACCGGATCGCCGCGGCCCCGGACGACAGCGGCGTGCCGTTCGGCTTCGAGCGGGTACTGGCCCGGCTGGCCGAGATGGGCTACAAGGAGATCGAGTTCGCCGGCTACAACCAGCACACGTCGATTCTCGGCCGGCAGATCACGCCGCGGGAGATCCGCAAGATCCTCGACGACAACGGGCTGATCGCCAACGGCACGCACAGAACGATCGACCCGGACACCTTCGAGCAGGAGATGGACATCGCCCAGGAACTGGGCATGCGCAACATCGGCACCGGCGCCGACCCGGTGAACAGCCCGTACAAGGCCGACTGGGACGCCGCCGCCGACGTCTGGAACGAGCTGGGCCGCCGGGCCAGGGCGCGGGACCTGCGGCTGTACACCCACAACCACGACATCGCCTACAGCTTCCTGCTGGACACCGGCCCGCTGGACGCCGACGGCAAGCCGACCCGCTCGTCCGGGCTCCGCCGGCTGGAGTACTTCTTCGGCCTTGCCGACCCGCGCTACGTGTTCTTCGAGATGGACATCTTCTGGGCCTACGTGGCCAGGTTCAAGCACCGCACCTACACCGACCGGTTCGGCCGGACGCAGACCGACCTGTTCGACCCGATCCTGACGGTCGCCCCGCGCACCAACCGGTTCCCGCTGTTCCACGCCAAGGACGGCGACCGCAACCCGAACGTCCCCAATGGACACGACATGGTCCCGCTCGGCGAGGGCGACATCAACTTCCAGCAGTTCTTCCAGACCATCGGGGAGCAGGACTTCCACCACGCCAACTGGGAGCAGGACAACGCTCCCGGCGGCACGGCGAACCCCGGGCAGTCACTGACCTTCGCCGCGCTGAGCTACACCAACATGTCCGAGCTGACCATCTACCGCCGCTGATCACCATCCGCACGGAGCACCCCATGGCACCCCGCTGGCCACCAGCGGCAACAACTCCTGGGCCAGCCAGTCCGTCGCCGTCGACCAACCCCCGCGGCCACCGCCTCTACTCGTGTTCACCTCCGTACCCGGCGGCCCGACCACCGGCCTGCTCAACCTCAACCGGGTCGAGTTCGGGGCCAGCGCCGCCTGAGATGCCATGAAGGGGCCCTTGAGGACGCCGGGCCGTCTGAAAGGGTCCCTTCGCGGCACTGCCCTACGGAACGCGGGCCATCCGCAGGAACTCGTGGATCGGTGCCGCTTGGCCGGCCGGGAAGTGGCCGACGCCGGGTAGCAGGTGGACTGTCGCATGTGGAGCGGTGGCGGTCAGCCGCCGTTGGGTGTCGGCGGAGTCGAGGACCGCGTCCTTCTCGCCGGCGATGACCAGGGTCGGCATGGTGAGCCGGCGCAGGGTGGCGTCGTCGAAGACGGGCAGGCCCCGCCGGGGGCGGAAGTGGCGCTGGACGAGTTGCATGAACTCCAGGTACTTGGCCAGTTGCGGGGTTGGAGCGGTCTCCTGTGGGCGGCCGAGGTAGAGCCGCAGCGCCGTGCGCCTGCCCCACTTTCCGAACGGTAGCAACAGGAGTACCAGGAGCAGCACGCCGTACTTCTGCCGGCCGATGCCGCCGGGGCACAGCAGGGCGAGGCGCTCGACGCGGTCGGGGCGGCGGGTGGCGTAGTCGACGGCCAGCCAGCCGCCGAGCGACGCGCCGACGATCGACACGGTCGACAGGCCGAGGCCGGCCAGCACGTCGTCGAGCCATCCGGCGTAGGCGTCCGATCCCAGCGGTGGCCGGGCGGGCGCGCTCAGCCCGGGCTCGCCGATCACGTCGACGGCGTAGACCCGGAAGTCCCGCGCCCAGGTGACCACGTCGCCCATCCACATGACGGCGTTGGTCGTCGAGCCGTGCAGGAGCAGCACCGGCGGCGCCTCCTGGGGACCGCTGACCACGACGAAGGTGTCCCCTTGGCGGGTCTGGACGTGCCGCCGCTCGTGCCGAACCGGCCAGGAGTCGAGCAGCTCCCGGTACCGCTGCTGGACCAGCCGCTCGCCCCGCTCCGAGGAGTAGATGTCGGTCATTTGCTCTCCAGCACGACGTTGACGAGCCTGAGCAGCTCCGCGCTGCTGTCCGGCCCACCGATGATGATGATCTTCATGCTGCCCCGTTCCTCGTCGTAGGTCGTCTCGACGCGGAGGCGCTCGTCGTCCTCCGGTCGGCTGTTGGCGGAGCCGAGGAGCAGGGTGCTCAGCCGGCTCATGGTGTTCGGGTCGATCGCGTCGATCAGCACGATGCTGGTCACCTCGACCCGGCGCTGCCGCCGGACCGGCTCGGGCTCGGCCACCGGGCCGCCGGTCAGTGCCTCGAGGTCCGCCCGGGAGATCCGGTACTGCTTGCCGATGCGGACCGCCTTGAGCCGCCCGTCCCGCACGTAGTTGCGCACGGTTTTGACATGCAGGCCGAGCAGGTCGGCCACCTGCTCGACCGAGTACCACTGCTCAGCCACCCTCGCTCCCTCCGTATCGTTCCGTAAGTTACTCTAACACGGTCTTCAGAGAGAGCAATAGAGGAATTTAGTGGCAATCAGAACGATCGGTGGAGGCGGATCCAGCGGTAGCCGTAGCCGTTGAGATCGATGGCGGTCAGGTCCACGCCGGTGCCGTAGTCGGCATCGGCGGCCAGGCCGAGCGGGGTGGAGTCGCCGGCCAGCCGCGGATCGAGGGAGCAGTGGCACGGGTCGGGGGACAGGTTGTGCAGGAACAGGGTTCGGCCGCGCTGGCCGGTGGCGGTGTGCACCAGCACGTGTGGTTGGCCGGAGTCGAGGACCTGGTGCTCCCCGGTGCCGATCTCCTCGCATTCCCGGCGGGTGTGCAGGATCCGTTCGAACCAGGTGAGCAGGCTGTTCGGGTCGAGCCGCTGCTCGGTGACGTTGATCTTCGGGTAACCGTACGGGCCGGCGCCGATCGGCGGCGCGATCAGCTGCTCCGGCTCGGCCCTCGAGAAGCCGGCGTTGTCGGTGTGGGACCACTGCATCGGGGTGCGGATGGCCTCGCGCTCCGGCCGGGACAGATCCTCGCCCATGCCGATCTCGTCGCCGTAGCGCAGCACCGGCGTGCCCGGCATGGTCAGCTGCAGGCTGTAGGCCATCTCGAGGCGGCGCCGGTCGCCGGCCAGCATCGGCGCCAGCCGCCGGCGGATGCCCCGGTCGTAGAGCCGCATGTCCGGCTCCGGGCCGAACGCGGCGAAGACGTCCTCCCGCTCGTCGTCGGATAATCGCCCGAGGTCGACCTCGTCGTGGTTGCGCAGGAACGTGGCCCACTGGGCATGCCGGGGCAGGTCCGGCAGGCGGTCGAGGACGGCGCGCACCGGGCCGGCGTCCTCGCGGGCCAGCGCGAGCATGATGGCCTGGTTGAGCCGGAAGGCGAACAGCATCATCATCCGGGTCGGCTCGCCGTCCCCCTCGCCGAAGTACTCCAGCAGCTCCTCGTCGCCGACGTTGGCCTCGGCAAGCAGCACGGCGTCGGCCCGCCGCCAGGACACGGTCTCGCGGATCTGCCGGAGCAGGCCGTAGTCCGGCCAGGTGGTGGGTTCGTCGGGCCGGCGCGACTCCACGAGGAACGGCGCGGCGTCGATGCGGAAGCCCGCGACGCCCAGCCGCAGCCAGTACCCGATGATCTTGTAGATCTCCGCGCGGACCTCGGGATTGTCGGTGTTGAGGTCGGGTTGCCAGCGGTAGAAGCGATGCCGGTACCAGGCGTCGGCGACCGGGTCGTGGGTCCAGGTTTCCTTCTCCACGCCGGGAAACGCGGTGCCCAGCCACCGGTCGGGCGGCTCGGTCTCCGACCAGACGTACCAGTCGCGGTACGGCGAGTCGGGGTCGGCGCGCGCCGACTGGAACCACGGGTGCTGGTCGCTGGTGTGGTTGACGACCAGGTCGAGCATGATCCGCAGACCCAGCTCGTCGGCCTGGTTGAGCAGCTCGGAGAAGTCGCCGAGGCTGCCGAACCGCGGGTCGATGGTGTAGTAGTCGGTGATGTCGTACCCGCCGTCCAGCCGCGGCGACGGGTAGATCGGGTTCAGCCAGATGGTGCCGACGCCGAGCCGGGACAGGTAGTCCAGCCGGCTGATCAGCCCGGGCAGATCGCCGATGCCGTCGCCGTTGGCATCCTGGAACATGGACACGTCCAGCGAGTAGATGACCGTGTTGCGGTACCAGCGCTCCACCGTGCACACACCGTCCCGTCGAGATGATCAGTGGCCGTCGTCATGCGTCGGCGAGGGTTACCACCTTGGGCCGCCGATTAACGGGCCGGATGGCGGGTATGCCCCAAGGCATGGCCAGCTCGCTCGATGACACCCTGATCGGCATCTACCTCAACGACCACCTTGCCGGCGCCATCGTCGGCACCGACCTGGCCAAACGCCTCGCCGCCGCGGAGCGCGACCGGCCCGGCGGGCAGGCGCTCGCGCGGCTGGCGGACGAGATCGACGAAGACCAGGCGGCGCTGCGGGACATGATGGCCGCGCTGGGGGTGCCGGTCCGGCGCTACAAGACCGTGGCCGCGTGGGCGGCGGAGAAGCTCAGCCGGCTCAAGCCCAACGGCCGGCTGCTGGCCAGGTCGCCGCTGAGCGCCGTGCTCGAGCTGGAGGCGTTGCGGCTCGGCGTGGAGGGCAAGGCCGCCGGGTGGCGCACGCTGCGCGCCAGGGCAGAGCGGGACCCGAGGCTCGACCCCGACCGGCTCGGCGAGCTGATCGACCGCGCCCACCGGCAGATCGACGAGCTGGAGCGGCTGCGCGTGCGCACCGCGGCCGAGGTGTTCGGGGGCGAGGTCGAACCCGTGCGGGGCGTGCCTCGGCCGGCGTCCGGCACAAGCTCGGCGAGCTGACCGGCCGCCGCTCCGAGAACGACAGGGTTGCGGCCGCTCAGCCCCGGCCGATCCGGGCCAGGAACGGGATCAGGGTGGTGAGGAAGTCGTTGTCGGGGCTGGCGGAGTTGGGGTCGTTGTGGGCATAGGTGTCCTGGCGGTTGACCAGGGTGAGGTGGCGGTCCGGGATGCCGGACTGGGCGGCGAGCACCCTGGCGGCGGTGAGGACGCCTTCGCCGCCGAGGGCGGCGCCGAAAGCGTAGATGGGTAGGTGGCGGCCGAGGTCGGCGCCGTGGATGGCTTTGACGCCGAGGATCTGCTGGGCGGGGTTGGCGTTTCCGGCGGCGACGGCGCCGGCGTCGATGGTCAGGCGCAGGGGGTGGTACCAGGCGCTGCCGTCGATGCCGGTGAGGCCGGTTCCGGAGATCATGGCGGCGTAGCGCTGGATCGGGGTGATCTCGCCGGCCCGGTCCCACCCGCGCGGGTCGCCGCTTGCGGCGAGGCGGCCGGCGTGCACCTGGGCCGCCCGCAGCGCCGGCGGGGAGGTCTCGGTGTCGACCGCGTAGCCGAACTGGGCCTCGTTGGTCGCGGGCACCGGCGGCTTGAGGTTGGCCGGCAGCAAGGGAAAGGCCTGCCCGAGGGACGGGCCGTTGGGGTTGATGACGGTGCCGGTCGAGCCGGTGGCGGAGAACAGCCCGAGGAACGGCGCCGGGATGCCGCCGAAGGCCAGCCACGGCGTACCGGTGCTGAGGTTCTGCAGCGCCTGGCTCGCCTGCTCGGGGGAGACCGGGGTCGGGTTGCTTCCGCCGTCGATGTAGACCAGACCGTCGAGCTTCCGCGCGCCGGGCCGGCCGTTGAAGTCCCAGGTGGCGTACGCGGTGGTGATCGATCCGCCGAGCGAGTGGCCGCCGAGGACGACCCGGCGGCCGCGCTCGGCCGCGGCGGTGACGACGCGGTGCAGGTCCTCGATCTCCACGTTCATGCCCCAGCCGCGGGCAAACGGGACGGCCGCGTCCGGGACCGGCTGGAAGTGCTCGGTGATCGCCGGGTTGACCAGCCAGCCGAGGTAGTAGTCGAAGAACTGTTGCTGCGTCACGGCGTTGCGCTTCGCGGCGTCGAGCAGCGAGTGGTCCTCGAGCCGGTTCTCCCGGCGCTCCACCGACCAGACCTGCCACCGGCAGCGGGTGCTCCGGACGATGTCCTGCGCGATCGGTTTGAAGTATCCGGCGCCGGCCGAGGTGCCGGGGTTGAGCACCAGGACGTTGCGGGCGCGCGGCGATCCCACCTCGAGCACGCCGACCCGGTCGAGGTCGTCGGGGGTGGCGGGGTCGTCGAACCCCGGCAGCCACGAGAACCTGACGTCGTCGCAGCCGTGCCGGAGGTCGTCCGGCGCGGCCACGGCGCCGGACGGTCCGACGACTCCCGGTGCCGCAAGGCCGATCGCGATGGTCAGCATGATCCGCCGGAGTCCCGTGCGCCGCATGGCTGTGACGCTATTGGCTGCAGACGGCGCCGCTCAACGACGGCCTGACGAAATTGGTCGGGCCGCCTTGTGCCGGCGCACAACGGTCACGGGATCCCGACGGCGAGGTAGGCCAGCGCCAGGTGGCGGGCGGTGGTGAGGTCCAACCCGGTCAGCTCCTCGACCCGGCGCAGGCGGTAGGAGACCGTGTTGCGGTGGACGTGCAGCGCCTCGCTGGTCGCGGCGTGGTTGTAGTCGTGGGCGACGAAGGTGCGCAGGGTGCGCAGCAGCTCGTCGTGGTCCGGGTCGGCCAGCGGGTCGACGACCCGGGACCGCAGGCGGTCCGCGATGCCCGGCTGCCGGCACAACAGGACCTCCATCAGGTGGTCCTCGACCCGGATCCGGCCACGCAACCCGACCCGGCGCCCGTATTCGGCGAGCAGCACCACGTCCTCGCGGGCGCCGCCCAGCTCGCCCGGCGCCGCCGGATTCGCCACCACCAGCAGGATGTCGGGATCCTCCCCGATATCCGCGAGGGTGAGCGGGGTGCCGGTCAGCCCGACGACCCGGCCTCCGTCGGTGACGGCCAACCGCCAACCCTGGCGCCGCAGCCGGGCGGCCACCGTGGCGTGCCGCCGCGCGGGCTGCGCCGGCAGGACGACGGCGAACGGTGCGTAGGCGGGCTCCACCCGCACGCCGAGGTGCTCGGCGAGCTCGAGCCCGCGCTGATCGAGCGGAACGCCGCCGCTGAGCCGGTCCAGCAGGTCCCGCGTCCGCCGCTCCTCCTCCGACACCAGCGCGTCCCGCTCGGCGAGGTAGGTGTCGGCGACGCCGGCGGAGATCCGGTCCACGTACTGCATCAGCAGCTCCGCCGCGTCCACCAGGGCGTCGGTCTCGTGCTCGCGGGCATGCCTGCGGATCAGGCCCCACCCGACCTGGCGTCCGACGCCGAACGCCCGGAGGAGGTCCTCGAGCCGCACCCCTTCGCTGGCCCGGGCGCGAGCCCAGTCCCGCAGCGGTTCGAAGTCCTCGTCCGTCGGCGCAACCCCGGTCGACAGCCAGCGCCACCACCGGCGCAGGTTGCGCCGAACGCCCTCGAGGACGTCGGCCTGGGAGTCGCCGGGCAGCCGGTCGAGCGCGGCCACCTCGGTGCGCAGCGCGCCGGCCATCTCCCGGCTGGCCACGTCCAGCGGTATTCGGGCGACGATCGCCGCCACCTCGGCGTAGGCCGTGCTCCGGTCTCGATCCGTCATCGCACGCTCCCGGGCTCCTTCCGACCGACCGTAGCGGTTCGCAACTTTGCATAGAGTGGCGGCAATGGACGCAAACGGCACGAGCATGCGGGCGGCGCGGTGGCACGCGGCGCTGGACGTGCGCGTCGAGGACGTTCCGGTGCCGCGTCCCGGCCCCGGCGATGTGCTCATCCGCGTCGAGCGGGCCGGGATCTGCGGCACGGATCTGGAGGAGTACGTCGCCGGGCCGGTGTCCATTCCGGTCGGTTGGCCGCATCCGATCTCCGGGCGGCAGGCGCCGCTGATCCTGGGCCACGAGCTGGTGGGGACGGTGGAGGCGGGGCCGATGGCGGGCGCCAGGGTGGTGCCGAACGTCGTTGTCGGATGTGGACGGTGCTGGTGGTGTGTCCGGCGCCAGGAGATGCTGTGCCCCAAGCTCGGCGTGCGCGGTCTCAACGACGACGGCGGGTTCGCCGAGTTCATCGTGGCCGAGGCGGACACCTGCGTGCCGGTGCCCGAGTACGTCGACCCGGACGTCGCCGCGTTCGCCGAGCCGGTGTCGGTCGCCATCCACGCGCTGTCGAAGGCCGAGCCGCTTGCCGGACGGGTCGTGGCGGTGAACGGCGCCGGGGTGATCGGTCAGCTCGTCGTCCAGCTCGCGCTGGCCGGGGGAGCGGTGGCCGTGCTCGCGGTGGACCCGGTGCGGGTCCGGCGCGAGCTGGCCAGGCACTGGGGCGCGCAGGCCTGCCCGCCGGACGAGGCGCCCGAGCGGATGGCCGCGCTGTCCGGCGGGCGCGGCGCCGACGTGGTGCTGGAGTGCTCGGGGGTGCGCGGGGCGCTGGCGTCGACGATCGAGCTGTCCCGCCCCGGCGGAACCGTCGTGGTGGTCGGCATCCACGCCGGCACGGAGCAGATTCCGTTGCTGCCGTTGGTGTTGGAGGAGCGGCACCTGGTGGGCAGCGCGGGCCACCTGTGGGATGTCGACGTCGCGTCGGCGGTGGCGCTGCTGTCCCGCGGCACGCTGGACGTCCTGCCGCTGCGCTCGGCGGTCGTCCCGCTCGCCAAGGTGGTCACCGACGGGTTCGAGCGGCTGCGCACCGACAAGGACGTGTTCAAGATCCTGGTCGACCCGTCACCGGAGGGCGTTGACGGCGCGGGCGACGACCAGCGCGACGGTCACCAGTGACACCGCGGACTGCAGCATCATGGTCAGCTTGGCCCACCGGGACAGCGGCATGACGTCGGTCGGGCTGAACGCGGTGGCGTTGGTGAACGACAGGTACAGGTAGTCGACGAACCGCGGTTCCCAGTCGGCGGGCGCCAGCGACTTCTCGGTCATCTGCACGAACTCGAAGTCGGGCAGCTCCCGGCGCCCCACCGCGCGCGCCGCCGGGCCGCCGCGGTCCAGCTCCCAGTACCACAGGGCGAACACGATCACGTTGGTCAGCCAGATCGACGCTCCCGCGCGCAGCAGCTCGGCGGCGTCGGCGCCGCCGGACCCGGTGACCAGCCAGTCGACCAGCAGGCCCACCGACCAGGCGTTGGCGATGCTGATGACGGCGATCAGGCCGAGGCTGACGCCCCGCAGCACCGCGGACTCGCGGCTGATCCGTCCCGGGTTGGCGACCAGGACTACGGCGAACAGCGCCAACTCCAGCCCCGGCAGGATCCACCCGGTCAGCCCGACCAGGTGCTCGGGCAGGCTCACCTGCAGCGCCACCGCGACCACGACCGACACCGCGGCCGGCCACCGGTGCTCCCCACGCGTCGGCCGCCGCCACGCCGGGGGAGCCTCGTCCGCCGCACTCACGCCGGCATTAGAGCCCAATCCGGTGCCGAGAACAAATCGTCACCCCCGCGCATCAGTACACATGAGACCCGAGCGTGGGAGGAGTGGTTGTGGTTCGACGAACAAGGGCACGAGCCGGCAGGATCGAGAGGGCGGTCATCCGGTCACCGGGCGGACGTGGTCAACCGGTCTGGCGTAATCATCAGGCTGCCCAGGATCTCCGCGGACCGATCGGCTTCGGCCGGTTGCTTGATCTGGACGTACACCCGGAAACCGTCGCCGGTGAGAGCTGCCTCGGTCACGGTCCACGGGCCGGGGCAGTCGCTCCGTCTGTGCACGATGGCCGGCATCGACCCGAACGTGCCGGCCTGGGCGGTGATCTTGGCGCATCCCAGGTCCACGGTCGATGTCTCCTCCGGCGGCAGCTTCGCGCTGAGATCCCGGGTGATCCCGACGAACACCCCTGGCGCGTCGCTGTCCGGCCGCCGCCAGGACGCAAGATCGCCGGACACCTCAAGGGCGGGCTGCGAGCCGTCCGTCAGACCGGCAACCGTGGGCGACCATCCGTCGTCGCGCTTCTGTCTCGCCCAATCATCGGGGAGGTCCACGGAGATCACACCGGCCGCGTCAGAGACCCGGGTCGTGTCCTTCAGGGTGAGCCAGTACCAGGTGAGCGACGCGACGGCGCCCAGCGAGCCGGCGAGGACGAAGGCCAGCGCCATCGTCACCCAGCGGCGTTGCCGGACCCGGGTCACGGGTTCGGTGACCGTGTCTACTTCGGACACACGGGTGATCTCGCATAGTCCGAAGTGGATCCGACATCGGCGGCTTTCAGCTCGGCGGCGAACGACTCGGCGTCCGGCCACCGCCGGTCGGGATTACGCTCCAGGGCGCGGAGCACCACCGCGTCGACGTCGACGCTCACCGTGGGCCGCAGGCTGCTGGGCGGGACGTCGGCGGCGCGGTCGTGGGTCGTCCCGGTGAGCAGGTGGTAGGTGAGCGCGCCGAGCCCGTACACGTCCGCGCGGAGGTCGATTCCGCCGCCGGGCACCGCCTGCTCGGGCGCCATGTAGCCCGGTGTGCCCGCACTCAGCGAGATCCCGGAGGAGTGGGCGGCTGCCTTGGCCAGCCCGAGATCCGCGAGGAGGACCCGTTCCTCGCCGCTGTGACCGCTCTGGAACAGCACGTTCGAGGGCGTGATGTCGCGGTGGATCACGCCGATGCCGTGCAGCACGGCCAACGCCCTGGCCACCTCGTTCGCGATGCGCAGCGCCTCGGGGATCGGCAGCGGCCCGCCGGCCAGGCGGTCGGCCAGCGTGCCACGGTCGGCGTAGGCCATGACGAAATAGGGCCGGCCGTCGTCCAGCTCGCCGATGTCGAAAACGCGGACGACCCGATCGGAGTCGGCTCTGCGCAGGATCCGCGCCTCCTCCACGAACCGGTCCCGGACATCGAGCGAATTGATCCAATTGTCGGCGAGCACCTTGATCGCCACGCGCGCATCGAGGTTTTCGTCTTCCGCCAGCCACACCGTCGCGAATCCGCCCGAACCCAGCCACTTCAGGACGCGATACCGGCCGATGCGTTCGAGCTGTGACACGCCCGTATCATTTCAAAGCCCATCACCGTGGAAGGACCGGACCGTGGACTCCGATGACGAGGACCGTTTGGTCGAGCGCGCCAGGCGTGGTGACCGGGCGGCGCTCGAGGCGTTGCTGGCGACCATCCGGCCGTCCGTGTTGCGGCTGTGTGGCAGGGTGCTGCCGCATCCGCACGACGCCGAGGACGCCTGCCAGGATGCTCTGCTCGCCATCGCCACGAACATCACCAGGTTCGAAGGGCGGTCCCGCTTTCGCACCTGGGTTGGCGCCGTCGCGTCCAACGGCGCCCGGCAGACCTACCGCACGCTCAAACGGCGCGCGAGCGAGCAACCCACCGGCGAGTTGCCGCCGGTCGCGGACGGCCGGACCACCAGCGTGATCGCCGGAACGCGGATTGACCTGCTGGAAGCGCTGGAACGCCTCGAGCGCGACCGGCCCGACCTGCTGGCGCCGGTCGTCCTGCGGGAAATCGGGCAGCTCGAGTACGCCGAGATCGCCGACCGGCTGAACCTGCCTATCGGCACGGTGAAATCGCAGATCCACCACGCCCGGCGGCACCTGCGCGCGACCCTCGCCGCCCAGCCCGGGTGATCGGCGATGTCCTCCCGCGCGGCCGCCACCGTCCTGTTGTGCTGCACGCTGCTGGCCACTGCCTGCGCCGCCGAACCCGAAGACCTGCCCGGCAATGCGGTCCCCCTGACCGGCAGCAGGACATTATCTCCCGCACCGCCCAAGGCCCCGGCGTGCACCGTCGAAGACGTCGTGGTCGAGGGCTCCCGGACCGACAAGCCGCGAGTCACCGTGCCAGAACAGTGTGCGCCGCCGACTACGTTGCAGGTCAAGGATGTGATTCCAGGGACCGGCCGCGAGGTCACGAGCACCTCCGGCCTCAGCCTCATCTACCTGCTGTTCACTTGGTCCGACGGCAAGGAAATCAACGTGCTGGACCGGCAATCCGGCGGCGATGATGGGGGAATCGGGATACAGAAGCTCGAGGACTCCCCGTTCCCCGACGGGTGGGAAGAGGGACTGATCGGCGCCCGACAAGGCGCTCGCCGGCTCGTGATCGTGCCACCGGACAAGGGGTACGGCCCTCAGGCGGAGCTCATGCCGCTGACCCGTGGCGACCCCGTTTGGATCAAGCCGAACGAGACGCTGGTGTATGTCATCGACCTCAAGGAGGTCTACGCGGTGTTCCCATCCGGCTGAAGCTGTTCGAAATTTCGGATGCTATGCGGCTAATCGAACAGGGAGGTACGCTCGGGCAGGCCCCGGGTGTCCCTGCTGTTCTCCTGGCTGTCATAGGGGTGAGTGCTCATGGCACGGCGTTCCCGTCGATCGTGGTTGTCCATGGTGGTCATGTCGGTGGTGGTGATGCTGGCCGCCGGCCTCGTCTCGGTGAACTCGGCGACCGTGGCCAGCGCGGCGGGCACGTTCACCAACCCGCTGGTCCAGCGCGGACCGGACCCGTGGATGCAGTACTTCAACGGGTTCTACTACCTGGCCACGACCACGTGGAACAACACCATCACGATGCGCAGGTCGCGGACGCTGGCCGGGATCGCCACCGCTCCCGAGACGGTCGTCTTCCGGCTCACCCGGCCCAACGCCGCGGGAACCATGTGGGCGCCGGAGTTCCACCTGCTCGACGGGCCCAACGGGCGGCGCTGGTACATGTACTACACGGCCGGGCGGGAGCCGTTCGACCTGAACTCCCAGCGCATTCACGTCGCGGAAAGCGCCGGCCTCGACCCGATGGGGCCGTACACGTTCAAGGCAGACATGCTCGACCCGGTGCAGAACAACACCTGGGAGCTCGACGGGAGCATCCTTCGGCTCAACGGCCGGCTCTACCTGCTCGGCACGTTCTTCAACGGCTCGCAGCCGGCGTTCATCCGCCCGCTGTCGAACCCGTGGACGGCCAGCGGCACCCGCCGGATCCTGTCCAACCCTACGTTCAGCTGGGAACGGGTCGGCGGCGCGGTCAACGAGGGCCCGGAGGTCATCCAGCGCAACGGCCGGACGTTCATCGCGTTCTCCGCCAGCCACTGCTCGACGCCGGACTACAAGCTCGGCCTGCTCACCTACAACGGCGGCGACCCGCTCAACTCCTCGTCCTGGGTGAAGTCGCCCCAGCCGATCTTCACGCGCAACGACGCCGCCCGCGTCTTCGGCCCCGGCCACAACGGGTTCTTCAAGTCACCCGACGGCACAGAGGACTGGATCGTCTACCACGCCACCAGCACGCCCGGCGGCTGCGACCTGAACCGCAGCACCCGCGCCCAGAAGATCACCTGGAATGCCGACGGCACCCCCAACTTCGGCCGACCGGTCGCCCTCGGCACCCCCCTCCCCGCACCCTCGGGCGAACCGGCCGAGTAGCTACCCGAGCCGGCTGCTCGCCTCGCGAAGCAGGTCGTCGACGCGCCGGGTGTCCGGCAACCCGGCGCGTTGCATCAGCGCCTTCGCCCGCGCCAGCAACGGTTGCGCGACCTCCGCCGCCTCGCGCGCGTCGAGTTCGGTCGGGTGCCCGTCGCGCAACAGGCCGGCCACCCGGGGATCGTCCAGCGCCGCCGATCCCAGGTACCGCAGGCACCGTGCCTCGCCGTGCGCGTCTCCGATGTGGACGAACAACGTGATTGCCCATTGCCACAAGGGCACAGCCCCGAGCGGCAGGCCCAGCTGATAGGCGAGGACCACCCCCTGCAGCTCGACCGCCTGGGCCTTGCTACCGAGGTCGCCCCGGTCGTCGGCCATTCGCTCCGCCAGCCGCAGGTAGTCGAGCGCCTCGTCCGGCAGGTCCCGCCGCATGCACAGCGCACCGAGGGCGATCAGCGCGGCGGTGACATCGGTGCGGTCCTCGGGTTTCCGCGTCACCACAATGCGCTCTAGCTGGCCCTTGGCTCGCAGCACTGCCATCTCGTCCGAACCGAGCATGGCCAGCCAGGCCCGTTCGACCTGCTGCCGCACGGCCAGCTCGGCGGCCGCCGGACCGCTGACCCGGCTCGCGTACTCCGCCGCGACGTCGAGCATCCGGCCCGCCTGGGCACGCCGGCCGGCCATCCGGTGTGCGATCGCCATCCGGATCGCCGCCGAGCCGGCCAGATCAAGTCGGCCGGCCCGCTCGGCCAGCTCGCGCACGGCGTCGTTGACCGCGAGAAGGCCCTCGGACAGCTGCTCCCGCACGTACCACACCTCGAGCGCACGCGCGATGCTCGCCAGGTCGTCGATCACCAGTTCCAGCAGGCGCTCGTCGCGGTAGCCGTCGGTGTCGAACAACGGCCGCAGGCTTGGCTCGGCGTCACCGAACCAGTCCGTGGCGATCGCGTCGGAGGTGAGCCGGGCCGCCCAGCGGGTGACCTGTTGCGCGTAATGACGCACCAGAGCCGGCACCGCCTCCCGCGCGCGTGCCCCGCGATCCTCCTCGGTGGTCGTGGCGCCAAGCGTGCGCCGGACCTCCACAGGCAGCCGGTAGCGGCCGTCGGATTCCTCCACCAGGTTGCGGATGCGCAGCTCCTCCAACGGATCACCGGACACTTTCCCGCGTGCGGTCAGGACTGCCGAGATCGCGTCCCTCGTGCGCGCGGTGACCGGCAGCTCGGCGAGCACGTGCAGCAACCACAACGCATCGGCGGACAGCCCGGCCCGGACATCGTCGACACTCGGCTCGGCCGGCCAGATCCGCACAGTGCTGTGTGGAACGAGCGTGCCGAGCGTCGACTCGCCGGCGATGATCAACCACCGCGGTCCGGCGGGTGGCTTCATCCGGATCACCGGCTCGACGTCCTCGGGTGCCGCGGCGTTGTCGAGCAGGACGATGTCGTACCGCCCGCTGGCCCACCCGGCCGGACGCGGGTTTGACCGGCCGTGCAGGTCGTACCGGATGATCCTGTTGGGCTCCACGCGTCCGGAGTCGATGAGCCTGGCGATGACGGCGCCGGCGACGGTCGAGGTGCCTACCCCGCGCGGGCCGGCGACGACGAGCATCCCGGTGTCGCGCACCAGTTCCAGGCCCCGTTCGACTTCGGGATCCCTGCCGTGCAGGGCGGTGGGCCGGCGCCAGGGGGACGGTCCCAGCGCTATCGGCGGCGGGGTCGTGGCGGAGGAGCGGTATCGCCAGCTCCGCACCAGGAGGGCCAGCGTGGTCACGGGTGCCAGCACGACCAGGATCAGCAGCCCGAACAGGGCCGCAGCCCGGCTGAACCCCCCGGGCTGGGAACCGAGCGCGTCTCCGGCGGTCGACAGGACCAGCCAGCAGATGAGGGCAACCAGGACGTACCGGAGGCCCCTGACGGAGTGGGGTTCGAATAGCCCGCCCTCCCTGCCGGTGGCGGGGCGCTTGGCCGGGGCATCGTCGGGGTCGGCCTGGCGGAAGGCCGGGGCGGCGTCGGCGAGGGCGACGAGAAGCCTGCGGGCGAAGGCGCCGTCCGGGGAGTGCGCCGGAAGGCGGAAGTTGGGCGCCGCGTCGGCGAGGGCCACGAGGAGCCCGGGTGGCTTACGTCCGTCGCGCATCGTCGCCTCCCTTGGCCTCATCCTGCGCGCCGGGAAGCAGCCCGAGCGTGTAACCCGCCACCTTCTTCACCGCAATCGGCGCCGCGGCCCCGATGCCCACCGCGACAAGAGCGTTCGGGATGTAACCCGCCTGCGCCGCGGCGGCGGTCACCACGGTGGCAATGATGAAGTGCAGCAGGGTCGCAATCCAGTACGGTCCCGCTCCAGGGCCGTACGGTTCTCGCCACGGCCACCCCTTGGCGTGCTGAGAAGCTTCCAGGAGAACCAGCGCCCGGTTCATCGCGGCGCCCGCGAGCCCCCACAAGGCGTACTGCCACATGCGCAGACCGTACCCGCTGGCATCGGCCGAGTGTTCAACGGTTGAAGCGGCCACGCTTCTCCATTCGAATTGCGCAATGCCAGTGTGCCGCAAACCAGCGAGCGTAGGGCTCCGGGCAGGATCCTCATCCTGACGATCACCGTTGTCGTTCTCGTGATCCTGATCCTCATCGCGATCCTCTAGCTGATCACCTGCAGGATCGGGCGGTTGCCGGCGTTGGTGCGGCTGTCGAGGGACACGGCGAGTCCGGTCGTGGGCTGGGCGAGCGCAATCGTGGCGATGCAGTCGCCGGCGTGCTGGGCCTGCACGTGTGCGGTCACGTCGAGCGGGACCAGCGCGACCACGTCGAGCAGCGCCTGCGGGGAGCCGATCTCCCCGTCCCACCAGTTGTCGTACGCTGCGTCGGCAGCCTTGTAGGCGTTGGCCGTCAGATGATCCAATCCCGTCGCCACGGCCGAGGCCAGCCCGGCGTCGCCGGTCAGCCCGGTGCCGGCATCGCGTAGGCGGCGGCCATCGTGCGTAGCGGGTAAAACTGGCGGTCATGCGCCCCGAGACGCTGCCGAGCGGCAGGTCCGGCCACAGCCCGCCGGCGCCCGGCGCCATCGTCGAGCGATACTGGTCGGCGGTCGATCCGGTCTGGGTCAGCTTGGTCGCACACGGCTCGGTGGACGGGTCATAGCCCGTCCCCACCAGGAATCCCGCTCACCGTGCCGGAGCGTGTCATACTCGTCGGCTGCCGACGCAGGCCGGATTCCCGTCCCCAGCAGTAAAGCCGCCGCGCCTCCACCGGCTTCGGCCCGCAGAACCGTGCGTCTCGTCCACGTCATTCGGTCACGGTAGGGGTGGTTTCGGAGGGTGCACAAGCGGCCGTCGGGCTGGGATTCGTTGTTGGGTGGTGGTTTCTTGCTTTCGGCCGTTTCCCGGCTGCGTCGGAACGCCGGGGTGGTCCCGTTGTGCTTGCTGGGCACGGCGTTCCGCGGCACGACTGTGGACAGGCGCCCCGTGTACCGATTGCGGGGCAGCCCTGTCCACAGCCGTGCACCGGAGTCGGTTTCCCTCGGCTAGTGTCGCGCGTCATTAATTCATTGACATTGTGGGACGATGGGTATGCCATCTCTGCACTGGAACTGAGCGATGCGGATCGGGTTGCGTTGGCGTCGTGGACGAGGTCGTGCACGCAATCGGCTGGCCGTGCTGAACGGGCTCGGATCGTGTTGGCCGTCGCCGATGGTGCTGGCACCTCGGCTGCGGCACGGCAGGTCGGAGTGTCGCGTCCGACGGTGATCAAGTGGCGCGACCGGTTCGCCGCGGATGGGCTGGCCGGCTTGGAGGACGGGGCGCGGACTGGCCGCCCCAAGAAGATCGATGACGCCGCGATCATCGCGGCCACGCTGGAGCCTCCGCCGGAGAAACTGGGAGTGACGCACTGGTCCTCGCGGCTGCTGGGCAAGCACCTGGGCATCGGGGACGCCACCGTGGCGCGGGCGTGGCGCAAGTACCAGGTCAAGCCGTGGCGACGAGAGACGTTCAAGTTCTCCACCGACCCCGAGCTGGAGGCCAAGGTCCGTGATGTTGTCGGGCTCTATCTCTACCCACCGCAGAACGCGATCGTGGTGTGCGTGGACGAGAAGTCCCAGATCCAAGCGCTGAACCGCACCGCACCGATCCTGCCGCTGCGGCCCGGGCTGCCAGAGAAGGCGACCCACGACTACAAGCGCAACGGCACCACCACGCTGTTCGCCGCTCTCGAGGTCGCCACCGGCAAGGTGACCGACCAGTGCTACGACCGGCACGGCAAGGCTGAGTTCCTCGACTTCCTCAAGAAGGTCGCCAAGGCCTACCCGCGTCGCGAGCTCCACGTCGTGCTGGACAACTACCACACCCACAAGCACGACGACATCAACCGCTGGCTGGCCAAGAACCGCCGCGTGACCTTGCACTTCACGCCCACCAGCGGCTCTTGGCTGAACCTCGTCGAGGTCTTCGGGATCATCACCCGCCAAACAATCCGACGCGGATCCTTCGACTCCGTCAAGCAACTCGTCGGCGCAATCCGCACCTCATCAACGGTTGGAACGACCGACGCCACCCCTTCACCTGGACCAAGACCGCCGACGAGATCCTCCCGCACGCCACCCGTAAACGAGATTCAGACGCGCGACGCTAGCCTTCATTAATCGTCGATAAAGATCTCTTCGATCTTCAGGTTGAACAGCCTGGCAAGGCGGAAGGCGACTGGGAGGCTTGGGTCGAACTTCCCTTTCTCGATTGCGTTGACCGTCTGTCTTGACACGCTGATACGTTGGGCCAGGTCTGCCTGGGTCCAGTTGCGTTCAGTCCGAAGGTCCTTGAGGCGGTTCTTCATCGGTACCGGAGGTTTCCAACGGCGATGGCGGTCACGTAGACGACTGCCAGTAGCGCGGAGGAGATTCCGGCGTCGTCGAAGGCGATTAGGTCGGCTTGGTCAGCGGCGACATAGGCGAATCCGACGACATACCCCACTCCGAGGGTGACCGCCAGCGCATCCTGCATGATCTTTCGCTGCAACTCATCGATTCCTCGGAGAAAGCGGGCGTGCGCGACGATCCATCCGATGCCAACGGCAAGGTTGGCGGCAACGGCGGCCCAGCTCGCCACCGGCTGCGAATCCCACAGGAAGTTGGGGCCGAAGGTGGCCAAGGCAAAGGTTGCTACCCAGGCGAGCGTCCAGAGGGCAAGTCGAGCGGGTCCCGCGGTCGAGTCCTGATGGCTGTCCCCGGTCTGGTCTTGTGCTTGCATGAGCCGTCCTTTCCATTGCGAGATGTCAAATACACTTGACACGATACTGACCTGGCTGCGCTGAGATGTCAAGTTCACTTGACAGTGGATGGCCGGCCAGGGGCAAGGCCGCATGGGACTGCCGCCAGGTCCGCCTCACAGCGCTTCCCCCGCAGCACCATCTGGACCTCGTTGGGTCGGTCACGCGTATTGCCCGCGAGCGACCGGTCCGCCCCACCCCTCGCCGGGAGCCTGGCGACCTACCTCGCTGGCTTGGATGCCCGGACGGATCGGGCAGCGCTGTGACGGTTTCGATGCGGGGTGATGTCCGCGGGTGACGGCTTCCGCTACATGTTGAAGTCCGTAGCCGCCGAAGACGGCGCCCGTGATCAGTGTCAATGAATTAATGACGCGCGACACTAGTTGAGCCGGTCACTAGGCAATGACCTGGCAGGTGTGGGTGCGCCTTGGGTGGGGCTGGTGGCGAGGTGGGGTCGCACGCCTGTGGACAGGTGCCCCGTCCACACTCGCGGGGCCCGCCCTGCCCACAGGCGCGCTCACCTTGAAAAGACCTTTTCCAAAATTTCTTGTGAAGAAAAGAAAATTAGAACGGTGGAGGATCCGGGTCCCACTCGCTCGGCGCGGTGACCGGCTCGGGCTCCACCACGTGCGTCAACCCCAAGGGGCTGGTCCACTCCAGCCGGTCCCGGCCAAACTTACGCACCCGCCACCCACCCTCGTGTTTGGCGCGGTGGTGCCGCCGGCACAGGCACTGGCAGTTCTGGTCACAGGTGGCGCCGGTTGGCCAGGGGATGCGGTGGTCGACGTCGCACTGGCGGGCGCGGCGGGTGCAGCCGGGGTAGCGGCAGGTGCGGTCGCGCACTTGCACAAAAGTCTTCAACGATTCCGGTGGTGTGTAGCTCGGCGCGGTGAGATCGACCATGGCGCCGGTGTGGGGGTCGGTGCGCAGCCACCGCCACGACGTGGCCTCGGCCGCCAACTCCCGGGCCGCCTGGGCGGTCACGGGCAGCCCGTCGACCTCCGCCGGGTGTGCCGCGGCGGTGCCGGGGGCGGGCATCGTCAGGTGAACCTCCACCGCCCGGTTGCTCGTGTCATTGCCGAACAACAAATCTAGGGCGATGTCGGCCTCGATGTGCTGCAGTGTGCGGGGTTCGTTGCCCAGCGCCTTCAATGCTCGGGCTCGGTCGGCGATGACCGCGTGGGCGGTGGCGATGTGCTCTGCCGTGTGGTGGATGGTCAGCGCCGCCATCCCCGGTTCGGTGGGGTAGGCATCGACCCGCCGCCCGCGGACCCGTTCCGTGCGGCGTTCCTCGGCGCCCTCCGGGTCCACCGCCAACACTGCCTTGGCCAGGGTGTTGCGTAGCTGGGTGGGGGTTTGCTGGCCGGCTTTGTCCAGCACCTGGGCTTCGACGGCCAGGGCGTGGTCGTCGGACAACTCGGCCACCGCGTCGGCGATCAGCTGGGCCTTGTACTCCTCGATCCACCCCTGATCCAACGCCACCAGGGTTTGCGGCAGCCGGTCAACCAGAGCCCTCGCGAACTTCAGCCGGCGTCGGGCGGCGCGGTCGGAGAGGTGCAGCTGGGTGGCCACCTCCAGGTAGGCGAACTCATCACCCTCGGTGGCAGCGGCGTAGGCGGCCAACTGGCGCAACTGCACCGCCTGGTAGTGACCAATCAGGACACCGGCCAACGCCGCATCCCCGAGGAGATCCCGAGGCTCGGTCGCGGGCTGGTGGTCCTGGATGACGAGCACACCGACACGCTAGCCGACCCCACCGACAATTCCGGGCCGTCAACGGCTTGATCAACAAAATTGGGGAAGATCTTTTAGCGTGAGTTCACCTTCGGGGCCGACAGCCGACTCTGGTGATCATGAGTGAAGCCCTTGGTCGACATTCCTCTTGCGACAGTGGACGATCACACCAAGGGCTTCGGTGATCAGTGTGCACGGTACCGGTGCTGCCGGCGCATGGGGGACCAGCTCACCCGCTTCCGTCAAGGGTTCTACCAGTGCCTGTCTCGGCGGGCGGATGCGTTGTTCGAGCTGTGCGACGCGGTGTTGTGCGCTGAGGGCGCGGTCCGATCGCTGCCGGAGTTGTCCCTGGTGGGGGAGCATCGCCGGACCGCTCCCCCGCGGCTTTCGGCGCGCCCGCACCACAATCGGCTCAGCAGCCGGCGCGCCGAAACCCACTCGGCCGGGTCCGGGACGCCGCGCAGGACACTCCAACCAACGACCAGCCCCGCGCCACGACGTGCACATTGTGCCAGCCCAGACACCCAGAAACCCCGCAACCACAAAGCATCCAAGTCGAACACCCTACGACCCCGCCGAACGGGTTGAAACTCAAGCTCGGGGAGCGCGGCGTTCTGATGCCGTCAACGTTGCGTAAGAGTGCGGGCGGTGGCGTCAAGGTCTCGTGAGGGGCGGGCGTGGGGTCGGGCTGCGGGTGCAGGGTTCGGATGTGGGACTGTCAGGAGGGTGGGTCCTGGGACTGGAAGGGGACCTACAGATGGCCGATCTGGGTGCGGCGTGTTGTTGATCGCTGGGGCGCGGGAGAACGGCCGGACCGAGCAGCGGATGCGCGAGCTCGTCGCGGCCAACACCACCGGTCGCGGCTTCGGCTTTGTCGGTGAGCCGGGGGTGAACGTGCTCACGCTCAACCTCGCCGCGCAGCCGCACGGCAAGGGGCACACTGAGTGGCGTGAGCAGGGGAGAGTTGCGGATCTACCTCGGCGCCGCGCCCGGCGTCGGCAAGACGTACGCGATGCTCGGCGAGGCGCACCGCCGGCTCGAGCGCGGCACCGACGTGGTCGTCGGCTTCGTCGAGACCCACGGCCGGGCCAAGACCGCCGCCCTGCTCGACGGCCTGGAGATCCTCCCGCGCCGGCGCCTCGAGTACCGCGGGCACGAGTTCACCGAGATGGACGTCGACGCCGTGCTCGCGCGCAAACCCGAGGTCGCGATCGTCGACGAGCTGGCCCACACCAACGTGTCCGGCTCCCGCAACGCCAAGCGGTGGCAGGACATCGAGGAGCTGCTCGACGCCGGCATCGACGTGCTGTCCACGGTGAACGTCCAGCACCTGGAGAGCCTCAACGACGTCGTCGAGCGGATCACCGGGGCACATCAGCACGAGACCGTGCCCGACGAGATCGTGCGCCGGGCCGAGCAGATCGAGTTGGTCGACATCACCCCGGAGGCCCTGCGCCGCCGGCTCGCCCACGGCAACGTCTACCCGGCGCACCGCGTCGACGCCGCCCTTGCCAACTACTTCCGGCCGGGAAACCTGACCGCGCTGCGCGAGCTGGCCCTGCTGTGGGTGGCCGACCAGGTCGACGTGGCCCTGCAGCGGTACCGCACCGAGAAGCAGATCACCGACACCTGGGAGGCCCGCGAGCGGGTCGTGGTCGCGATCACCGGCGGGCCGGAGAGCGAGACCCTGATCCGCAGGGCGCGGCGGGTCGCCGCCCGCGCCGGCGCCGAGCTGATGGTGCTGCACGTCCTGCGCGGCGACGGGTTGGCCGGCGTCGGGCCGCAGGGCATCGCCCGGCTCCGCACGCTCGCCGACGACGTCGGGGCCACCTTCCACACGGTGGTCGGCGACGACGTGCCGACCGCCCTGCTCGACTTCGCCCGTGGCGCCAACGCCACCCAGCTGGTCCTCGGCACCTCCCGCAGGTCCCGCTGGGCCCGGCTGGTCGACGAGGGCATCGGATCGGCCGTTGTGCGGGCGTCCGGGCCGATCGACGTGCACATGGTCACCCATGATGAGGCCGGTCGGGGTCGGCGCCTGCGGTTCGGCCGCAGCCCGCTCATCCGGGCGCGGCAACTGGTCGGCTGGGCCCTTGCCGCCGCGGCCCCGGCGCTGATGACCGTGATCGGCGTGCTGCTGCGCGACCACGTGAGCATGTCCACCGACGTGGTGGGCTACTTCCTGGTTGTAGTACTGATCGCGGTCATCGGCGGCCTCGGCCCGGCGCTCCTCGCGGCGGCAATTTCCGCGGGACTGCTCAACTTCTTCTTCACCGAGCCCTACTACTCGCTGCAGGTGGCACACAGCGAGAACGTGATCACCCTGGTCGTCATGGCGATCGTCGCCGTGCTGGTCGCCCTCGTCGTGGACAGCTCGGCCCGCCGCGGCGAGCTGGCCGCGCGGGCCCGAACCGAGGCCGCCCTGCTCGCCTCCTACGCGCGCACCGTGCTCACCCATCCGCGGCCGCTTGACCGGTTGCTGACCCAGGTGCGGGAGAACTTCGGCATGTCCTCGGTGGCGCTGCTGGAACGCCGGGACGGGGACTGGCATCAGGTGACCTGCGTTGGCGCGCCCGGCTGCCGCATGCCCGACGAGGCCGATGTGGACGTTCCGGTCACCGACGACGTGCACCTGGCGCTGCGCGGCCGGATCCTGCCCGCCGCCGATCGCGTCGTGCTCGAGGCGGCCGCCGGGCAGGCGCTGCTCACGTTGCGCCAGCAGCGGACCGCCCTGCGGGCCGCCGAGGCCACCAGGCGCGCCGAGGCCACCCAGCTGCGCACCGCCCTGCTCTCGGCCGTCGGGCACGACCTGCGCACCCCGCTCACCTCGATCAAGGCCGCGGTCGGCAGCCTGCGCGCACCCGATCTTCGACTGTCTGCTGAGGATCGATCCGAGTTGCTTGCCACCATCGAGGAATCCACCGACCGGCTCACCAGCCTGGTGAACAACCTGCTCGACTCGTCCCGAATCGCCGCAGGCGCCGTGCAGCCCGTGCTGCGACCGGTCGGATACGACGAGGTCGTTGCGCACGCTCTGTCCGGAGTGGACGGTAAGGTGCGGATCTCCGTCGACGTCGACGAGCACCTGCCGCACGTCGTGGCCGACCCCGGCCTGCTGGAGCGCGTCGTGGCCAACGTGGTGGACAACGCGCTGCGGCACGGCGTGCTCGCCCCGCCCCGTCCGGTCGATGTGGACGGTGACGGCCGGATCGCCCCGGACGAGCCGGTGATCGCGATCCGGGCCAGCGCCTACGGCGACCGGGTGGAGCTGCGCGTGGTCGACCACGGCCGGGGACTGTCCAAGAAGGCGATCGACACCGTGTTCACCCCGTTCCAACGGCTCGGCGACCGGGACGCCACCCCGGGCGTGGGCCTCGGCCTTTCGGTGGCCAAGGGCTTCGTCGACGCCATGGGTGGCGCCATCCGCGCCGAGCACACCCCCGGCGGCGGTCTGACCATCGTGATCTCCCTGCCCGCCGAGAAGAGCGCGGTATGAACACGGTGCTGATCGTTGACGACGAACCCCAGATCCTGCGTACCCTGCGGATCAACCTCACCGCCCGCGGCTACCGGGTGATCACCGCCGTGGACGGCGCCACCGCCGTGCGCGCCGCCGCCGAGGCCAAGCCCGACGTGATCATCCTCGACCTCGGCCTGCCCGACATCCACGGCACCACCGTGATCGAACGCGTCCGCGGCTGGAGCGGCGTGCCGATCATCGTGCTGTCCGCCCTGGGTGACTCGGCGGACAAGGTCACCGCCCTCGACGCTGGCGCCGACGACTACGTCACCAAACCCTTCGGCATGGACGAGCTCCTCGCCCGCCTGCGCGCCGCCGTGCGCAGGGCGACCGAGCTCGCGCCCGCGGACGGCGACGCCGTCGTCGAAACCGAGCACTTCACCGTGGATCTGGCGGCCAAGAAGGTGCACCGCGACGGCGCCGAGGTCCACCTCACGCCCACGCAGTGGGGCATCCTGGAGACCCTGGTCCGCAACCGCGGCAAGCTCGTGCCGCAGAAGCAGCTGCTGCGCGAGGTGTGGGGGCCGGGCTACGACACGCAGACCCACTACCTGCGTGTCTACTTGGGACAGCTGCGGCGCAAGCTCGAGCCCGATCCGTCCCGGCCCCGCTATCTGATCACCGAGGCCGGCATGGGGTACCGCTTCGAGCTCTGATCGCGGTGTGCGGCCGGAGTCAGTGCCGGGGTCGAATCGAATGCCTGGTTGTCTCGAGGGCGCGGATGAGGCCGGCAAGGCCGAGCTTGAGGCCGTCCTGCTCGGCGGGGGTCATGGTCTCGAACAGCTCGGCGTGGTAGGTGTGGAAGTGCTGGGCGATGCGCCTTGCGATGCCCCGGCCGCGTGGGGTGAGGCGCAGGCGGTAGTAGCGGCGGTTGGTCGCGTCGCGCTCGCGGGACAGCCATTCGCGCCGTTCCAGGGCGGCGGCAAGGCGGCTGACCGTGCTCTTCTCGAGGCCGAGGCGGTCGGCAAGCTCCTGTTGGGACAGTGGGCCCGCGTCGGCCAGCTCGGCGAGGGCGAACAGCTCCGAAAGGGACAGGCGCACGCCGCCGTGCTCGTGGGATTCGAGCAGGCCGCCGGCGCGGACCAGCGCGCGGAGGAGCCGGCGCAGCCAGTCGTCCGGGAAGGTCCCGGAGTCCACAGTTGTGTCGTACAACTATCCGTCCTATCATCGGTCGCCAGAGTTGTATCGTACAACTACGAAGGGGTTGCGACATGCCGTCTCTGCACCATGCGCGGGCGCACAAGGCGGGCGCCTTCCGCCACCCGGCCGCCTATGACCGGCTCGCCCGGCGGGCTCGCCGCCTGCACGCGCGGGTGGTCGCCGACGTGGCCGCCGCCGGGTTGGCCGACGGCGCCCGGGTGCTCGACGCCGGGACCGGGCCGGGGCGGGTGCCGCTGGCGATCGCCGCCGCCCGGCCGGGGTTGCGCGTCGAGGGCATCGACCTGTCCGGGGAGATGATCGAGCATGCCCGGCGGCTGGCGGTCGACGCCGGCGTGCGGGACCGGGTCGGCTTCACCGTGTCCGACGTCGCCGACCTGAGCTATCCGGACGGCACGTTCGACCTGATCGTGTCGACGCTGAGCCAGCACCACTGGGCCGACGTCGGGGGCGGGATCCGGGAGCTGCGGCGCGTGGTCAAGCCCACCGGGCAGATCTGGATCTACGACATCCGGTTCGCGCTGCGCAGGGCCGAAGCCGCCGCCCGCGCCGTGTCGCCGCGGTGCGACGTTGGGAAGGAGGTCGTCCGGACGGGGCCGCTGTCGCTCGGGCTGATCGCCCGGTTGACGATCCGGCCGACGGGCTGACGTCGGACAGGCAGCCGGAGTGATGAATCGGTTCGGCTGCCGCTATTCGGTCCATTGACTGGATAGTTCGGGTCGAACTAGGGTCGACTTACTTATCCGGTTCAGTAAGAGTAAGCGAGCGCGACGATGAGGATGCGCATCGCCACGGCGCTGGCCGCGGTGACCCTGCTGGCCGCCGGCGGAGCCGCTCCGGTGGCCGCCGAACCCGAGGCCGGAGCCGGCTTCGTCACCAGGCACGGCAAGGACTTCCGGCTCGACGGCAAGCCCTTCCGGTTCGCCGGCTCCAACAACTACTACCTGATGTACAAGTCGCCGCTGATGGTCGACGACGTGTTCGCCGACGCAAGGGCCGCGGGGTTCACCGTGCTGCGCACCTGGGGCTTCCTCGACATCGGCAACCAGGACGGGTCCAACTCGGTGCGCGGCAAGCAGGAGGGCGTCTACTTCCAGTACTGGGACGGGGACTCGCCGGCCTACAACGACGGCCCGGACGGGCTGCAGAAGCTGGACTACGTGCTCGCCTCGGCCCGGCGGCACGGGATCAGGCTGGTCATTCCGCTGACCAACAACTGGAACGACTTCGGCGGCATGGACCAGTACGTGCGCTGGGCCGGCGGGCAGTTCCACGACGACTTCTACACCAACCCGGTGATCCGCGGCTGGTACCAGGACTGGATCAGCCACGTGCTCAACCGGGTCAACTCGCTGACCGGCGTGGCGTACAGGGACGATCCGACGGTCATGGCGTGGGAGCTCGGCAACGAGCCGAGGTGCCTGTCCGCCGGCGCCTACCCGCGCTCGCCGAACTGCACCACCGCCACCCTGACGAGCTGGGCCGACCAGATCAGCCGGCACATCAAGACGGTGGACCCGAACCACCTGGTCGGCGTCGGCGACGAGGGCTTCTTCTGCGACGACCCGGCGCACGAGGACTGGACCCGCACCTGCGGCGAGGGCGTGGACACGATCGCGTTCGCCCGGCTGCCGGCGATCGACATGATGTCGTTCCACATCTACCCGGCGGCCTGGGGCAAGGACCTCCCGTGGACCTTCGACTGGATCCGCCGGCACGTCCGGGAGGCCGACCGGGTCGGCAAACCGGCGTTCTGGGGCGAGTTCGGCTGGCTGGACAAGGCCACCCGCAACACCGTCTACAAGGCCTGGACCGACCTGTTCGACCAGGAGGGCGGCGACGGCTGGCTGTACTGGATCCTGTCCGGCGTGCAGGACGACGGCACGCTCTACCCGGACTTCGACGGGTTCACCGTGTACTGCCCGACCCCGGTCTGCCAGACGCTGACCAACGCCGGCGAGGAGCTGACCGGCGCGCAGCGCTCCCGGCCACCGGTCGCCGATCACGACGGCGCGGTGGTGGAGTTCAACCGGCCGGCGACGCTCATCCCCGCGTCGAACGACGTCGCCTACCGCACCTACCTCAAGCCGGCGACAGTCGACTTGGATCCCGCCGCGGCGGGCCGGCAGGCCACGGTGACCGTGCCCGGTGGAGTGTTCACAGTGGACGGTTCGGGTGTCGTCACGTTCACGCCGGCCGACGGATTCGTCGGCAAGGCGGTCGCTCGGTACACCATTCGGGACGCGGCGGGCCGAGTGTCCAATGTGGCCGATCTGATCGTGACGGTGAAGCCGGATCCCTCGGCGGACATTCCGCTGGCGACGTTCGAGACCGGCACCGAGGGCTGGGCGCCGGGCAACTGGCTGCCCGACGCCGGGGTGGTCAGCCAGACCGCCGACTTCCACCCCCAGGGCTCGTTCGGCCTGCACCTGGACGTCACCGCCGGGCACTGGTTCGGCGTCACGTTCGCCGAGCCGCTCAACCTGTCCGCCAAGTCGCAGATCGTCTACGAGCTGCGCACCGGGGCGAACGGCACCCCCGTCGCGCTGGCCATGCAGACCGGTCCGTCGTTCACCTGGTGCCAGAGCTCGTTCCCGTTCATCCAGCCCGACACCACCACGACCATCACCGTCGATCTGCTGAGTGATTTCTCGTGTGGCAGCGAGGTTCTGGGCGACGTGCGGGTCTTGTACCTATTCCTCAACCCCGGCTCGTATGACATCGACAACGTCCGCGCCAGGTAATCCAGGGAGGTGGCTCATGCGACTGCGCCACCGGCTGGCTGTGCCGCTGGGCCGGCGCCGAGGCCATGGCCGACGCCGTCGACCTGTCCCTGCTCCGCCCCCGCCTGCCCGCGGCCTCGTGACCTAGGCCGGCGTGTCGCCCGGTTGGGTGTCGGCCGGTTCGGGGAGTTGGTGGAGCACACCGGTGGCGGGCCGGTTGTCGGGTGGGTTGCGGGCGAGCTGGATGCTGATGTGCTCGGCGGTGGTCGGGCGGCCGAGGTGGAAGCCCTGGCCGAGGTCGCAGCCGAGGGTGGTCAGCCGGTGGGCCTGGGCGGGTGTCTCGATGCCCTCCGCGGTCACCGTCAGGTCGAGGTCGTGGCTCAGGGAGATCAGGGCCGGCAGGATCGTGCTGTTGGAGTGGCCGGTGCTCGGGTCGTCGATGCCCTGCAGGAAGTTCGGGGCGAGCTTGACGGCGTGCACCGGCAGGTCGGCGAGGTAGGCCAGGGACGAGTAGCCGGTGCCGAAGTCGTCGATGGCGAGCTGGATGCCGGAGCGGGCGAGGACGCGCAGGCTGTGCGCGGCGGTGTCGCCGGTGTCGACGATCGCGCTCTCGGTGATCTCCAGTTGCAGCCGGTGCGGGCGCAGACCGGTGCGGCCGAGCGTGGCCATGATGGCGGCCGGCAGGTCCGGATCGCGGAGCTGGGCGACCGAGAGGTTGACGCTGATCAGGATCGGGTCGTGCTCGCGCTGCCAGACGACCGCCTGCCGGCAGGCCTGCTCCAGCAGGAACAGGCCGAGCTGCGTGATCAGCCCGGTGCTCTCGGCGAGCGGGATGAAATGGGCCGGGCCGATCAGCCCGTGGATCGGGTGCTGCCAGCGGGCAAGCGCCTCGACGCCGACGATGCGCCGGTCGGCGAGCCGGACAAGGGGCTGGTAGGCCACGGTGAACTCGCCGCGGGCCAGCGCCGCCGGCATGGCCGCGGTCATCGCGTGCCGGTGCACCTCGCTGGCGTAGCTGCCCGGGTCGAAGGTGGTCCACCGGCCGCGGTAGTGGTTCTTGGCCCAGCCCAGGGTGATCTCGGCGGTGCGTAACAGCTCCTCGGGATCGATGTCGCCGGCCGCGTGCTCCACGATGCCGGCGCTGGCCGAGATCGCCAGGCGATGCCCGTTGAGGTTGACCGGCTCGCGCAGCGCGCGCAGCACGTGGTCGGCCACCTTGGCCACGTCGTCCGTGCCGGTGGTGTTCTTGACCACGATGGCGAACTCGTCCCGGCCGAGGTGAGCCAGGAAATCTCCGGACCGGTTGGCGATCGCGCGCAGCCGGCGCGCGACGGCCCGCAGCAGCCGGTCCCCGTTGTCGTGCCCGAGGTTGTCGTTGACCGCCTTGAAGCGGTCCAGGTTGATCAGACACATGCCCAGCCGGGCGCCGTTCGGCGAGTCGGTCATCACCTCGCTGAGCCAGCTGGTGAGCCGGGCACGGTTGGGCAGGCCGGTCAGCTGCTCGCACAGCAGGGCGCGCTGCAGCCGGAGCTGGAGCATCTTCTGCCGGTCGCGCCAGGCCACCCGCTCGGCCCGGTTGATGTCCTCGGCCGCGGCGAGCGCGACCCTGCGCATCGACTCGGTGTAACCGGCGGCGAGCTGGCCGAGCAGCGCGGGCAACCGGGCCGGCACCTCCCGGTGGGTCGGGCCGAGCGCGGCGACGAGCCGCTCGCCGAGCAGCGTGAGGGTGGCGCCGAGCGCCTCCGGCGAGGAGATCTGGGCGGCGACCAGCCCGGCGCCGACCCGGTACCCCACCCCGGCGTCGAACGGATCCGCGTCCAGCGCCGCGGCCAGCTGACGCAGCGAATCGTCGAGGACGGTCTTGATCTCCTCGGAACCGCCCGGCACGAAGGCGGTCTGCACCACCGCCTTGAGCCAGGTCCGCACCAGGTGGCCGTGCTCTCCGGCGACGGCGTCCTGGTGACCAGCCGTATCGCGCTGGGCCTCGTGGTGTGGCCCTGTCGGTTCACTCATCTGGCCTGATGACCTCACAGGGCTGCTCCGGCCCCCAGCTGACGAGGTCAATTATGTGGTCTTGACGGGTCTGGAGGCTAGGAGGACGCCGTGCCGCCCGCGTGATCAGGGCTTGTGTGCGACGGCGGCCAGCATTTCCGGTCGAGGTTCGGCGTCCACCTCGTCCGGGTCGGGATGCCAGTCGGAGATCGGCACGATGCCCGGTTCGACCAGCTCCAAGCCGTCCAGCAGGTCCGCGACCTGCTCCGCCGTGCGCAGGTGCAGCGGGGTCGGGGTCCGCTTGTACACCTTGTGCAGGGAATCGATCTCCTCGTCGAGCTCCGGCACCGGCGTGCCGTGCGACAGCACGATGTAGCTGCCGCGCACGGTGGCGTCGCGCAGCTGGGCCAGGATGCCGCCCGGGTCGTCGGCGTCGGGGAGAAAGTGCAGCACCGCCACCAGGAGCACCGCAACCGGCTCGGCGAAGTCCAGCAGCTCCGTCACGTCCGGGTGGTTGAGGATGTCGGCGGGACGGCGGATGTCCGCCTCCACCACCTCGACGCGCGGGTACTCCGCAAGCATCGCCCTGCTGTGCGCGACCGCGACCGGATCGATGTCCACGTACATCACGCGGGCCTCCGGTGCGGCCCGCAGCGCGATCTCGTGCACGTTGCCCAGGGTCGGTATGCCCGAGCCGATATCCAGGAACTGGGTGATCCCGGCCTTGACCAGCCACCGCACCGCCCGGCCGAGAAATGCGCGGTTGGCGTGGGCGACCCGGCGCGCTCCGGGCATCATCTGTTCGACCCGCTCGACGTTCTCCCGGTCGACCGCGAAATTGTGAAAGCCGCCCAGCGCGTAGTCGTACATCCGCGCCGCGTTGGGGACGGTCACGTCGATGCCTTCCGGCACCCAGTCCGGTAATTCCATTCCGCGCTCCTCGCCGCTACTCAGCGCACGCATCGTAGCGCCGGCCGTCACGGCGTCGTCGTGCCGGCCGTTCGCGTTCCGGCTGGCGGCGCTGAGCAGGTCGTCGAGCACCCGGCGGCCCCGACTGATTATCAAGCGGACAACGGGTACCGGCCCAGCCACGCCGTCCCGGTGTACTCCTTCATGGTGATCTCGACCCGGGTGAAGTCGGTCTTGTCGAGGAAGCCGGGCCGCAGCACTTCGTCGTGGAGCGTGTGCGTGAGCAGGATGGCAAGGTCGACCGCCTCGTCCTCGGCGATCGCCGCGCGCAGCACGTCGCTGTCCACGAGGCGGTGCAGGTCGACGATCAGGTCCCCGGTGAACCCGAGCGGGCCGTTGCCCAGCAGGCCCGTGCCGATGGCCATGCGCAGCCGCATGCGGTCCCGGTAGCGGGTGTTGTCGCGGGCGAGGCGCTCGGACAGCGCGGAGACGAGCACGGGCACGATCCGGGAGGAGTCGGCGCCGACCGGGAGGAAGACCACCTTGGAGTCACCGGCGACCGCGCTTTCCATGTCCCGCTGGCGAAATCCGAGGTCGGCGACGACCAGGCCGACCAGGTGGTCGAGGCGGTGCTGCAGGTCGTCACGGTCGTGCGCGCCGCGCCGGCCGAAGCCGACCATGTCGACGACGAAACCGATGCGCGGCGTGAACCCTTCCGGTACCGGTGCATGCTCGGGTGGTGGCGCGGACGGCTGCCCGACGACGTTGTGCTGGCCGGCCACGACGTTGCCGCCGACATTGCCGCCGACCTTGATCTCGTTGTGCATGTCGCTCATTTCGTTCGGCCCGGTCGGGCGGCGGCCAGGTCGGCGCCCACCCGGTTGCCGCTGCCGGCAACCACGTTGCCGCCGACGGATCCTCCGATTTGGACGCTGTTGTTGACGACCGTGGCGGCCTGCTGGTCGAACGAGGCGGGGGAGTAGCCGGCCGTGCGCATCATCCGGCTGACCGCGAGGACCAACCGACTCTCCATCATCTTGAGGTAGCGGTCGATGTCGGCCAGCTGGAAGTAGTTGTGCACGACGCGATCGGCGGCCAGCTCGCGCAGGGTGGTCGACACGCCGTACATGTCCGGGCTGATCGCGCCGCGATTGCGCGGCAGCGGTCGGATGCACGACAGCGTGTGCTGGATCCGGCCGAAGATCGACACGGGCAGCCGCGACAGGTCGAGCAGGGCCATTCCGGCCGGGCGCAGCGGCGAGCGCGGCAGCTGGTCGATCTCGCGGTACCGCTTCTTCAGCGGGCGCAACACGCACGGCGTCCACTCGACGTACAGGGCGCCGCGGCCGACCGCGACGTGGATGAACACCGACACGACCAGGTCACGGTCCCAGGTCTCGACCTGGTAGCACTGGTAGTACCTGGCCCACTCCAACGGGTCGAGCTTGATCGCCTGCGCGCGTTCCCTGCGGACCAGGGTGTAGGGCGCAAGTCCGGGGGCGCGCAGGAAGTCCGCGGCCGCCGGCTCGTTGAGGTGGTCGATGAGCTCGTCCGCGGAGACGATCACCAGCTCGCTGACGGCCAGCTCGCGCAGCCTGCGTCCGGGCGCCAGCGAGGCCGCCGCGCGCAGCGACTCGATCTCGTCGTGGATTCCCGCGTACAGCGAGTCGGTGGTCAGCTCGGCCGTGGGTTCGGCGTCGGGCAGCCGCTCCAGTGGGACCGCGATCGACCACGGGTCCTCCGGCACGCCCGCGCCCACGAATGGTTTGAAGTCCCGGTAGACGATCAGCGGCACCGGTCCGCCCGGCATCCGCTGCGGCTCGTCGGTGGCCGAGTTGGCGATCGTGGACCGCGGGTTCAGGTAGCGCGCGAGCTGGGCGAGGAACCGGTCCGGGCTGAACTGAAAAACCGATCGCTCCGCAAGCGGGGGAGCGGCCGTGCGGTTGAGCCGGTTCGGCCAGAAGCGCTCGTTGAGGTGCTTCCACACCACGAGGCGGTCGGCGAGCAGCACTCCGAGCATTGCCACGATGATCGCCAGACCGCCCGCGACGGAGCCACCCGACTCCGCGGCATAGACGTAGCCGTAGTCGTCGTAGCTGGGCCCGGGATCGACCAGGTCTTCCAGCGCGGCGAGCAGGTCCTTGCCGAACACCAGGAGGAGGCCGATCGCCAACGCGCCGCCGACCAGGTACAACGTCGGTGCGGCCGACTGCCCGGATCCCTTGAGCACGCGGGCAAGCGCCGGCATGCTGCACAGCACCGCCACCACGAGCCAGATGCCGAGCAGCTCGACCGGCGCCACCAGCAGGAAGCCGATCAGCAGGAGGATCAGCGCGATGTCCCGGAGCTTGCGCCGGGTCCGGGCGGCAACGGCCTCCCCGAGCACCTCGCCCGCGCCCACCCCTGGAGAGGCGGGCACCGGGCGGGTGTCTTCGACGAGGTACTCGCGGATGGCCTTGTTGGTGTAGTCGGGATCCATGTGCATCGCGGCGCACAGGTACCGGGTGGTGTCGTCGCGGGCCGGCGGCGCGGCGCCGTTGCCGTGCGCCGGGATCCCACGGGGCGGCGTAAAGTCGTCCACACTCATCTCTCAGTTGCCTCACGGAGTTGCGTTGTCGAGCATGACGTCGAGAATGTCCTGGGTCTGCGGCCAGATCGGGACCGGCGACGACGCGTAGACGAAGTATTCGTATCCCAGCGCCAGCCAGTAGATCGAACGCACGTGCCGGCGGCCTTCCGAGGTGTCGTACTCGAACTCCCAGTCGACCGCCGAATACCCGCGTACGGTCGTCCGTTCCAGCCGAATGGACACGAACGCGGTCTTGTTCGCCGAGAACTGCTGCTGGTAGTCGACGTGCACGCCGTAGGAATCCGAAACCGAGGTTTCGGAACCGCCGTAACGCAGGAATCGCCCGGTCCCACCGGGATCGTCGGCCTGCATCGCGGCCGGTCCCGGTGCGCGTTTCGTCGGCCAGCCGGCGGGAATATGGGTCGTCATTCCGTTCGGCCCGCTGACCCGCTCGAAGTCGCCGCGCAGGGCCGGGCCGCTCGGCGGCGCCGAACCGGTGGTCGACGGTAGGATCGGTACCGTCTCGGTAATTGTTTCCCGCGGTGCCGGCGCTTGTGCGGTGACCACCGCGAAGGCATCCTGGGGTGGCGTTTCCCGGTCCATTGCGGTCAGCCCGGTAAACACCGCGCCGCACACCACGAGAAGCCCTCCCGCGGCTGCCAATGCAACGAGGGGCGAACTCGGCTGGGTCACGATCTACCACCTAGGTTGTTGCGCCACAAGGATTTACGGGTACCATTCGGCTGCTTGGTTGGAACAGCGGAAGGCAAACCAATGCACCGACAAGGGGCCGATCCCGCCGCCCTGCATCGAATTGCCGTGGACCTGCACGCCGACGCGATCAACGCGTTGAGCGTCACGAGGGACAATGAGCTCGAAATCACCAGCGTGCGGCAGCTGCGCATCCTGGAGGACGCCGCGCGACAAATAGTGTCGATGCGGCTCGACGATGTGAAAATCAACGATGCGGCTGCCTGGATGCTCGAGCGGGCGGCCGCCGCCCGGCGCTGGGCCTGGGTGAACCCGCCGGTCGCCGTGGCACTGGGAATTCTCGCCGTGCTAATAGGAGTCGGGTCGGCGGTGCTCGGTGCGGCAATGGGCAACCTCGTCCCGGCTGTGCTCGGCGCGGTGGCGGGCAGCGCGCTACTGGGAATGGTCGTGCTGAGGCACCGCCGCGAGAGCTGGCGCATCCGCGCGGAGCAAGTCGCGCCAATGATCATGCGGCCCGGACTGTAACATCCGGACGGCATGCGTACGGCCGGCATCACAACCGGAACGATCGCTCCGCCACGGCAAGACGTTTCACTGTCCTGGGCCTCGGTCCCGCGGTCTCGACCGAATTGTTGACAATTCCTGTCGCGGGCTTGCCCGGTTCGACCTCGAACGCCGGGCCGGCCCTCCCTGGCTATCCACTGTGGACAGTGGGTCGACCTGCCCATATGAACGTTACGCGCGGCGCACGGCCTCCTCGGCGACGTGGCAGGCGCTGAACCTGCCGGCGTCACCGGTCTGGCGCGGTGGGGGAGGGTCGTGGCGGCAGCGGGGTTGGGCTAGCCAGCAGCGGAGGTTGGAGTGGCAGCCGGGGGTGGGGTGAGGGGGGAGGGTGGCTCGCCGGTGAGCATGCGGCGGCGGGCGAGCCGGCCGCGGGCGGACCGGTCGGCGGCGGGGACGGCGGAGAGCTAGGGCCTGGGTGTAGGGGTGTGACGGGGTGTCGTGGATGGTGGCGGTGTCGCCGATCCCGGCGATGCGGCCGAGGTACATGCACGGCGCGACCCGGGCACGTCTGGCCAGCAAGTAGGCTGCGAGGATGAGCGTCCGGCGAGTGCTCACCCTGCTCACTACCATCGTCGGCGTGCTGGCGCTGGCCTCTCCCGCGGTGGCCGCCGCCGATCCGGTGTGGCGCCCAGGAACTCCGCCGCTGACCACGCCGTGGACCCATCTTGTGGGACCGGACAACGCGCTGCCGGAGTACCCGCGGCCGCAGCTGGCCCGCCAGCGCTGGCAGAACCTCAACGGGGTGTGGGAGTTCGCCGGCGCGGCCGCGGGCGAGGCGCCGCCGTTCGGGCGCCCGCTGGCCGAGCGCGTGCTGGTGCCGTACCCGATCGAGTCGGCGCTGTCCGGAATCCAGCGGCGCGAGGACCGGATGTGGTACCGCCGCACGTTCCTCGTGCCGCGCCAGTGGCGCGTGGGCCGGGATGCCCGGCTGCGGCTCAACTTCGGCGCCGTCGACTACGACGCGGTGGTGTGGGTCAACGGCCGGCAGGTGACCACCCACCGCGGCGGGTACGACTCGTTCAGTGTGGACGTCACCGACGCGCTCACCCCGACCGGGCCGCAGGAGCTGATCGTCGGGGTCACCGACCTGACCGACGCCACCTGGCAGCCGATCGGCAAGCAGCGCAACGTTCCCGACCGCGGGATCTTCTACACGTCCAGCTCCGGGATCTGGCAGACCGTGTGGCTGGAACCGGTGGCGCCGGCCAACATCACCGCGCTGGACCAGACCCCGGACGTGGCCGGCGCCGCGCTGGGGCTGACCGTGCGCACCAGCGGCGACACCGCCGGCCTGACCGTGGAGGCGATCGCGTTCGACGGCAGCCGGGCCGTCGGCCGGGTCACCGGCGCGCCGGGCGCGCGGCTGCGGGTTCCGGTGCCCGACGCCAAGCTGTGGTCGCCGGATTCCCCGTTCCTGTACGACCTTCGGGTGCGCCTGCTGCGCGGCGGCCGGGTCGTCGACGAGGTCGGCTCCTACTTCGGCATGCGGGCGATCGGCACCGCGCGCGGCGCCGACGGCCGGCTCCGGATGACGCTCAACGGCCGGATCCTGTTCCATATGTCCACATTGGACCAAGGGTTCTGGCCGGACGGCATCCACACCGCCCCCACCGACGAGGCGCTGCGGTTCGACCTCGAGCAGCACAAGGTGCTCGGCTTCAACACCGTGCGCAAGCACATCAAGGTAGAGCCGGACCGCTGGTACTACCACGCCGACCGGCTTGGCCTGCTGGTGTGGCAGGACATGCCGGCCATGCGGCTGTCCGACCAGCCCCCGCCGCCGGACGCCCGCGCGCAGTTCGAGCGCGAGCTGCGCACCATGGTGGACAAGCACTCCGGCTTCCCGTCGATCGTGGTCTGGGTGCCGTTCAACGAGGGCTGGGGCGAGTGGGACCGCGCCGAGACCGGGCGCATCGCCGACGAGGTCAAGGCCGCCGATCCGAGCCGGCTGGTCGACGCGCACAGCGGCGTCAACTGCTGTCTGTCCAAAGGCGACTCGGGGCGCGGCGACATCCTCGACCACCACCAGTACGTCGGGCCCGCGTCGCCCGTGCCAACCGCCACCCGGGTCTCCGCGGACGGCGAGCACGGCGGCCTCGGCCTCGAGGTCGACGGCCACATGTGGTTCGGCGAGGGGCATGCCTACGAGATGGCGCCCGACCCGGCCACGCTGACCCGCCGCTACGTGGAGAACCAGCGCGACGTGCTGACCACCGCGCAGCGCTGCGGGATCAGCGCCGCGGTCTACACCCAGATCACCGACGTCGAGCATGAGGTCAACGGCTTCTTCACCTACGACCGCCAGGTCCGCAAGCTGGACTTCGACCAGGTCCGCGCCGTCAATGAGGCGATCATCCGGAGCGCGGACGGATCGGGCGGCGGCCCGGCGCCCGGCCCCGGCACGCCGGGCGCCGACGGGATCGCCTACTACCCGTTCAGCGAGGGCGCCGGCACGGTCACCGCGGACGCCGTCGGCGACCACGACGCCACCCTGACCGGCGGGGCGAGCTGGACCGAGGGCCATCCCGGGCCCGGGATCCAGTTCAACGGCAGCACGTCCACAGTGGACACCGGAGCCGGGATCCTCGACACCGCGGGCAACTACACCGTGGCCGCCTGGGTGAAGCTGGACAGCCTCGGCGGGTTCGCCACGGCGGTGAGCCGGGACGGGCCGGCGAACAGCGCGTTCTTCCTGCAGTACTCCGGCGCCGACAACCGGTTCGCGTTCAGCTTCACCGGCGTGCGGGCGCTGGCCCCGGCCGCTCCGGAGACCGGCCGCTGGTACCACCTCGTCGGCGTGCGGGACGTCGCGGCCGGCTCACTCACCCTCTACGTCGACGGCCAGCCGGCCGGCGCCGCCAACGCCTGCGACGGCGACCCCGGCACCGGCAACACGGTGATCGGCCGGGCGAAGTTCGCCGGAAACCCGGTGGACTTCTGGCGCGGCGCCATCGACCAGGTGCACCTGTTCGACCGCGCGCTGCCCGCCGCCGAGGTCGCCGCGCTGTACGCATCCGGCCGCTGACCTGCGAGTAGCCGCCTGAGGTGTACGGCCGGCCGGACGGGATACCCGGCAGGTATGACGGACACCGCTGAGTTGAGCGAGTTCGTGCTCGCCCGGCTGGACGAGGACGAGCAACGGTTCAAGGACGGGGAGCTGCCGCACCTCGACGAGGCCGAGCGACGCGGCCGGATCCGGATCATGCGCACCGACGACGGCCGCGGGCTCCTGCTCGCCGCCGACCCGGTCCCGGCGCGGGAAGAGCGCGCTCCCGTCCCGTTCCCGGAGAAGGTCTCCTTCCTGCGCCACGAGGCGCAGGTCGAGCAGGACGCGGACATGCTCGGCCTGGTCGCCTCGGTGTATGACACCCATCCCGACTGGCGGGAAGAGTGGCGGGCGTAAGTCCGCAATGGACACATCGGTGAGTGGCTGGGGCCGGTCGGCGCTCACCGCGATGCGCGGGTGGCCGCGCCGGACGTGATCGTGCCGCGCGCCAGCATGCCGAGCTCGGCCAGCAGGCCGGCGGACATGGCCAGGCAGGCGACCGTCACGCCGGGCAGCGCCGTGCGGCTGAGCGCACCGACGAAGCCGGTGAGCGCGATCAGGTGGACGCCGGCGGCGGCCACCAGCGACCGGGTTCGGTGCCGGGCCATCACCGAGCCGCGCAGGTGGGCCCGGAGCACCCACAGCACCGGCACGGGCAGCAGCAGCGGCGCCGCCCGCAACCCGAGGTCGGCCGGTCCGGACGGGACGGCGAGCAGCCCGGTCAGGTAGTGCCGGGCCAGGCCGCTCCACACCACCACGGCGAACAGCCCGGCGAACCCGGTGATCAACAACAGGGTGAGCCGGCGCGGACCCCGGTCGCCGGGATTGGCGCGCCGCGCCCTGGCGGACACCGACTCCCAGTCGCTGGCCGGTGAGCAGAACAGCATGGCCAGCTCGTAGAGCGCCGGCCAGACCACGAGGGACGGTCCGGCCTGCGCCGAGTGCGCGATGCCGACGGTGGTGACCAGCATCGGCACCATGAACAGCAGCCGCGCCGTGGACAGGTGCGCGTGCTGGCGAACCAGCGCACGGCGTGGCTCGGCGCGGGGCGCCGGATCCGGCGCCGGCAGCCGGCGCACCGCGACGGCAAGCACCGCGGTCTCGATGAGCGCCCCGGCCGACAGGGCCGCCCCGCCGACCGCGGCGCCGGACGCCGGGAACACGCCGACACCCACCCAGGCCAGCGCCCCCGAACCGGCGATCCTGACGATCCCCGCCGGCACGATCATGCCGGTGCGGGCCGCGCCGATCAGCCGGCCGTGCAGGTAGCGGCGCAGCGCGACGCCGACCGAGTTGGGCACGAGGCCGAGCAGGCCGGCACGCACCGCGCCGGTGAGATCCGGCTGCCCGCCGACCATGATCGCGGCCACCGGGAGCGCGGCCGCCGCCAGCAGGATCAGGGCGCCGAGGCAGCCGATCAGCACGGCGTAGCGCCACAGCCGCGGCAGCGGATGGCGGTCCTGTTCGGTCACCACCAACGGCGTGACGGCCAGCGCCGGCGTGTTGACCACGACCAGCACGGCGAGGCAGACGCCGAGCGCGGCCAGTTCGCGCGCGCCGTTCGCCGACCGGGACGCCGCGGCGTACACCAGTGGTATCTCCACCACCAGCGTGGAGGCGCCGAACGCGGTCGGCGACCAGGCGCGCAACAGGGACCGGACCGCGGTGCTCACGCGCCCGATTACCCAAGATCGGCGCCGGCACGCGGCGATCGCACCGTCCTTACTCGCCGATCGGGTTGATCCGCAGGTCGTAGCCGGCGTACAGCTCGGGCAGCACGGTCGCCACCGCCAGGCCGCCGGGCGTGGTCGGGGTGGGCCGGGCCAACGCGATCACGTGCGCCACGTCGAGGGAGACCTGCGGCGCGCGCTGGCGCAGGTCGAGCACGTCGGCGTAGGTCAGCTCGAGCGGTTCGATGGCCGGTAATCGGCCGATGTGCTTGGCGATGCCGGGACAGATGCGGTCGGCGGCGTCCAGGCAGGTCACCGGCGCGTAGAGCTTCTGCCTCAGGTTCGGGGCGGAGGCGATGATCGCCGACATGCTCCGGCTCGAGGCGAGTGCCGCTAGGGCGGTCGTGTCCAGCAGGAGGCCGCCTGGTGTGGACGTGGTCACGAGCTGGCTCGCCCCCGGCGGGAGTGCTTGGTGGGCTCGCGGGTCAGCCATGCCTCCGCGGCCGCCCGCTCCTCCGGCGTGGCAACGAACCCGAACTGCTCGTGCAGGTACTCCTCGGTCTGCGCGGCGATCTCCGCCCACTCGGCGCGGGTGCGTTGGGCGCCGACCAGCCTGGCGACGTAGCGGCCGATCGTGGTGCCGTTCTCAGCCGCCAGCTGGGTCAGCCGAGCATGGGTCTGCTCGTCAACTTTGATCATCTTCGCGGCCACACGGAGACGGTACACCATCGGTAAACCAGCCGCCCGTCGAGTCCGCGCTCGGTTGGGTGATCAGGCCACGGTGCAGGGGGTTCCGTTGAGGGTGAAGGAGGTGGGTTTGGCGGTGTTGCCGGTGTGGGTGGCTTGGAAGCCGAAGCCGCTGACGGTGCCGCCGTTGGGGTTGATCATTGCGTTGAAGCTGGTGTTGCGGGCGGTGATGTGGCCTGTGGTGGGGGTGTAGGTGGCGTTCCAGCCGGAGGTGATGGTTTGGCCGGTGGGCAGGGTGAAGGTCAGTGTCCAGCCGTTGATGGGGGTGGTGCTGGTGTTGGTGAGGGTGAAGGTGGATGTCAGGCCGGTGTTCCAGGCGTTGAGGTCGTCGCGGACGGTGCAGCCACCCGGCGGCGGGTTACCGGTCGTCGTCGTGGTGGTCGTGGTCGAGGTCGGCGGGATGGAGGTGCTCAGGCCGAAGAAGTCGATGGCCATCCTGGCCTGGCCGCCGAGCGGCAGGTTGTGCCCGACGTTCTCCAGCCTGATCGCCTCGACCGGCGCCTGGACGCCGGTGCCGCCGTAGCGGGTGCGGGTCCAGCCGGACTGCGGGGTGTCGGTGAACGACGGGGTCTGGCTGACACCGAGCACGTTGGTCCACTGCTTGAGCTGCTCGCCGAAGTTGGGGAAGCGCAGGGTGGTGTCCGCGGTGCCGTGCCAGATTTGCATGCGCGGGCGCGGTCCGGTGTAGCCGGGGTTCATCGCGCGGGCGGCGTCGCCCCACTGCTGCGCGGTCCGGATGATGGTGCCGTTGGCGCAGTCGCTGTTCCACTCGTTCGGCGGGGTGGTGGCGAAGCAGGTGGCCGGCACGCCCATGAACGCCGCGCCCGCCTTGAACACGTCCGGGTAGTCGCCGAGCAGGACGTTGGTCATCATGGCGCCGGAGGACGCGCCGGTGACGTACACCCGGTTCGGGTCGCCGTTGCGGTTGGCCACCGTCCAGTCGATCATCGACTTGATGCCCACCGGGTCGCTGCCTCCATTGCGGCGCAACGCTTGTGCGGTGTACACGTCGAAGCACCGGCTGCTCCGGGTGGCGGTCGGGTAGATCACGATGAAGCCGAACTGGTCGGCCAGCCGGGCGAACTCGGTTCCGCTGAAGAAGACCGGACCGGATCCGGTGCAGTAGTGCACGGCCACCAGGATGGGCGCCCGCGGCGTCACCACCCGGTCCGGCACGTAGATGTGCATCTGCAGACCGCTCGGGTTGTTGCCGAAGTTGGTGACCTGGACCAGCGACGCGGCCGCGGCCGGTGGGGGCGCCAGCGCGGTCAGGGTGACGCCGATCAGCAGCGCGACCGCCCCCAGGCAGGCTAGGACTGCTTTCCTCATCATTGAGATCTCCCTCGAGCAGGACAAGGGTCTGAAACAGTTCGCATTGTGTTCCGGAACGTTTCAGAAAGCAACCGGCAGCTCACGAGCGGTAGTTCGCCGCGACAAGAGGTCGACCAGCGGCCAACCGCTTGACCCCATTGGCGAGGCAACCCTACGGTCGATGAAAACTATCGGCACCACTCCGAAACTTTCGGATGGCGGCCGGCGGTGCGGATCTCATGGAGGCAGCCCATGAGCGGACGATCATCCATTCTCGGCCTGGCCATCGTGGGAGTCCTCACGGCGGCCCTGCTCACCACGTCGCATGTGATCGGAACCCTCGGCGCCGGCACCTCCGGGCCGACCGGCGTCGAGATCGCCCCGGACGTCCGCACCGGACACTGGGTCAACACCTGGACGGCCATGCCGCAGCTGACCGAGCCGGGCAACATGCCGCCCCCGCCGTTCACCGGGGACAATGTGGTGCTGGCCGACAGCACGCTGCGGCAGACCATCCGCGTGTCGCTCGGCGGGCCCGTGCTGCGGCTGCGCTTCTCCAACGCCTTCGGCGGCGCGGCGCTGCCGATCACCGCGGTCACGGTCGCGCTCCCGGCCGGCGGGCAGGCCGGCGTCAGCGCGATCGAGGCCGGCACCGCGCGCCCGGTCACCTTCTCCGGCCGGTCCTCGGTGGTCATCCCGGTCGGGGCGCAGATGGTGTCCGACCCGCTCACCTTCCCCGTTGCGGCCCGCGCCAACCTGACCGTCACCACCTACCTGGCCGAGGGCCAGAGGTCGACCAACATCACTTCGCACCCCGGCTCCCGGACCACCTCCCACCTGCTGGCCGGCAACCACGTCGACGCCGTGGACCTGCCCGGCGCCACCCCCACCAACCACTGGTACTTCCTCAGCGGCGTCGAGGTGCCGGCCAAGCGCACCACGGCCGGCGCCGTCATGCTCGGTGACTCGCTGACCGACGGCCGCGGCTCCACCACCAACGGGAACAACCGCTGGCCCGACCAGCTGCTCGACCGGCTGCAGGCGCACCCGGCCACGGCCGACATCGCCATCCTGAACCAGGCCGCCGGCGGCAACCGGGTGCTCAACGACGGCCTCGGCCCCAACGCGCTGGCCCGGCTCGACCGGGATGTCCTGGCGCAGAGCGGAGTGCAGTGGCTGATCGTCTTCGAAGGCGTCAACGACATCGGCACCGCGCCGGCCACCGAGGCCGCCCAGCGGCAGGTCGCCGAGGACCTGATCGCCGCGTACGAGCAGATCATCGTCCGCACCCACGCCCACGGCATCCGGGTCTACGGCGCCACCCTGCTGCCCTTCGGCGGCAACACCGGCTACGACGACGCCGCCGGGCTCCGCGAGGCCACCCGGCAGACCGTCAACGATTGGATCCGCACCAGCCACCGGTTCGACGCCGTGATCGACTTCGACGCGGTCACCCGCGACCCCGCCAACCCCCGCCAACTCCTTGCCACCGTGGACGAAGGAGACCACCTGCACCTGAACCCGTTCGGCTACAAGGTCCTCGCCGACGCCGTCCCGGCCCACCTGTTCCGGCGGTAACCTCACCCGCCGAACCCAGGCTTGTCGTGCTCGGCGCCGCCGGGCTGGTCGCCGCGATCATGTACAAGGTGGCCAGGCCCGGCCCCGACGGAGTGCTCGGGACCCTGGGCTGGATCGGCCTCGGCGTCACCCCGCTGTTCGTGGTCGCGGTGTGGCTGTCCGGCAAGCGGCCGGAGCATCCGCAGACCCGGCGGCTGCTGCTGCTCGCCGCCACGCTGGCGGTCGGCGCCGGCCTCGAGCAGCCGATCCGAGACACGCTGGCCAGCCGCGGTCCCGGGCACTGGCTCGCGTGGGCGAACCTGTTCGCGCAGTACACCGGGCTGCTGGCGATGATCGCCGCGGTGCTGCTGCTGGCGTCCTACCCGGACGGTGTGGTCGAGCGGCGCTGGCAGCGGGTGGTGCTGCGGCTGACCTGGCTGCACCTGCTGCTGCCGCCGCTGTTGCTGCTGAGCAGCCCGAACCTGGTGATCGACCGGTACCTGTTCGATCCCGCCCCGCAGGTGCCCAGCCCGCTCGCGGTGCCCTGGCTGGACTGGCTCGCGCCGCCGCTGCAGTTCCTCGCCGAGGGGTTCTACGGCGGTTTCGTCGTGGTTCCCGTGCTGTTCGTCCGCTACTTCCAGGCCGGACCCGAGCAGCGGGCGCGGATGCGGCTGCTGGTCTACGTCGCCGGGACGATCATCCCGTTCTACGTCCTGCAGAACGCGCTGGCCAGCGCGGTCGGTCAGCCGTACCCGGTGTGGCTGCGCCTGTTCAACGGGCTGACGATCGTCCTGATGCTGATGATCCCGGCGACCATCGTGATCGGGATCGTCCGGCACCGGCTGTTCGACATCGACCTGGTGGTCCGTCGGTCGGTGGTGTACGGCGTGCTGACGATCGGTATCGCGGTCGTCTACATCGGACTGGCCGCGGCCCCCGGGCTGGCGGTCAGCGACGTGATCCCGGTCCCGCTTGCGGTGCTGGTGGCGGTCGTCGCGGCCGCGGCTTTCCAGCCGCTGCGCCGCCGGCTGGAACGCCTCGCCGACCGGCTGGTGTTCGGTGAGCGGGTGAACCGCTACCAGCTGCTCACCGCGTTCGGCGCGAGCCTCGAGCAGACCGTGGAGCTGCACGACCTGCTGCCTCGCCTGGCCGAGACCGTCCGAATAGGACTGGCCGCCCGGTGGGTGCGGGTGACGCTGCCGGCGGCGAGCGCGGTGGCCGGCGAGCCGTCCGGCGAGCCGACGCTGCGGGTCCCGCTCGAGCGCGGCGGCGAGGTCATCGGCCACATCGAGTGCGCAAAGGACGACGGCTACGCCGGCGAGGACCGCGAGCTGCTGGCCACGCTCGCCGGGCAGGCCGCGACCGCGATCGCCAACCTGCAGCTCACCGCCGCGCTCGCCGAGCGGGTCGACGAGCTGGACCGGTCAAGGGCCCGGATCATCACCGCGCAGGACACCGAGCGGCGGCGCATCGAGCGCAACATCCACGACGGCGCCCAGCAGCAGGTCGTCGCGCTGATCATGAAGCTGCGGCTGGCCCGCAACCAGATCGGCCGCGGCGACCGGTCCGCCGACGAGGTGCTCGACGAGCTGGCCGCCGACGCCCGGGAGCTGCTGGCCGACCTGCGCGAGCTGGCGCACGGCATCCACCCGCCGGTACTCAGCGACCAGGGCCTGGTGGCCGCCGTGGCGGCGCGCGCCGACCGGCTGCCGCTGGAGGTGCTGGTCCGCGCCGACTCCACGGTGGACGAACGGCGGCTGGGTGCCGAGGTGGAGGGCGCCGCGTACTTCGTCATCTGCGAGGCGCTGACCAACGTCGTCAAGCATTCCGCCGCCCGCACCGCGGAGGTCGATTTGTCCACACAGGACGGACAACTGGTGGTACACGTGCACGACGACGGCGTCGGCCTCGCCACGACCACGACCGCGACCAACGGCCACGGGCTGACCAACCTGCGGGACCGGGTGGAGGCGCTCGGTGGCAGGCTGCGGGTGAACAGCGAACCCGGCGCGGGCACCAGCGTGCACGCCGAGCTACCGGTGAGAGCCGAGCATGGCTGACCGACTCCGCGTGGTGATCGCCGAGGACAACTACCTCGTCCGCGAGGGCACCCGCCGGCTGCTCGAGGACTCCGGCGAGGTCGACGTGCTGGCCGCGGTCGGCAACGCCGAGGAGCTGTGCGACGCCGTGCGTCGGCTGCGGCCCGACGCCGTGCTCACCGACATCCGGATGCCGCCCGGCCACCACATGGAGGGCATCGACGCCGCGCACGCGATCCACGCCGAGCACCCCGGCGTCGGGGTGGCCGTGCTGTCCCAGCACACCGACGAGAGCTACGCGTTCGCCTTGCTGCGCAACGGAACCGCCGGACTGGCCTACCTGCTCAAGGATCGGCTCGGCGACCTTGAGGACCTGATCCGCGCGCTGCGCGAGGTAGCCAGGGGCGGCTCGGTGATCGACCCGCTCGTGGTCGAGGCGCTCGTCGCCCGCCGCACCCGCGGCGCCCACTCCCCGCTGGCCGCGCTGACCTCCCGCGAGCTCGACGTGCTGCGCGAGATGGCCCAGGGCAAGACCAACGCCGGCGTCGAGCAGGCGCTGAACCTGTCCGCCTCGACGGTGGAGAAGCACGTCAACTCCATCTTCGGCAAGCTGGGCCTGGCCGACGAGCCCGTGCACCGTCGGGTCGCCGCGGTGCTGGCCTTTCTGCGCGAACGCCCCGGCACTACCGCCGAGTGATGATCTCGCGCGCCAGGTCGACGATGGGCCGGATGCCGGTGTCGTAGTTGCTGAGGATCACCACGGTCCAGCCCTCCTCAAGAAACACGTCGAGGTTGTTCGCCCGGCCGGGGCCGCTGCCGGAATGCCCGACGACGCGGTGGTGAGTCACGATGCCGTCCACGTGGCCGTAGCCGTAGAACACGATCTGGCCCGGTGTGGCCGGCACGGCGGGGGACGAGCCGACGACCACCTTGCCGCTCGTGAGGGCGTGGGTGAACGCGGGGCTCAACAACTTTCCGCCGTGCAGCGCGGTGGCGAAGCGGAGCAGATCCGGCGCCGAGGCGAACGCCCCACCGGCGGGACTGCCGATGAACGGGAAGAACGGCGTCGTGACGAAGTCGGCACGGTCGCCGGCGGGTTGGGTCGCGTACTCGCGGGCGATGCCGCCGGCGGCGAGGACCTGGGGCTTGGTGAAGAAGTCCGCTCCGGTCATGCCGGCCGGGCCGAAGATGTGCCGGCGCACGTAGTCGTAATAGGACAGTCCGGAGACCGCGGCCACGATCGCGCCGACCACGACGTAGGCGTCGTTGCTGTAGTCGAAGCGCGAGCCCGGGGTGAACCGCAACGGCCGCGTGCGCAGGTACGCCAGGGTGCCGTTCCAGACCTCGTCGACGGTGTCCCACTCGAACTGGTCCGGTGGCCGCTCGGTGGTGAGCGCCGGCCGGCCGACGCCCGAGGTGTGGGTGAGCAGTTGGTGGACCGTGGCCTGGGCCACGTCCGCCGGGAACCCGTCGAGGTAAGTGCCGAGCGGCTCGTGGAAGGCGACCCGGCCCTGCTGGGCGAGCTGCCCGATCGCCACGGCGGTGAGGCATTTGGTCACCGAGGCGAGGTCGAAGGCGGTGTCCGGCCGGTTGGCCACGGCCCGGTCCCGGTTGGCCATCCCGTGGGATCGGGCCAGCACCGGCCGGCCCCGGTGGGCCAGCAGGACGGTTCCGGAGAACTGGTCGGCCGCGGCCCGCCGCGCGACGAAACGGTCGAACCGGCCATCGGGCAACAGGTCCCGGGGAATACGGCCGGCCGAGGCGGGTTCGGCGGCGGCGAGCAACCCGCCCGCGGCGACGGGTGCGGTGCCGAGCAGGCCGAGCGTCGACCGTCGCGATCGGACTGTCATCGATCTCTCCTCACGTGGTCAGCGACTCGTAGACGGCCGTGACGATCTCGCCCTGCGCGGCGCCGGCGCGTGCCTGCACCGCGAAGGCCTCGTCGAGGGATCGGACGGCCTGGTTCATGAACTCCGCGAACACGACCAGCGTCCCGCCCGGCAGGACGATGTACCCGGCCATCGCCTTGTGCACGGCGGCGCCGCTCGCGGCGGTCCCGGTCTTGGCGAAGACCCGGCCGGCGGCGGGCGAGTCGGGCTCGACGTCGGTCAGCGTGCCGTCCCGACCCATGATCGCCATCGACCGGCGATAGTCGGGGAAGTACCGCTGCCGCGCCATGTGGCGCAGGAACTGGACGAAGAAGTCCGAGGTGTGGCCGCCGTTGGACGGATCGTCCGGGTCGAGGCCGGCCCGCTCGATCAGCGCCCGCTGGAACCCTTCGCCGGTCGCCTTGGCGGTGTGCGGGTCGCGACCGGCGATCGCGCCCACCAGGTAGGGAAAGTAGACGGTGTGCACATTGGAGCTGAGCTTGAGCATGACCTTGACCTGCTCCGAGAGCGGCGGCGAGACCTGCTCGGCCAGCCTGTTCCGCCGCTGGTCCGTTGTGGACAATTGGTCGTCCGCGACGTCGACGCCTTCCTCGCGCAGTGCCTGCGTGAAGGCGATCTCGGCGAAGCGGACCGGATCGGGAACGTAGTACGGGCGCAGCACGGGTTGTCCGCCCAGCGGGACGTCGCCGGTGAGCCGCACGGTGTGCGTACCGTCCGGGTTGGCCGACACCGTGGTGAAGGTCAGGGGCCGGGCCCGCTGGCCGGTCGGGATCGTCGTGACGTCGTTGAGCACATCCACGTACTCGGTGCGCGGCGACACGAGCAGCCCGGCGGGCGCACCGGCCCGGCCGCCCGGGGTCACCACGACGTCGACGATGTTGTCGTTGAGCATCATGGGGGACACCGGGATCGGCGTGAATCCGTTGGCGATCTCCTCCCGGCCCTGACGGAACAGCGAGGCGTCCACCAGCACCCGCCCCGCGACGCGCCGGACTCCGCGGCGGGCCACCTGGCGGGCGAGCTCCCGGAGTTGCCGCAGCGCATCTCCGGGTATCGGGCCCGTGGCGGTTCCGTAGGAGTGGTCCGGGTTCGGCAGGGCGATCGTGCCGTCCGGCCGGATCCGGGGACCGAGCAGCAGATCCCCGCCGGCCACCAGGATCAGGTGTCCATTGAGGACTCCACGGCTGACCGGGCCGGTGCGGTGCACCCGGGTGCGGAACCGGTAGCCGGGGCCGAGGGCGGAGAATGCCGATCCCGCGATGAAGACCTTGATGGCCGACGCGGCGACGAACCGGTGGTCCGGGTTCAGCGCGTACACCGGCTCGTCGGTGTCGTGTACATGGAACCGCATTCCCCAGCGCGAGCCGGCGAACTCGGGCCGGCCGGTGATTTCCTGAATCCGGGCGTCCAGCCCGGGTTCGGCGCGGGCCGTGCCGGCAGCTGACAGTAAGCCGCCGGCGGCGATCGGGGCGGCGCCGAGCATGCCGAGCACGGACCGGCGGGTCGGTTGATGACGCATGGTGGCCAGGTCTACCCGGGGTGTGGTTGCGCCACGGTTACAGCACGCTGTAAC
>NZ_DASZCQ010000039.1:0-14474 GCF_035942955.1 Actinophytocola sp. | reverse complement strand
GCCCCTGGCCGGGCGGGAACCCGCCAGGGCCGTACGCGGGGTCGGCGAAGCCGGCCGCGGTCGTGCCGTCATCGGTTCCGAGGGTGCCCGACGGGTTCTCCTCTGGCCGCGGACCGCCGCCCGGTCCCGGCCCCTGAGTGGGCGGGGCGTCCGGCGGCGGTTGGTCCGGCAGCGTCGGCGCGTCGTAGAACCTCGGCACGGTGTCGTGCACGTCCTGGCTCTGGGTGCCGTAGACCTGCATGACCCGGACGGCTTCGGCCTTCGCCGCCTCCTGCTTGTCGAAGTTGGGTTTCTGGTCGTCGAGGAGCTGCCGGATGAGGATCGCCGTGCTGGGACCGCCCGACCCCTTCACGTCGTAGCCCTCGAGGAACCGTTGCTCGGCGGTGGCGAACTCCGGCGGCGGCATCTCGCGCTGGGCGCGCTCCACCGCGTCGGTGTACTTCACGAGCCCGGCGCCGATTTCCTTGGCGGTCTGGCTCGCCGTGTCGGCCCACTGGGCGAGCTCGGTGCTGGACTCCGCCGCCCGCACCGCGGCCGTGCCGTGCCAGGTGCCGAGCAGCTCGTCCAGCGTCTTCTTCACCTCGTCGGTGGTTTCCTTGATCGCCCGACCGAGCTTGCGCCACTTCACGGCCTGCTGCCCCATCGGGACCGGCCGTGCCGACATGATCATGTCGTAGAGCTCGTAATGGTGGTAGTGGTCCCAGTTGATGGCCGGGAAGACGCCGAGATCGGCCTGGTGGCGATTCTTCCGGCGTCTGCGCCGGCCACGGGCTGCCCGCTCCGGGTCGGGATGCACCTCGGATTTGTAGGCCATGTCAGTCCCCCTCCCCCGGGCGTGTGTCATCGGCGGCGCGCAGCACCGCGGTGGCGTTGGCGTCCATCGCGGCGTAGGTCTTCAGCGTCAGGTCGATGGCGGTCTGAATCTCTTGCAGCTCAACGAGGTAGTCCTTGAGCACGGCCTGCACCCCGGTCTCCGGGTCGGCCCGCTGCAGGAAGACCTGGCGCATCCGCCGGGCGACCGGACTCGAGCCGTCCGGCAGATCCTCCGCCAGCTCGATCGCCGTCCTCCGATGCTCCGCCAGCTCGTTCCGAAGCATTTCGAGCTTGCCCTGGGCCCTGGCCATCGCCGCGGGATCGAACTCGAACCCGTCCATTCCGGTGCCGGCCATCCGGTGGTCGGGCCGGGCGCCGACCCGCACCTTCGCGTTGGACTTACCGGGTTTGCGGACCCGGTACTCGTCGGTCAGGTCCCGAGCGTCGCGCTCGCTGCGAATCCGCTCACCAGACATGCACACCTCCACGCCGGCGCAAAGCTTAGAGGGCAGAGGTCCACCATATGCGGCCCTGTGCACAGTTCGTCACATTGCGCGCTCAACTGGGCAACACGGTGAGCAGGAGCAGGGCCAGCCGCTCGGCCACCGTGGAGCTGCGTTCCAGAACCGGAAGCACGATCTCCACGACCGAGGGCTCGCTCGCGGGCACGTCGTCCGGTTCCGTCACGCCACCCAGGGTGAAGGACTCACCGGGGCACCGTCGATGACGGGTGCACGCCGGGACAGCGCGACGGCACGGGTCGGCAACCCGGTATCTAGGGTGGGCTTCGTGAGCCTGCCCCAGCCATGGCCGCCGGTCGCCACCGAGCCGGCCCCGACGCACCCGGAGGTGCCCCCGCCCGGCACCACGCTGCCGCAGCACTACGCCTACTGCTTCGGCTGCGGCGACGAGCAGGAGCACGGCCTGCACCTGCGGACCACGATCGGCGAGGGCCACACGATCCTCGGCCGGTTCACCGTCACCGAGGCACACCAGGGCGCGCCCGGCCTCGCCCACGGCGGCCTGCTCGCCTGCGCGTTCGACGAGGCGCTCGGCTCGGCCGTCGGCCACCTGCTGCGCCGGCCCGCGGTGACCGGGCGGCTGGAGACCGACTTCCGGCGCCCGGTCCCGGTCGGGTCCACGCTGTACATCGCGGCCCGGCTCGACGGCATCGCCGGCCGGAAGATCTACACCAGTGCCAACGGCCGGCTCGACGACCCCGAAGGGCCGCTGGCGCTGCGGGCCAGGGCACTGTTCGTCACCGTCGACTTCAGCCACTTCACCACGCACGGGCGCAAGCAGGACCTCGAGGCGGTGGCCAGGGATCCGAGCCTGGTCCGCCGGCGCCGGTACGACATCAACCCTTAGGCGGACGGCTCGATGATCTTTGCGCTCGTGGTCGGCGGGCTGGTCGCGCTGATCCACCTGTACCTGTGGAAGCGGCTGGTCAAGGACACGACCGAGGCGGGGCGGGCCCGGCGGGTGGGCGGACTGGTGCTCGCCGGGCTGGCCGCGCTCGTGGCGCTGACGTTGGTGGTCGGGCGGCTGGTCGGACCGGGGATCGCGCGCTGGTTCGCGTGGCCGGGGTTCGTGTGGTTCGGCCTGATGGCGTACCTGTTCCTCGTCCTGGCGGTGCTCGAGCTGCCGCGGTTGGCGCTGCGGGGCTGGACGCGGCGGGGGCCGGTGGTGGCCACGGCGATGACCGCGCCGGAGGCCAACACGGCGACGCCAGAAGCCAACACGGCGACGCCGGAGGCCAACACGCGGCGGGTGTTCCTGGCGCGGGGGTGCGCGGTGGCGGCCGGGGTGGCGTCGGCGGGTCTGGTCGGGGCCGGGATGGTGTCGGCGCTTGGGCCGCCGGAGGTGACCCGGCTGAGCGTGCCGCTGCGCCGGCTGGATCCCCGGCTGGCCGGGTTCCGCATCGCCGTGGTGTCGGACATCCACCTGGGATCGCTGCTGGGTCGCGGGCACACCGAGCGGATCGTCCACATGATCAACGAGACCGAGCCGGACCTGGTGGCGATCGTCGGCGATCTGGTGGACGGCACGGTCGACGAGCTCGGCCCGGCCGTGGAACCGTTGCAGGACCTGGTGTCCGGGCACGGCACGTACTTCGTGACCGGAAACCACGAGTACTACTCGGGGTACGAGCCGTGGATGGCCGAGCTGGAACGGCTCGGGGTGCAGCCGCTGCGCAACGAGCGGACCGGGATCCAGCGCGGGGACGCGGGTTTCGACCTGGCCGGGATCAACGACGTCAACGGCCGCTCGGTCGCCGACGGTCCGGACCTCGACCGGGCGCTGGCCGGGCGGGACCCCGCCCGCCCGGTGGTTCTGCTCGCCCACCAACCGGTTCAGGTCGCCGGCGCCGCCGAGCGCGGCGTCGACCTGCAGCTGTCCGGGCACACGCACGGCGGCCAGCTCTACCCGTTCCACCACGTGGTCCGGCTCGTCCAGCCGTCGCTGTCCGGTCTGTCCAAAGTAGACGACACGTGGCTGTACGTGACGCGGGGCGCGGGGTTCTGGGGTCCGCCGGTGCGGGTCGGGGCGGCGCCGGAGATCTCGGTCGTCGAGCTCAGGTGAGCGTGCGGGGGCGAATCTTGTTGGCCTTGTCTACCAGCGTGTGCCGCTGCTCGGGCGTGCTTGCCAGGCGGGCAAGGGCGCGGTAACAGCGCTCGAGGCCGAAGCGAAGCTCCCGTTCGGACAGTGCACAGCCGAGCAGACGGGCGGCACTACCGGGGCCGGGGGCGGCACCGGGGCGGCCGGCGCGCACCCAGCCGTACGCGGTCTCGAGCACCTCGGCGGCCAGCTGCGTGCGGCGCTCGGCGTCGAGGGCCAGCCGCTCCAGCCGGCGCGCGGCGTCGTGCAGGTCGTTCTCGGCGACCCGGGTGACCTCGTCGGGCCGAGTTTTGATCTTGATGGCGGCCACCTGCGCGGCGACGTAGTGGCTGGACGTGTCCGGCACCGACTCAAGCACCTCGATCGCGCCGGCCCTGGCGCCCTGCGCGAGGTACACCCTGGCCAGGCCGAACGCGGCGCTGACGTAGCTGCGGTCGGTGCGCCAGACCAGCTCGTAGAACCTGGCCGCCGGGAAGTGCTCGCCGGCGAACTCCGCGCTCACCCCGAGCGCCAGCTTGGGCGCGATCTCACCGGGCACCGCGTCGTAGACCCGGTCGAACGCGGCCTGCGCCTCCCTGGGATTGCGCATGGCCAGCGCGATCAGCCCGCGGTACCACTCCGGCCGCCAGTCCGCCGGGTGGCGGACCAGCGCCCGTGCCGACTCGAGCACGCCCGCGGCCGCGCGCAGGTCGCCGAGCTCGATGTACGCCTTGACCAGGCGCAGCCGGACCTCGATCGAGTCACGCGGCGCCGCGGACAGCGCCGCGACCTGCTCGGCCGGCTCGGTCACGGTGATGCTGGCCAGCACGCTCGCCGCGGGGTCGTCGGTGTCCACCAGGGGCAGCGGCAGCACCGTGGCCACCTCGATCGGATCCGGCACGGGCAGCGACCGGCCGTCGTCGGCCACCACGAGGCCGGAGCCGAACGTCCGGGTCTCCAGCGCGAAGACCGTCGACGGACCCGGCCGCGGCCGCCCGGTGCCCAGCGCCATCACCTCGCGCAGGACGCCGGTGAGCTGGTCGGCCATCTCCTCGGCCGAGCCGAACCGCTGCCGCGGATCGGAGTGCGTCGCCCGGCGCAGCACCCGGTAGTAGGAGGGGAACAGGGCGAACAGCGGCTCGGTGTCCGGCCCCGGCAGGCTGTGCTTGTGCTTGGTGGTGTAGCCGGCGAACTCGATCGACAGCACCGCCAGCGTGCGGCCCACCGTGTAGATGTCCGACGCCACCGACGCGCCCTCGGTGGCCAGCTCCGGCGCGCTGTAGCCGAGGGTGAAGAACAGCGGGCTGTCGTAGTCGTCGATCCGGCGGACCGCGCCGAGGTCGATCAGCTTGAGCTGCTCGCCGGACTGGATCACGTTGTCCGGCTTGAGGTCGCAGTAGAGCATGCCGATGCTGTGCAGATAGCCGATGGCCGGCAGGATCTCCAGCCCGTAGGCGATCACCTGGCCGATCGGCAGCGGCTCGGCCCGGCCGGACGTGCGGTGGTGCTCGAGCGCGAGCTGGCGCAGGGACTGGCCGCCGACGTACTCCATCACGATGTAGCCGACGCTCGTGCCGGTCTTCGGGTCCGGGTGCTGCACGAAGTTGTAGATCTTCACCACGTTGGGGTGCTCGACCTCGGCGAGGAAGCGGCGCTCGGCCACCGCGCTGGCCATCGAGGTGGCGTCGCCGGTGTCGATCATGCCCTTGAGCACGACCCAGCGGTCGCTGACGTTGTGGTCCTTGGCCAGGTAGATCCAGCCGAGCCCGCCGTAGGCGATGCTGCCGAGCACCTCGTACTGCCCGCCGACCAGGTCGCCGCGGTGCAGCCGGGGACGGAAGTTGAACGGGGTGCCGCAGTGCGGGCACTCGCCCTCGGCGGCGCCGGGCTCGCCGTCCTTCGACCGGCCGACCTCGGCGCCGCAGTTGTTGCAGAACCGCTTGCTCTCCGCGACGACCGGGTCCTCGAGCACCGCGGAGGACGGGTCCTTGACCGGCACCACGGGCACCTCGACGAGCCCGGCGCCCAGCCGGCCCCGGCCGGTGGTCCGGGACTGGGTGCGCCGGGCCGCGCCGGGGAACGGCCCGGTGCCGGGCTGGCTGTCGCTGGTCTGCCGGCCGTCGGTGCCCGGCCCGGGATGGGTCGGCGGCTGCGTGGCCGGCGGCTCCGCGATCACCGGCTTGGGTGGCTCGATGGACAGGGTGGGCGGGGTGGCGGCGAGCGCGCTGGTCGGCTGCTGGTCGTCCTCGGTCGTGCCGCCGGGCCGGGCAGCCGGCTCCCGCGGCAGCACCCTGGGCACCGGAACCCCTTGCGGCCACTGCATTCCCGGCGGCATCGGGAGCGCCCGCTGCCCGCCGGCCGGGGTGTAGTTGCCGGGCAGGTGCGCGGTGCGCTCGGCCGGCGACTGCCATGCCGGGGCCTGGCCGCCGCGGGCCGGCGCGGCCGGCCCGCCCGCAACGGGCGACGGTGCGGCCACGTCCGGCTTTCGGTGCCGCGGGGCGGGGGCCGGCGCCTCGTCCGATCCGGCGAGCACGTCCGGCGGGCGGAACCACCCGGTGCCCTCGCCGCCGGCGACCGCCGCGCGGCCGAGTTGCTCGGCGGCCGCCGCGGCCTGCCGGCGCAGCTGCTCCGCCCGCGCCGTGGGGTCGACGTCCCCGGTCACCGCGATGCCGCAGGCGCGGCAGTTGCCGTCGACGACCTCGCCGCCGCAACCCGGCCTGGGACATCTGGTCATGGCGTCATCACTCAGTCCCGGTACTGCGCCGGCGGCGGGGAGGCGGTCTGGCCGGTGCGGCTGCCGACCCACAGGGCGTAGCTCGCCGCCCACTGTCCATTCCGGACGGACTGCTCCAGCACGCCGTTGATGAACCGGACCAGGTCCTCGTTGGGCTTGGCGACGCCGATCCCGTATGGCTCGTCCCTGATCGACGGCCCGACCAGCTTCACGTTCGGATCCTGCGCGGCCAGCCCGGCCAGGATCACGTCGTCGGTGGACACGGCGTCGACCTGGTGCTGCTGCAGCATCACCAGGCAGTCCGACCAGGTGTCGGTCGCCACCGGAACCGGCTTGCTCCGGTAGGTGGCGAGCGTGTTGATCGAGGTGCTGCCCCGCTGCGCGCAGACCTTCTTGCCGCCGAGGTCGTCCAGGCTGGTCGCCGGCGAGGAAACGTCCACGAGCACCCGCTGCTGGGCCACGTAGTAGATCCTCGAGAAGTTGATCTTCTCCCAGCGCTCGCAGGTGGCGGTGAACGTGCGCACCACGATGTCGACCTCGCCCTTCTCCAGGGCGGGAATCCGCTCCGCAGACGAGAGTACCTTGTACTGGATCTTGTTGGGATCGCCGAAGATCGCCGCGGCGATCTCGTGCACCCGGTCGATGTCGAACCCCTCGAGCTCGTTGGTGCTCGGATTGCGGAAGCCGAACCGGAAGTTGTTCTGGTCGACGCCGGCGACCAGCCGGCCCCGATCGAAGATCCGCCGCATGGTGCTGCCGTCGGGCATCTGGCCGGGCGGCGGCAGCGGACCCGGCCGGAAGCTGGCCCGACCGTCGGCCGGGCACGACGGCTGCGCGGGCGCGGCCGATCCCGTCGTCGGGTTCTCCTGCACGCCGACCGGGCGCGGCCGGTCGGCGGAGCTGATCGGGGCCGGGTCGACCGGCGTGCCGGTTGCCCCGCACCCGGCCAGAAGTGCCGCCACGGCCGCGAAAACCGCAGCCCCCGCCCGCCTCATCGGTACTCCCGCAGTCGTTGGGTGATGCCAAGGACGATGCCGGCCGCGGCGATCAGCAGGAGCACCACGAAGCCGGGCACCAGGGCGGTCAGCGCCTGCCGGGAGGTCAGCGTCTGGTCGAGGAACTCCTGCCGGCCCGCGTTCAGCGCGCTGATCAGGTTCTGGTCGAGCTGGCGGAACGCGGTGGCGCTGCCGTCCGGCACGTTCTCCTTGGTGGCCAGCTCGACGGCCGCCTTGTAGTCCCCGTTGTCGTCGAGCTCGCGCACCCGCTGGTGCGCGCGGAGATAGGCATCGGTGTTGTCCTTGGCGGCCTGGACCTCGTCGGCCACCTGCTGGCTGGACGCCAGGTTCTTGGCCCGCACCAGCAGGTTGGCCTCGGAGTCGCCCTCGACCTGGGCCTTGAGCTTCTGGAAGTCCTCCTCGTACTCCGGGCCGTCACCCCGGGCCACCAGCGTGAGGGTCTCGTCGGCGCGCAGTTTCAGCGTGACGATCCGGGCGTTGACCAGCACCTCGACCTGATCGGAGCCGTTGCGCTGGCCATCGGCGACGTTGGCCGACTCGATCAGCAGCGCCACCGTCGCCCAGACCAGCCCGAGCAGCACCGCCACGGTGGCCGCGAACAGGCCGACGTTGATCAGGCGGTTGGTCTTGCGGGTGAGGTACATCTGCGCGGCGATCAGCGCGGCGAGCAGGAGCAGGGTGAGCCCGACCGTAACCCACGGGAACGCGCGGGCCTCGTCCTGCTCGGCGCCCAGCCGGTCGAAGTCCTTCTGGTAGAGCCGCTCGGCCGCGGGCAGGATCTTCTCGGCCATCAGCCCGGAGGCCTCACGCAGGTAGGCCGCGCCGACCGGAAAACCCTGCCGGTCGTACGTGCGGGCGGTCTCCACCAGCGCGGTGTAGACCGGCAGCTGCTGGTTGAGCTGCTGCACCTGGGCCTCGGCCTCGGGATCGCCGCCCACGTCGGAGGACGCCTTGGCCAGCGCGGCGCCGGCCTGAGCGATGTCGATCTCGTAGCGCGGGTCCGGCTCCACGCCGCCGGCCAGGAACGCGCTGGCCGCGGTGGCGTCGGCGTCGGACAGCGAGCGGTAGAGCTGCTGTGCCGCGGCGGCGAGCGGCTCCCGGTGCTCGATCAGGTTGTCGATCGTGGTCTGCTTCTCCTGCAGGGCAAGGGCGCCCACGATTCCGGTCAGCACCGTGAGGAGGACCAGACCGGCGGCGATCACCGACAGTCGCCCTGGCGTGGTCGCGGCCGATCGGGTGACCTGCCGGACCGCCGCCGCCGGGCTTGCGAGCACTCTGCGTGCCCCCCGGCCGGCCGGCGCGTCGGGCGGCGCGGTGGTCACCACGGCAGCTTCCACGACACGACAGTCAACCCGGTACTGGTGCCCACTGCGCCCGCTTTCCCCCGGCGGTTACCGGTCCGTGATGCAGACTCCGTACCGGACGAACTTAGTCCAGCCGGCCCAATGCTGGCCACTAACGGCGGTATTCGCTTCATGGGATCACGTCACGCTCCGTCACGAATACCAGCGGTGACCAGTCCGGGCTTTACATACCTCGAACAACACCCAGGCCGGTCCCTCATCTTGCGCGGCCACTGTGGTGCTCGCTCGATCACGATCAAACGTTAGGGAGTGAGCCATGCGAGTCGTGTTGACCGGATGTGTCCTGGCCGCGCTCATGGTGGGCGGCGCGGCCACGGCGAGTGCCCAGCCGTCGCCGTCGCCACCGCCGTCGGGATCGGTGACCATCACGCTCACCCCCGAACAGGTGGCTTTCCTGTGCGACAAACGGCTGCCTCGGATCTCCAACCGCGTGACCAAGCTGATCGAGCGGATCAACGGCGGCGCGGACGTGCGCGGATCCGTCGCGTGGCTCAAGGAGAAGGCTCGGCAGGAGCGCGACGCCGGGCGGGAGACCAGCGCGCAGCTGCTCGAGGAGAAGGCCGAGCGGCGGGCCGGCCGGATCGACGAGCTGAACAAGATCAACGGCTGGGTGTCCGAGTTCCGCTCCGCGCACTGCGGGGCGAAGTGACCAGGGTCGCGGCCGTGCTCGTCGGGGCGGTGCTGGTGCTGGCCGGCGGGTGCCGGGACGGCTCTGGCGGCGCGCCGCCGCTGACCGACCGGCCGGGACCGTCCATGGAGCGGCAGCTCGACGACATCGAGTCCACACTGGACGGTATCGAGTCCGAGCTGAACGACGGCTAGGGTTTCGCCTGTGGGGCAAGCGACGGAGTCCGCGGCGGGGCTTTCGGTGAGCCGTGGACTCGTGCTGGTGGTGGAGGACGACCGGGCCATCGCCGACCTGGTGTGCATGTACCTGCGCCGGGAGGGGTTCGGCACACACGTCGAGACCGACGGGCGGGGGGCGCTGGCCGCGGTGCGCTCGATGCGCCCGGTGGCCGTGATCCTCGACGTCGGGCTGCCCGTGCTGGACGGGATCGAGGTGTGCCGGACCATGCGCGCCGGCGGCGACTGGACGCCGGTCCTGTTCGTCACCGCGCGCGACGACGAGGTGGACCGGGTGCTCGGGCTCGAGCTCGGCGCGGACGACTACGTGACCAAGCCGTTCAGCCCGCGGGAGCTGGTCGCCAGGGTGCGCACGGTGCTTCGGCGGTCCGAGGGCGTCCCGGCCTCGGAGGTGCTGGAGGTCGGCGGGGTCCGGGTCGACCTGCTCAAGCGTCGCGTGTGGACGGACGCCGACGAGGTGATGCTGACGTCGACCGAGTTCGACCTGCTGGCCCACCTGATGCGGCGGCCGGGCCAGGTGTTCTCCCGTCAGCAGCTGCTGAGCGCCGTGTGGGGGTACTCCGCGGCGGCCGGGACCCGGACCGTCGACGTGCACATCGCTCAGCTGCGGGGAAAGCTGGGCTCCTCGAGTCCCATTAGGACGGTCCGCGGCGTGGGGTACGCCGCGGACTCGTCCGGCACGTCGTGCTGAGCGAGCGGCGGCCCGGGCTCGCGGTCCGGGTCACCGCGATCTGCCTCGTGGTGGCCGGCGTGATGGCCGTGGTCGCCGGGTTGATCTCCACCCGGCTGGTGGTCAGCACGGCGGAGGACCTCACCCGGCAGACGATGTCCGACCAGGCCGACGTCATCGCCGGCCAGCTCGCCGACTCGAAGCTGGGCATCCGCCGAGTGATCGACATCCTGCACGGCCAGGGCATCTCGGTGGTGCAGCGGCAGCGAACCGGCAACCTGGTCGGCGCCGACGGCCGAGCGGTCCGGGCCGCGCGGCAGGCCGGGCTCGAACGGGGGACTCTGGATTCCCCCGTACACGCGACCATCGAGCTGGACGGCGACCGCCTCCTGGTCGAGGCACGCGCGATCGACGAGCTGACCGCGTTCGCCATGGTGCGCCAGGCCGCCGTCGCCAGGGGCACCGGCCGCGCCCTGACCGGCAACATCGTGCTGGCCCTCGGTATCGGCCTGCTGGTGGCCGCCGCGGCCGGCCTGCTACTGGCCCGACGCCTGTCGAAACCGTTGCGCCGCACCGCCGACGTCGCCGCCAGCATGAGCCAGGGCCGCCGCGACCAGCGCGCGCCGGTTGAGGGCCCGGCCGAGGTGGCGCTCGTCGCCCACTCGGTCAACGAGCTCGCGGATGCCTTGCACCGCAGCGAATCCCGGCAGCGCGAGTTCCTGCTGTCGGTGTCGCACGAGCTGCGCACCCCGCTGACCGCCGTGCTCGGGTTCGCCGAGTCCCTCGCCGACGGCGTGGTGACCGGCTCCGACGTCCCCGGCGTCGCGCGGGTGATCGGGCAGGAGGCCAGCCGGCTCGACCGCCTGGTGTCCGACCTGCTCGACCTCGCCCGCCTCGGCGCCGCCGACTTCCGCCTCGACGTCACCCGGGTCGACCTGGCCGTGCTCCTCACCGGCGCCGCCGACGTCTGGCGCGCCCGCTGCGCGGCCGCCGGCATCGTGTTCCGCCTCGAGGTCCCGCCCGGCCCGGCCGTCGTCCACACCGACCCCCGCCGCCTCCGCCAGGTCATCGACGGCCTCGCCGAGAACGCCGTGCGCATGACCCCCGCCGGCCGCCCGCTCGTCTTCGCCCTCGCCACCGGCCCGACCTCGGCCACCCTCCAGGTCCGCGACGGCGGCCCCGGACTGTCCGATGAGGACTACACCATGGCCTTCGACCGCGGCTTCCTCCACTCCCGCTACGAAGGCACCCGCCCCGTCGGCACCGGCATAGGCCTGGCCCTCGTCCACGGCCTCGTCACCCGCATGGGCGGCACCATCCACGCCGGCCCCGCCCCCGAAGGCGGCGCCGCCTTCACCGTCACCCTGCCAGCCTGACCCGTCGGCCCACGAAAACCCTTGCCCCCCAACGACTCCGTGCGTCGCAGCGCCTATAACTAAGCAGCCCCCACCACTCCACGGGGGGCGAGCCCACGTCCATTGTACCGGTGGGGGTGGACGGATGATCTTGAATTGGGGGTGGGTGTGGACAGGTGGACGGCTGTGGATGGTGGGGTTGACAGGGGGCGGAGGTGGGGCTGTGCGGCCTGCTGGGTGTGGTGGGTGAGGCGGCGGATGGTCGCGATGACGGCCGTGCCGGGTGGGAGTGGGCGGTGGGGCGTGGGGGGTTCGAGCCAGCGGGAGCCGGGGGACGTGGTGGTTGTCGGGGTGAGCGGGAGCGGAATGGGTGTGCCGGGCGGGGCCAGTTGGACGTGGAGGGCGGCGAGGGCGAGAGCGGTGTCGGAGCGGACCGGCGGGACGGGGGCGGTGAGGAAGGTCCACTCGGCGGCGGGTGGGGTGGTGAGGATGGGGGCCGGGAGCAGGGTGAGGGCGAGGGCCTGGCGGACCCGGGCGCCGAGGTGGGCCGGGACGGTGATGGCGGTGAGGGTGGCGCCGGTGACGAGGGTGGGGGTGCGGAGGGTGATGTGCAGGGATACGGGCCAGCCGAGGGTCTCTTCGTAGGTGGTGCGGGCGTCGGTGAGGTCGCGGAGCCAGGAGGGGGCCGGGCGCGAGGCGAGTGGCGTTGACATGGTCGGCTTTCCACCCTGACAGGCCGTGGCGCCGCGCCGTGGGGTCGGTGACCTCAGGTGGACGCCCCGGTCCCGACCAGGGAGTTTTCCGGTGGCGTCGTCCTTCATGGCGACAGTAAAACCGACCGGCCGGTATGTCAATACCGACCAGCCGGTTCGGTTTGCGAGCCTAGGCGGCGGGCGACATGGGCGTGGACGCGAGGCCCAGCCGGGCGACCACCTCCTTGGTCGCTTTGGCCCGGTTGAGGGTGTAGAAGTGCAGGCCGGGGACGCCCTCGGCGAGGAGGCGGGCGCCGAGCTCGGTGACGATGTCGATGCCGGCGGCGCGGAAGGCGGCGGGGTCGTCGGCGAACGGGGCGAGGCGGTCGGCCAGCGACGGCGGGAGGGTGGCGCCGGACAGCTCGACGGCCTTGTCGAGGGTGCGCCGGGTGGTGAGCGGCATGAGACCGGGTAGGAGCAGGGTGTCGCAGCCGCGGGCGGCCACCCGGTCGCGCAGCCGCAGAAAGTCCTCGGCCTCGAAGAACAGCTGGGCGATCGCGAAGTCGGCGCCGGCGCGCAGCTTGCGCACCAGGTAGTCGGTGTCGGTGTCTACATCGGACGAGCGGGGATGGCCGTACGGGAAGGCGGCGACGCCGACGCAGAAGTCGCCGAGCGAGCGGACAAGGCGGACCAGCTCGTCGGCGTAGCTCAGGCCCTCGGGGTGAGGCACCCACTCGCCGTTGGGATCACCGGGTGGATCTCCCCGCACGGCAAGGATGTTGCGGACGCCGACGGCCGCGTACCAGCCGATCACGTTGCGCAGCTCGGCAACCGAATGGTCGACGGCGGTCAGGTGGGCCATGGCCACCAGGGTGGTCTCGCGCGCGACCCGGCCGGTCGTGCGGATCGTGCGGTCCCGGCTGGAGCCGCCCGCCCCGTAGGTCACCGACACGAACGCCGGGTCCAGCATCTCGAGGTCGCGGATCGTCTGCCACAGCCGCTGCTCGTCCTCGGCGTCGCGGGGTGGGAAGAACTCGACGGAGAACACCGGCCGGCCGGCGCGGACGCGTTTGACAACGGTCGCCATCGTCCAACCTCACGTGTTGAAGTACTTGGCTTCGGGGTGGTGCAGCACGATCGCGTCGGTGGACTGCTCGGGGTGGAGCTGGGACTCCTCGGAAAGCTTGACGCCGATGCGCTCCGGGTCGAGCAGAGCGGCGATCTTCTCCCGGTCGTCCAGGTTGGGGCAGGCGCCGTAGCCCAACGAGAACCGGGCACCACGATAGCCCAGCTTGAAGAACTCCTCGACGTCCGACGGGTCCTCGGCGGCGACCGACTCCCCGGAGGCGAACTTGAGCTCGCTGCGGATGCGCAGGTGCCAGTACTCGGCCAGCGCCTCGGTGAGCTGCACGCCGAGACCGTGGACCTCGAGGTAGTCGCGGTAGGCGTTGGCGTTGAACAGCTCCTGGGCGTAGTCGGCGATCGGCTGGCCCATCGTGACGATGGTGAAGGCGACGACGTCGACCTCGCCGGACGAGCGTGGGCGGAAGAAGTCGGCCAGGCACAGCCGCCGTTCCTTGCGCTGGCGGGGGAAGGTGAACCGAGTCCGCTCGGGCGCATCGAGATCCGGCGCGGAGAGGACCACCAGATCGTCCCCTTCGGACACACAGGGGAAATAGCCGTACACCACCGCCGCGTGCTTGAGGACACCGTCGGTGGTCAGCCGGTCCATCAGGGCACGCAGCCGGGGCCGGCCCTCGGTCTCCACCAGCTCCTCGTAGGTGGGACCCTTGCCGCCGCGGGCGCCGCGCAGGCCCCACTGGCCCATGAAGGTCGCGCGCTCGTCCAGCAGCCGGGTGTACGCCACGCTGTGGATTCCGCGATGCACCCGGGTGCCCCAGAACGGCGGCGCGGGGATCGGCACGTCGGTGGCCACGTCAGAACGGGCCGGCACCGGGGCGTCCTCGGGCTCGGCCGCCGCCTTGCGCGCCTCGGCGATGCGCAGCGAGCGCTGCCGGCGGGCCCGGCGCTCCTCCGCCTTCGCCCGAAGCTCCTCGTCCACCACGGGGGATTCGCCGCGCTTGGCCGCCATGATCGCGTCCATGAGCCGGAGTCCCTCGAAGGCGTCCCGGGCGTAGTGCACATCGCCGAGGTAGACCTCGGACAGGTCGTTCTCCACGTAGGCACGGGTGAGCGCGGCGCCGCCGAGCAGCACCGGCCAGCGGGCGGAGACCCCGCGGGAGTTCATCTCCTCGAGGTTCTCCTTCATGATCACCGTGGACTTGACCAGCAGGCCGGACATGCCGATCACGTCGGCGCGGTGCTCCTCCGCGGCGTCGAGGATGCTGGAGATCGGCTGCTTGATGCC
>NZ_DASZCQ010000038.1:0-10424 GCF_035942955.1 Actinophytocola sp. | reverse complement strand
GTCTCGGTGGCCGAGCGCCTCGCCGGGCTGCGCAGGGAGCTCAACACCCTGGTCACCATGTACCACCACCGGACGGGCAAGCCGCACGGCGCGATCCACAACGAGCTGCGCCGGACCTGCGGCGGCCCCCCGGTCGCGATGGCCACCGCCGACCAGCTCGCCGAGCGGATCGCCACGCTGCGCAGCTGGTAGCTCCTCGTAAACGTTTTCGGGCCCGCGACCAAGGAAAATGACCGCGGGGTGTACGACCTGTTGCCAAACCGTGTCCTATCCGGACCGGCTCTGTGGCTTCCGTCGGGAGCCCTGATTGCATATGTTGTGCCCCGCAACATTTAGGCTCGGATGTGAAGGGACGACGGATGCGCAGGACAACTCTTGCCCTCCTCGCCGCGGGCGTGGGTGTCTCCCTCGCCCTGACGGCGTGTGGGGCGAACCAGGAGACGCCCAGCGGCGGCGGGCAGACCTCCAACGGTGGTGGCGCGCCGGCCGGCGGGGTCAAGGTGGGCGTGATCCTGCCAGAGACCGCGACCTCCGCGCGATGGGAGGGCTTCGACAAGCCGCTGCTCGAGGCGGCCATGCGGGCCGAGGGCCTCGACCCGGACATCCAGAACGCCCAGGGCGACGTCCAGAAGTTCACCACGCTGGCGGACGGCATGATCAGCTCCGGGGTCAAGGTGCTGGTGATGGCCTCGATCAACGCCGCGTCGGCCAACGCGATCGCGGCACGGGCCAAGCAGCGCGGCATCCCGACGATCGACTACGACCGGCTCAACCTCGGCGGCACCTCCGAGTACTACGTCTCCTTCGACAACGTGAAGGTGGGCCAGCTGCAGGGTCAGGGTCTTGCCGACGCGCTCAAGGGCAAGCAGGGCGCCCAGGTGATCGAGATCGAGGGCGCGCCGACGGACAACAACGCCACCCTGTTCCACGAGGGCCAGCAGAAGGTGCTCAAGCCGCTGTACGACTCCGGCGCGCTGAAGCTGGTGCAGAGCCAGCCGATCGACGACTGGAACAACCAGAAGGGCGGCACCGTCTTCGAGCAGATCCTCACCGGCAACGGCGGCAAGGTCGACGGCGTCGTCGCGGCCAACGACGGGCTTGCCGGCGCGGTGATCACCGTGCTGAAGAAGAACGGCCTCAACGGCAAGGTTCCGGTGACCGGGCAGGACGCCACTCCGGACGGGCTCAAGGCGATCCTCGCCGGCGACCAGTACATGACCGTCTACAAGCCGATCAAGCAGGAGGCCGAGGCGGCGGCGAAGCTCGCGGCGGCCCTCGCCAAGGGTGACAAGGCCGCGGCCGACGCGCTGGCCAAGGACACCGTGCACGACCCGACCGGCAACCGCGACGTGAAGTCCGTGCTCCGCGAGCCGCAGCTGATCACGAAGAACGAGGTCAAGAACGTGATCGCGGACGGCTTCGTCAAGGCGAGCGAGATCTGCACCGGCAACCTGGCCGCGATCTGCACCGAGCTCGGCATCTCCTGATTCCCAACTGATGGCCGGACTGCCGCACGCAATGCAGAATGCGTGCGGCAGTCCCGCGGGAGGAGCACAGTGACGTGAGTGAGCCCATTCTCGAGCTGACCGGGGTGAACAAGAGCTTCGGCCCGGTGCACGTGCTGCACGACGTGGACTTCACGGTCCGGGCCGGTGAGGTCACCGCCCTGGTTGGCGACAACGGGGCCGGCAAGTCGACGTTGATCAAGTGCGTCGCCGGCATCTACCCGATCGACTCGGGCACCGTGCTGTTCCGGGGCGAGCCGGCGCACATCCACGGCCCGCGCGACGCCGCCCAGCTCGGCATCGAGGTCGTCTACCAGGACCTGGCGCTGGCCGACAACCTCGACATCGTGCAGAACATGTTCCTCGGCCGGGAGCGCGGCCCACAGTGGCTGCTGGACGAGGCGAGCATGGAGAAGTCCGCCCGCGAGACGCTCGCCGCGCTTGCCGTGCGGACGGTGAAGTCGGTGCGCACGCCGGTGGCCGCGCTGTCCGGCGGGCAGCGGCAGACCGTCGCGATCGCCAAGGCGGTGCTCTGGGAGAGCAAGGTGGTGCTGCTCGACGAGCCGACCGCCGCGCTCGGCGTCGCGCAGACCCGCCAGGTGCTCGACCTGGTGCGCCGGCTGGCCGAGCAGGGCCTCGGCGTCGTGCTGATCAGCCACAACCTGGCCGACGTGTTCGAGGTGGCCGACCGCATCGCCACGCTCTACCTCGGCCGGATGGTCGCCGAGGTGCCGGCCAAGGACGTCACCCACGGCCAGGTCGTCGAGTTGATCACCGCCGGCCGGTCCGGCGACCTCGGGTTGGCCCGGCCCGAGACCGTCACCATCTGACCCGCAAGGACGATTCATGACCGATACTCCGACCACGCCGACCAAGAACCCCGGCGCGTCGCCGGGCGGCGTGATCTCCGACTTCGGCATCGACACCACCGCCCAGTCCACCGGCGAGGTGGTCCGCGACTACTTCGGCCGGCTGCGCGGCGGCGAGCTCGGCTCGCTGCCCGCCGTGCTCGGGTTGATCGTGCTGGTGCTGGTGTTCTGGTTGGCCGACGAGCCGCGCGACATCGACACGTTCATGACCCTGGACAACATGGCCAACCTGCTCCCGCAGTCGGCCGGCAAGATGATCATCGCCATGGGTCTGGTGTACGTGCTGCTGCTGGGCGAGATCGACCTGTCCGCGGGCACCGCGTCCGGGGTCTGTGCCTCCGTGATGGCCATGCACTACGTGCGGGGCGGCAACCTGCTCGGCGGCATGGGCAGCACGGTGTTCTACGTGTTCGTCGGCGGGATGGTGGTGGCCGCCGCGCTCGCGGTGCTCATGCGGATCTGGGCCGGGGCCGCGCTGAGCCTGATCGCCGTGATCATCGCGCTGTCCGGTGTCGGGCCCAACGCGTGGGCGGAGATGGCGCTCGCGGTGTGCATCGGCGGTGCGATCGGCTGCATCACCGGCTTCCTGGTGGCCAACATCGGCATGCCGTCGTTCGTGGTGACGCTGGCCCTGTTCATCACGTGGCAGGGCGTGATCCTGCAGTTCATCGGGCAGGGCGGCGTGTTCGGGATCTCCACCCAGAACACGCTCAACGACGTCGCCAACGGCAACCTGTCGGTCCTGGCGAGCTGGCTGCTGTGCCTCGTCGCCGCCGGCGGGTACGCGGCGGTGGTGCTCGGCGAGCACTTCATGCGGCTGCGGCGCGGCCTGGTCACCCGGCCGACGCCGGTGGTGGTGTTCAAAGTGGGCGTGGTCGCCGCGCTCGCCGTTGCCGCCACGTACGCGCTGACCATCAACCGGTCGCCCAACCCGGACCTGGTCACCATCGAGGGCATTCCCTACGTGGTCCCGATCGTGCTGGTGCTGCTGGTCGCCGGCACCTACGTGCTGAACCGGACCAGGTACGGGCGCTACATCTACGCGGTCGGCGGCAACACCGAGGCGGCACGGCGCGCCGGTGTGAACGTCAAGAAGATCCGGGCCAGCGTGTTCGTGATCAGCACGGCGGTGGCCGCGGTGGGCGCCATCGTCTACTCGTCCAAGGTCGGCTCGGTCGACCCGCAGGCCGGTGGCGGCAACACACTGCTGTTCGCGGTCGGCGCCGCGGTCATCGGCGGGACCTCGCTGTTCGGCGGCCGGGGCAAGGTCGTGCACGCCGTGATCGGCGGCCTGGTGCTGGCCGTCGTGGAGAACGGGCTCGGTCTGCTCAGGCAGCCGGCCGCGGTAGTCAACATCATCACCGGGCTGGTCCTGCTGCTCGCGGCGACCGTCGACGCCCTGTCCCGCCGCCGTGCGGCCGTCGACGCCGGTTAGGTGGCCCCGCAGGTAGGGGGTGAGGGGTGACCAGCACGCCGACCGCGGGCGCGCGGCCCGACGAGGTGCGCCGGCACAACCGCACCGTCCTCTTGCGACGGTTGCACGTCGGCGGCCCGTGCACGAGGGCGTCGCTGGCCACCGAGCTGGGCCTCAACCGCAGCACGATCAAGGCGCTGGTCGACGGCCTCGCCGAGTCCGGCGTGGTCGAGGAGCGGGTGCCGCGGCTGCGCAGCGGCGCCGGGCGGCCGTCGCTGCTGGTCCTGCCGCAGCCGCACGCCGCCGTGGTGCTGGCCGTGGACATCCGGGTCGAGCAGGTGGCCATCGCGCTGGTCGGCCTCGGCGGCGAGCTGCTCGGGCGCAACAGCTGGAACCTGCGCGGCCGGGCCGCCCACCCGGACGAGGTGATCACTCACGTGATCGAGTCGACCCGGCTGCTGGTCGCCGAGCTCGGCGTCGACATGGTCGGCGCCGGGGTCTCGGTGCCCGGCGTGGTGCGCCGCTCCGACGGCCTTGTGCACGAGGCGCCCAACCTGCACTGGAAGGACGTCCCGATGGGCGAGCGGCTCGGCGCCCTGCTCGGCACGCCGATCATGGTCGGCAACGACGCCGAGCTGGCCGCGCTCGCCGAGCACCTGCGCGGCGTGGCCCGCGGCGCGACGGACGCCGTCTACGTCTCGGCCGACGTCGGCGTCGGCGGAGGCGTGATCTCCGGCGGGTCCGCGCTGCGCGGAAATGCCGGCTACATCGGGGAGATCGGCCACATGGTGGTCCGGCCCAAGGGCCGCGCCTGCTACTGCGGCAACCACGGCTGCTGGGAGACCGAGGTCGGCGAGCCGGCCCTGTGCCGGGTGCTCGACCTGCCCGAGGGCGCCCCGCGCGGCGTCGTCGTCGCCGAGCTGCGCGCCATGTCCACCCGCCCCACCCCGATGCCCGCGCCGCTCGCCGAGCTGATCGAATGGCTCACCCTCGGCCTGGTCAACGTCGTCAACGTGCTTGGCCCGGAGCTGGTCGTGCTCGGTGACCTGTTCACCGCGCTGCCCGCGTGGCTGGTGGCCGAGGTGGGTCAGGAGGTCCGCCGCCGCAGCCTGGTCAGCCGCGCGGTCGGCGGCACCCGGATCGTCGCCTCCACCCTCGGCGCCGACGCCAAGCTCATCGGCGCCGCGGAGCTGGCCTTCGAACCCGTCCTCGACGCGGTCTGATCTAAGCGTGCTGGAGCCGGGCGGCCAGCTGCACGAGGCGGGCGCTGTGCTTGCGGGCGTGGTGGCCGCAGAACAGCAGCTCGCCGCCGGACTGGAGGATCACGCGGACCTGCGCGGTGTTGGGGCACCGGTCGCAGCGGTCGGCGACCAGCTCGGGACGGGTGAGCGTCGGTGTCATGGCGGTTCTCCCTCCGTCCCCGGGCGCCGTTGCCCGGCCGGTCCCCGATACCTGTTACTTCAATGAACGGGCGGCGCACCGTTGCGGTTCACATCTGGGCGCGGTCCGGATGAACGAACGGGCGGGATCCGGTGTGGATCCCGCCCGTTCGTCGTGGTCGGTGGTGTCAGGTCGCCACGACCTCGGCGGCCAACTCGATCAGCCGGGCGTTGTGCTTGCGGGCGTGGTGGCCGCAGAACAGGAGCTCGCCTCCGGACTGGAGGATCACGCGTACCTGCGCGGCGGCGCCACAGCGGTCGCAGCGGTCGGCGGCGGTCAGCTCGGGGCGGGTGAGCGTTGGTGTCATGGCAGTTCTCCCTCCGTCCCGGGTGCCGGTCGCCCGGCCCCTCGTGCGGCACGACCACTGGACCGGTTGGCCGGTGCTCGTACCTCCACTCTTCCAGACGTCCGTCCACTCGTCAGTGTTCCCGCGCCCAAATGAGATCAGGCTTTCACCGGGTTTAACCCGAATGCCGCAGTTCCAATCCCGGCGGGCAGGATCCCTCCAGTGGGGCTCGCCCAAGGCTCGATACGCGGACGCAACGTGCCCGCGCCGCTGCTGTTCGTGGCCGGCGGCCTGTCGATGTACCTCGGCGCCGCCATCGCCGTCCGGCTGTTTGCCGAAGTCAGCCCGGCCGCGGTGACCTGGTTGCGCCAGCTCGGCGCCGCGCTCGTGCTGCTGGCCTGGCGTCGCCCCCCACGCACCGCTTGGCGCGGCCGAGCGTTCTGGCTCGCCGCCACCTTCGGCCTCGTCACCGCCGGGATGAACCTCGCCTTCTACGAGTCCATCGCCCGCCTCCCGCTGGGCACAGCGGTGGCCCTCGAGTTCGCCGGCCCGGTCGCCGTGGCCGCCGTCAGCTCCCGGACCAGGCGCGATGTGGCCGCACTGGTCCTCGTCGCGTGCGGCGTCCTTCTCATCGCCGACGTCCGCTGGTCCGGCAGTCCCCTCGGCGTCGTGTTCGCTTTAAGCGCAGCGGCACTCTGGGCCGCCTACATCCTGTTGGGCAAGCGAGTCGCGGTCGGCGTCGGGCTCGACGGCCTGGCCGTCGGATTCGCCGTCGCCACCGTGGCCCTGTCACCGCTCGCCCTCGGCACCGGCCCCGCCTGGGCATCGCCCCGCCTGCTGCTCCTCGGCATCGGCGTCGGCGTACTGGCCACCGCCATCCCCTACGCCCTCGACCAGGTGGTCCTCCGCCGCGACGTCAACCGCGCCACCTTCGCCGTCCTCCTCGCCCTGCTCCCGGTCACCGCCACCCTGACCGGCGTCGTGCTCCTCGCCCAGACCCCCACCCTCCCCGAGGCGATCGGCATCCTCGCCGTCGTCACCGGCATCGCCCTGCCCACCCCCGAGCCGCGCTGACCGGAATCCCGGGCGTGTCCCGCCCTCGCGCAGCCGTGTTACGCCTTCGCGCAGGTACGCCTCACGCCACCCCAGACCAACCGCCGCCCGGCAACGCCAAGCAACCACCCAGCCAACTCAACCGCCCACACACGTCCCCCGGCCCCCTCCGGAGACCCCCGATCACTCCAGATAGTCCCGGACTATTCGCTGGTCAGACGGTGTAGCGACGCAGGTCGGTACTGAGAACCAACGAGCGGATGGGTTGCAATACCCTTGAATGACCGGGCGGCGCCTTCCTCGCTGAGCCACCAGGAAGGCCCCGTCCCGTGAACCGTACCCGCCAGCTTCTCGCCCTGATCGGCGAAGCCTGCTCCCTACTATGGAGCGCCGTATTGCTAATCGTCGTCTGCGCCACGCTCGGCTGGATGGGGTGGCGCGTCCACTGGGCGATCCTCGGCGAGGGTCGGCCGGGCCTGGCCACGATCGTGATGCTCGGCGTGGTCGTCCTGATCTGCAGCATCGTCGTCGCCTGGTGCGTGGCGAAGGTCCGGCGGAACGAGTCGACCAGACATCCGCGATGACCCACCCGGCCCCCGTAACGGTTCCCATCCACCGCACGACCCCATCACGTCACCACGCTCACGGCGGCGGGTCCGTCATCCAAGGAGCCCCGATGTCTTACCCTCAGCAGCCACACCAGCCCGGATTCCAGCAATGGCCGACGCCCCCGCCGCCACCAATCCAACCCGCGTGGGCGGGTGGCCAGCCACCGCATTGGCAGCCGGCGGCGGTGCCGCCGCGCAGGAACCGCGCCTGGCTGTGGGTGGCGCTCCTGGTCGCCATCGTCGCCGGGATCATTGCGCTCGTCGTCGCCCTGACCGCCGGTGACAACGTCCCCGAGCCCATCAGCCGCGCCGAGCTCATGGCCGAGTACGCCAGGATCAACCCCATCGACGAGTCGGCCACCCCAGACAAGGTGGACGACACCGCGCGAACGGCCTGCAACCTGCTAAACCAGGGCACCACCACCGACGCGTTGATCTCGTCGGTCACCGACGTCTACCAGTCCAATGCCACCGCCGTGGTCCGCTTGCTGGTGTCGTACGGGTGCCCTCAGTACCTGAAGGACTTCAAGTAGCTTCGGTACCCTGGGCGCATACCTCTTCGCGGAGGACCGCCCCCGGCTGATCACCGGGGGCACGCGAAGAGGCCGACTCCGCGGAGAAGGTTGGACCGATGCCTGGCGCACCCAAACCGCGCCCAGAGCCATCCGAGATTGGGCGTCGAGCCCGCGCTATCCGTCGGCGTCGCGGACTGAGTTTGGACGCCGCCGCTGGCCTGGCCGGGATCTCCAAGCCATACCTGTCATTGCTCGAGCGCGGCATGCGCGGTTTCGATCGCCGCGGGCTGCTCGAGGACCTCGCTCGGGCGCTCGGCTGCTCGGTCGTAGACCTGACCGGGCAGCCGTACCCGCCCGGCGACCCGGACAGTGCCGAGGCTCTGGCCACGCTCCCGGGGATCTCCGTCGCGCTGCACGACGCGACCCTCGGTGACGTGCCGGACATGCCGGCGCGACCAGTCGACGAGTTGGCGGCCTGGGCGGCGCGGGCGAACGAGCACACCGCGCATAGCTGCTACTCAGCAGCCGGTCGGGAGTTGGGCGCGCTACTGGCGGAGCTGCACATACAGGCGGTCACCGGCAACGGCGACATCCGACGCGCCGCGCTGATCGCGCTCGTCGAGGCGTGCTTCGTCGCCTCGGGCGTCGCGCGAGCGCTCGGGAATCCAGACCTGGCGGTCGCCGCAGCCCGCCGAGCTGAGGACGCCGCACGCCGACTCGATGACCCTGCGCTGTCCGCGTTCGCGGCCATGACGAGCACCAGCGCGTTGAGCCGACTCGGCGCGCGACACCGCGCGCAGCTCGTGGCTGTCGCCGCACTGGCGGACGTCGAGCGCGCCGCCGACCCGACAGCGCCGGACACGTCGCCAGCCGAGGCCGCCGGGATGCTGCACCTGTCGTCGGCTCAGATGGCAGCCAAGGACCAGCGTGCGGATCAAGCCCGCGCGCACCTCGATGCGGCGCGGGAGCTGGCCGAGCGCACCGGGGAGCGGAACCGGCTGTGGTTCAGCTTCGGCCCGGCCAACGTGCGCGCCTGGTCGCTGTCGATCGCGGTCGAGCTCGGCAATGGCCCAGGGCTTGCCGAGCAGATTGAGGCAACGCCCGGCTACGACGAGAGCCTGGCGACCAGGGATCGGCGCGCAGCGCTCCACTTCGACATCGCGCGCGGTTACGGTCAGGCCGGAGGCGCGCGGGACACCGCGGCGTTGCGGCACCTGGATCTCGCCGATCGGATCGCCCCACAGCGGATCCGGCACGACCCAGTGGCGCGGGAACTGCTGCACGAATTGGATATGCGGGCTCGGTTGCGCGCATGGGAGCTGGACAGCCTGAAGAGCCGACTCGGCATGGTTGACAAGTTGTAAACGGCTGATTAGCCCAAGCGTATATCGTCACTTCCCGCAATGGGAGGTGACAGCTAGTGAGTTCCGTCGCATGGCGGACCGAGCTACGGCTCGACCACGAAGGTCCCCTTGAACGGGACCGTCACGACGGTGCCGCGCTCCCGCAGCAAGCGCGTGGCGCGCCGCGCGGTGCTCACGGACACTCCGTACTCCTCGGCCAGGTCCCGCTCGGCGGGCAACCGGCCACCAGGAGTGAAGTCCCCGGCTTCAATGCGGGCGGTGATGTGGTCAGCCATGGCAACGTAGACGTAGCCGGGGCTGGCGGCGGCCGCTTCGACATCGAACCTAGGGACCTTCACCAGAGCACCGTAGGTAGCCGTACCGCACCGGAACGCGATACGACGCACCGCAGTGCTCTGCAGTGCTCTGCACAGCTAACCAGCGCAACGTTTGCCCGCATGACAGATGGGGCACTCCGGGCCGCATCCGCAGGTGCTGGCCACCGAGTAGGCGGCGAGTGCGATGTCTAACCGGCAGATCAAAGTCAATGTCCACCGGGTGGTCAACGAAGGCTCCGACCCCGCGGCAATCACTTTGGGGCTCGACGACGAGGGCTACATCGTCATGTCGGTCCCCGCCCCCGGCTCCTGCAAGCTCGACCCAGAAACCGAGTCGCCCGACCTGCGCGAGCAGTTGATCCTGCTCGAGATGCTCGCCCAGCGACGACGCGCCAGGCGTGATCAGCGATGACCAGGCCTGCTCGGCGGCGAGGAGCGGTCAGCACCAAGCCGAAGCCGGTCGGCGCGGACCTGTTGCGGCTGTTTGGCCCGTGGCTGGAAGGGGTTGAGCTGGCCGCCGGGAGGTGCCTGTTGGCCGACAGGCCGGTGCCGACGCGGCTGTTCGGCGAGCGATGCGGTGAACGCGGCTGCCCGTCGGTGATCTGTGGGCCCACCGAGGCACTCCTGGACGCCCGCATGGCCGATCACCGCAGGCGGTGTCACCGGTGAGCACCCCGATCTACGACCAGACGAGGTCCTGGTTCAACGATCTCCGGGCCGCCGGGTGGCCGACGGTCGACCAGGACGTCACCGACAGCCGGGCCACCGGGGTGGCCCGGCCTGTGTCGGCGCCGGGCGCAGATGACCGGGCTGTGGCCGCCGGCTTGCGGGCCGGGCGATGAGGCGCGAGGACGGCCGGCTGCTGGCCCAGTTGATTCTGTTGGATCGGCAGCTGCCGGGGATCATCGAGGAGCTCCTCGCCGGGACGCTGGACGGGGCCGAGCGGGAGGCGTTGGCGTTGACGTTGACGACGATCGCCGCCCAGTTGGACCCGGACCTCCTGCTGACCGACAAGGCCACTCCGGGGGAGCCGAGCCGGGCGCAGCCGAACGC
>NZ_DASZCQ010000037.1:0-4688 GCF_035942955.1 Actinophytocola sp. | reverse complement strand
CCCCTAGCCCGGCGAGCTCGACGTTCCTCCGGTTGGCCGAACTTCGGGTCACGGAGTCCCGTCTACGCAGATGAACTCCGGCTGCCGTTTCCAGCAGACGTCGAAGTCGACAATCCGGTTGGTCGAGGTTCCGGGCACCCTTGCGCTGCACCCCGAATCGCTGCCATTGGCATCATCCACGAAGCCGGTGCTCCCATTCTGCAGTGTCCAATAGGTGCGGAAACCGTATCCTTCGGCGAAGGTATCGCAGGCGTAGGCGCGCGTGTGACTGTTCGTGACGCCACCGTATCCGCATCGGTTGTTGAAGTCGCCGCCACAGAGGTTGACGTCCTGATAGCCTTCGTGCGCCGACGCGATCGGCGCGCCCGCCAGAAGACCGGCTACGAGTGCAAATGCAATCACGACGGCTCTGAGCGCCCGGTGTCTTTGCATAATGGTGAGCCTCTCTTCGTCCGTTCATCCGGTGCCGCTCAAGAGTGGCGCTGGGCGGCTGTAGGGAATCTGAAGCGACCTGAAATTTCCTTCAGGGAAGCCGGGCGACCGGCGGCATAATGCGTGCGTGCGGGTGCTGGTGGTGGAGGACGACCGGCGGCTGGCCCGGCTGTTGACCAGGGGGCTGCTCGCCGAGGGCTTCGCCGTGGACGTCGCCCACGACGGCAGGGAGGGGCTGTGGCGGGCGGCCGAGGGCGCCTATGACGTGATCGTGCTCGACATCCTGCTGCCCGGGCTGGACGGGTACCGCGTGTGCACGGCGCTGCGGGATCGTCAGGTCTGGACGCCGATCCTGATGCTCACCGCGAAGGACGGCGAGTACGACGAGGCCGAGGGGCTCGACTCGGGCGCCGACGACTACCTGACCAAGCCGTTCTCCTACGTGGTGCTGGTCGCCAGGTTGCGGGCGCTGATCCGCCGCGGCCGGCCGGCGCGCCCGGTGGTGCTGCGGGCCGGCGACCTCGAGCTCGACCCGGTGACGCGGAGGTGCCGGCGCGGCCGGACCCCGATCCGGTTGACCGCCAAGGAATACGCGGTGCTGCACGTGCTGATGCGGCGGCCGGAGGAGGTGGTCACCAAGGGCGAGGTGATCGAGCACGTCTGGGACTTCGCCAGCGACGTCGACCCCAACCTGGTCGAGGTGTACATCTGCGCGCTGCGCCGCAAGGTCGACACGCCCTTCGCGCGGCACACCATCACCACCGTGCGCGGTGTCGGCTACCGCGTGACCGCCGACGGGGGATAGGCCATGCGACTGCGGCTCACGGTCCTGGCGACCATCGTCGCGGCGATTCCCCTGATCGCCGCGGCAACACTACTAGCGGCCTCGCTGCGTACCCGGCTCTATTGGGAATCGGTCGGAGCAGCCAGAGACGGGTGTGTCATCACGGAAAAGATGAACCTGTTGAACGACCCGCCGGCCGAGACCTGGCTGATCGGCGGCTCCGGGTGTGACGTCGGCATGCGCGTGATCCAACTCTCCATGCCACTGGAGGATGAGAAACCGCTGCACGGCACCGAAGTTCCGGTGGGCGTCACGGAGCTGCTGGGGGACACCGCTGAACACTTTGTCATCGACGATGAAGGCGCCGGTTTGTCGTTATGGCCCTTCACCGACGTGGCATCGGCCAGCGTCCGGATTTCCCGCAGAATTGACCCCGGGGAAGGGTACCTCTATCCGGTCGAGCAGCTGAGGAGCGGAACCGTCCGGCCATTCCTGCCGGGTGAGTTCGTCACCTGGTCGCACTCGTTGGAGCGCGAGCAGGACACCCTCAACGACGCCGTTCTCGCGCTCGCCGGCGGCACGCTCCTGGTCATCGGTCTGATCGGCGCAACCACGTGGATCACCGTCGGGCGGGTGGTGCGGCCGGTGGAGGCGATGCGGCGACGGGTCGCGGAGATCACCGCCCGGAATCTCGGCCAGCGCGTGCCCGTGCCCCGGGCGCGGACCGAGATCGCGCGGCTCGCCGAGACCATGAACGACACGTTGGCACGGTTGGACCATGCCGTGGCCGAGCAGCGAAGGTTCGTCGCCGACGCCTCGCACGAGTTGCGCGGGCCGATCGCGGCGCTGCGCAGCGAGTTGGAGATCGCGCTGGCCCACCCGGAACGGGCGCGCTGGCCGGAGGTGGTGGCCGGCGCGCTGACCGACACCGTGCGCCTGCAGGATCTCGCCACCGATCTGCTGCTGCTGTCCCGGCTGGACGCCGCGCCACCCGAGCTCGACGAGACCGTGGACCTCGTGGCGCTCGCCCGCGAGCAGGGCGCGCTCCGCCGGCTCCCCGGTCAGCTCACCCTGCGCTACGACCTCCCCGACGGCGAGGTCGCCGTGTCCGGCCGGCACGCGCTGCTCGGCCGGCTGGTGCGCAACCTGCTGGACAACGCCGAGCGGCACGCCGCCGGCTCGATCACCCTCCGGGTCGCGGTCGAGGACGCCACGGCCGTGCTGGAGGTCATCGACGACGGGCCGGGCATCCCGCCCGCCGACCGGGAGCGGATCTTCGACCGGTTCACCCGGCTCGACCGGGCCCGCACCCGGGACACCGGGGGCGCCGGCCTCGGTCTGGCCATCGCCCGGCACATCGCGGTGATCCACCGCGGGACGCTGGCGGTCACCGGCGGCAACGGCGGGGCGCGGTTCACGTTCGCGGTGAACATCGCTGAACACCGTTAGCCGTCACGTTGCGGCATCGTCCACATGATGTTCGTGATTGTCCACGTCACACGTGTTTAACGTTTCAAAGGGGCCCTGCACCGAATAGGGGGCTGACATGGGCAAGATCCGGGGTATCCCGCTGCTGGCGGCGTCCGTTCTGGCGGTCGGGCTGGTGCACGGCCCGCCGGCCGCGGTGGCCGCACCCGTGGCAGCGTACGAGAAGCTGGACCGCGGGCTGATCAGCATCGCGACCAACGAGGGCAACTTCCTGAGCTGGCGGCTGCTGCTCGACGACCCGGCGGGCACGGAGTTCGCCGTATACCGGGACGGTCGGCGGCTGACGGTGACCGGCGCGACGAACTTCCTGGACAAGGGCGCGCCGGCCGGCGCAAGCTACCGCGTCGCACCGGTGGTGAACGGGTTCGAGACGGCCTCGGTCGACCAGCCGGTGGGGACGCTGGCGACGTCGATGGACGTGCCGCTGCAGATCCCGGCGGGCGGGACCACGCCGGACGGGGTCAGCTACACCTACAACGCCAACGACGCCAGCGTCGGCGACCTGGACGGCGACGGCCAGTGGGAGATCGTGCTCAAGTGGGATCCCAGCAACGCCAAGGACAACTCGCAGTCCGGCTACACCGGCAACGTGTTCATCGACGCCTACAAGCTCAACGGGCAGCGGTTGTGGCGCATCGACCTGGGCCGCAACATCCGGGCAGGCGCGCACTACACGCAGTTCCAGGTGTTCGACTACGACGGTGACGGCCGGGCCGAGGTGGCCATGAAGACCGCGGACGGCACCCGCTCGGGCACCGGCCAGGTGATCGGCGACGCCAGCGCGGACTTCCGCAACTCCAGCGGCTACATCCTGTCCGGGCCCGAGTTCCTCACCGTGTTCCGCGGCACCGACGGCGCCATCCTGGACACCGAGAACTTCGTGCCACCGCGGGGAACCGTGTCGAGCTGGGGCGACAGCTACGGCAACCGGGTGGACCGGTTCCTCGCCGGAACGGCCTATGTGGACGGTTCGCGGCCGAGCATCATCATGGCCCGCGGCTACTACACCCGCAGCGTGATCTCGGCGTGGGACTACCGCAACGGGCAGCTCACCCGCCGCTGGACGTTCGACTCCAGCTCCTCGACCAACGGCTCGGCCTGGACCGGCAAGGGCAACCACCAGCTGTCCGTCGCCGACGTCGACGGCGACGGCCGGCAGGAGATCATGTACGGGTCGATGGCCATCGACGACAACGGCTCCGGGCTCTGGCAGAACAACACCCACCACGGCGACGCCTACCACGTCGGCGACCTCATCCCGTCCCGGCCGGGCCTCGAGGTCTTCAAGCCCGACGAGGTGACGAGCGAGCCGGCGCACTGGGTGGGTGACGCCCGCACCGGGCAGATCATCTGGAGCGCCCCGTCGTGCGGCTGCGACAACGGCCGCGGGGTGGCCGCGGACATCTGGTCCGGCAACCCCGGCGCCGAGGCCTGGTCGTCGGCCGTGGCCGGACTGCGCAGCGCCACCAACGGAAGCCAGGTGGCCGGCCGCAAGCCCGGCTCGATCAACTTCGTGATCTGGTGGGACGGCGACGCCCAGCGCGAGCTGCTCGACGGCACGCACATCGACAAGTACGGCACCGGCGGCGACACCCGCCTGCTGACCGGCTCCGGCGTGTCGTCCAGCAACGGCACCAAGTCCACCCCGGCGCTGTCGGCCGACATCCTCGGCGACTGGCGCGAGGAGGTCATCTGGCGCACCAGCGACAACCGGGCGCTGCGCATCTACTCCACGACCGACCCGACCGGCATCAGCCGACCCACGCTGATGCAGGACCGGCAGTACCGGGTCGCGGTGGCCTGGCAGAACACCGCCTACAACCAGCCCCCGCACCCGAGCTTCGCCATCGGCTGATTCCGAATCTCCTGATTGATCAACGAAGATCCCCTGCAGAATGGAGATACCCATGGGTACAAGGATTGTGCGGCGAGGTGTCGCCGCCGGGGTCACGGTGGCCGCGGCCGCCGCGCTGACGGTATGGGC
>NZ_DASZCQ010000036.1:0-11256 GCF_035942955.1 Actinophytocola sp. | reverse complement strand
GGCTGACGACGCCGGCGGGCAGGGGCTCGTTCCTCGCCCCTGCCCTGGTCGTCGTGTGGCGGCCGCCCTCGCCAAAGATCGGCCGACCACAGCGCACTTTCGAAACAGGCGCAGGACACTAGTGCGCCAACCGGGAGTCGGTCAGCAGGAACGTCCCCCGGTCGGGCGGCTCGGTACCGACCTGCCAGGTGTCGCGCCAGTGCCCGACGCGGGTGTCGTCCCAGTACTCGATCCAGACCATGCGGATCCCGTCCTGCACGGTGGCGGTCTCGGGCAGCTCCAGGTCCACCGCGAGGGCGAGGTCCGAGCCGGGCGGCAGGTCCGGCCGCCACGGCTCGAGGCGCGCAGCCTGCGCGGTGGCCGGGTCGCGGTCGGTCAGCAGCCACACCACGGTGACGTCGATCGCCCCGCGACCCGCACCGCACTGCACCCTGCCGTCCTCCCGGCTCACGCCCGGGTGGATCCGCGGCCGCATCGTCCGGGCGAGGGCCGCGCGCGAGCGTCTCGCGGTGGCGCTGCTCTCGGCCGCGGCCCGCATCGATCCCAGCGCCGCGAGCGCCGCGAACCCGGTCGCCGACACCGCGCCGGCCGCCTCGAGCGCGCCGACCAGCGCGGTGTCCTTTTTGAACCCGATGAACACGGCGAACAGCGCGGCCAGGCCGCCGACCGTGAGCGCGTAGACGATCAGCCTTTGTGGACGGGACACCCGACGACCGTACCGAGGGGCCGGCGGGTTACCTCACGACGCGGTACTTCAGGTGGGTGACGCCGGGCGCCTCGATGGCGCGGATCTGCTCGAACTTCACCGCGCCGATGTCGTCCAGCAGGCGCTCGCCCGAGCCCAGGATGACCGGGGTGACGTGCAGCTCGAGCTCGTCGAGCAGGCCGGCGGCGAGGTACTGCCGGATCGTGGCGGCGCCGCCGTTGATCGTGACGTCCTTGTCGCCCGCGGCGGCGCGGGCCCGCTCGAGGGCGGACTCGATGCCGTCGGTGACGAAGACGAACGTGGTGTCGGACAGGGTCAGCGGCTCCCGCGGGTGATGGGTGAGCACGAAGATCGGCGTGTGGAAGGGCGGATCCTCGCCCCACCAGCCCTTCCACGGCTCGTCGCCCCACGGTCCCCGGCCACCGCCGAACATGTTGCGGCCCATGATCCCGGCGCCGACGTTGGCGATGGACTCCTCGATCACCGCCGTGCTGGCGTTGACCTCGCCCCCTTCCATGCCGTGTTCCCTGCGCCACGCCTCCAGCCCGACCACCCAGTCGTGCAGCCGCTCGGCGCCCTCGCCGAGCGGGTCCGCCAGGCTCTGGTTCGGCCCCGCCGCGTAGCCGTCGAGCGAGATCGAGATGTTGCAGCGAACCTTGCCCATCATGTCCTCCTGGTCAGTGCCGTTTCGCGGGTAGACAACCGCACCGCGCGAAACTCATCGGTCCTAGGCTTGCGTGATGGTCGACACATTCGGCAGCGGTGGCTGGGAGTGGCTGAACCCACCGCCGCGGTGGACGGCGGACGGCAAGGGCCTGACCGTGACCGCCGGCCAGGGGACCGACTTCTGGCGCGTCACGCACTACGGCTACATCCGGGATTCCGGGCACGTGCTCGGCCGGCGGTTCACCGGGGATCTCCGGATGACGGCCACCTTCTCGGCCGACTACCGGGAGCGGTACGACCAGGCCGGCCTGATGATCCGCGTCGACGAGCGCACCTGGATCAAGGCCGGGCTCGAGCTGGACGAGCGGCACCTGGTCAGCGTCGTGGTGACCCGCGAGACGTCGGACTGGTCGATGACGCCGCTCCCCGCGCCGCCCGAGGGACAGGTCACCATCGAGCTCGAACGCAGCGGGGACGCCGTGTTCGTCCGCTACGGCACCGACGGCCGGGCCGACATCCCGCTCCGCCTGGCCGCGCTGCCCGCGGACGCGGAGGTGCTCGCCGGTCCCATGTGCGCGGCCCCCACCGGCTCCGGCTTCGAGGTGCGCTTTACCGAGCTCCTCGTGCACCCAGGCTGACGACACGGTTGCCGGCCGCGGGAACGGACTGCGCACGGTGGGAGATGGGGGGTGGACCGTCCCAGTGCGACGATCGCTGTGGCTGGGGCTGTTCGCGCGGTCAGGGAGTGGTGATGGGCAACGAGGCGACGGTGTCGAGCATCGCGGAGGCGCAGCCGGATCCGCGGCGGTGGAAGGCCTTGGCGGTGTTGTGCGCGGCCACGTTCATCATCATTTTGGACGGGTCGATCGTGTTCGTCGCGCTGCCGTCGATGGCCCAGGATCTGGCGCTGACGCCGACGGCGGTGCAGTGGGTGCTCAGCGCCTACCTGCTCAGCTTCGGCGGGCTGCTGCTGCTCGGTGGCCGGGTGGCCGACCTGGTCGGCCGGCGGCGGGTATTCATGGCCGGCACCGCGCTGCTCGGGGTGTCCTCGTTGCTGTGCGGGCTGGCCTGGTCGGCCGACGTGCTGGTCGGGGCGCGGGTGCTGCAGGGCCTTTCCGGGGCGATCATGGCGCCGACCGCGCTGTCCATTCTGATGAACACGTTCCCGCAGGCCAAGGAGCGCAACAAGGCGCTCGGTTTCTGGAGCTCGGCGGGCGGTGTCGGCGGCACGGTCGGCTCGCTGCTCGGCGGCCCGATCACCCAGGGGCTGGGCTGGAGCTGGATCTTCTTCATCAACGTGCCGGTCGCGGTGCTCGTGGTCGCGCTGAGCCCGGTCCTGCTGCGGGAAAGCTACGACCGGAACCGGGCCCGCACGCTCGACGTGGCCGGCGCGCTCACCAGCACGGTGGCCCTGGTGCTGCTGGTCTGGGCCATTACCGACGCGCCGGAGGTCGGCTGGCTCGGCGCGCGCACGGTCTGGCTGCTGGTGTCCGTGGTGGTGCTGGTGGCGGTGTTCGTTCTCATCGAGTGGCGCTCCAGCGCGCCGCTGATGCCGCTGCACTACCTGCGCTCCAAGGGTTTCGTGGGTGGCAACCTGGTCCTGGTCGTCGTCGGCATGGCGGTGAGCGGCGGGATGGGTTTCATCCTGACGCAGTACGCGCAGGTGGTTCTCGGCTACTCGGCCGTCCAGTTCGGACTGATCTTCTCGGTCATGACGGTGCTGACGATCGTCGGCTCGATGCTCGCCGGCGGTCGGCTTGGGCTGCGGTTCGGCCCGCGGCCCGTCGCCATCGTGGCACTGCTGCTGATCGCCGCGAGCTGCCTGACCTTCACCCGGATCGACGCGAACGGCTCCTTCGTCAGCGACATCCTGCTCGGCGTGCTGCTGTTCGGCCCGGGGCTGGGCGCCGGTTTCGTCGCCGGCAACATCGCCGCGCTTGCCGGTGTGCCCGAGCGCGACTCCGGCCTCGCCTCCGGCGTCTCCAACGCCACCTTCCACATCGGCGGCGCCCTCGGCATCGCCGTCCTCGCCACGGTCGCCGCCTCCGAGGCCGCCGGCCCGGACCCGCTCACCGCCATGACCACGGGCTTCCAGTACGCCTACGGCGTCGCGATCACGTTCGCCGCGGCCGGCATCCTCGCCGCGCTGTTCCTCCTCGGCCGTCCCGCCAAGCCGGCCGTCACCCCGGTACCCCTCACCGAGGAGACCGACCGCAGGGCCGCCTGACCCGGATCCGGGTCAGGACAGCAGTTTCCGCAGCCACGCGGAGCGCTCGAGATGGATCGGCCGGAAAGCGTTACACGTGGGTTGGCGTGACGGTCACGATTCCGCGGTCGGCGTCGACGGTGACGCGGTCGCCGGTGTGGATGAGGGTGACCGGGTCGCGGTCGAGGTCGGTGATGGTGGGGACGCGGGTGACGACGGCGCCGAGGGCGGACTTGGTGGACAGGGTGGTGAAGACCATCGCAAGGGGAGCGGTGCCGAGTAGGCGGGTGGCCTGGAAGAAGCCGGACCAGCCGGAGGATCCCTTGGCGCCGGGGAAGACCAGGACCTTGCCGGTGAAGCGGACGCCGTAGAGCTCGTGCCGGCGCTCGATGATGGTGCCGGACTCGGGGTCGATGCCGCCCCAACCGGAGATGGTCTCGTGAGAGACCAGAGCCTCGCCGGTGGCCCGGCCGGGCACGATCCCGCGGCCGGTGAGCGTGATCGTCACCGCAGTCCTCCGCGCCACCGTCCGGTGACGGCCGCGTCGACGCAGTCCTCGAGCGAGCCGAACCAGGCCTCGATCCCCAGGATCGCCGGCAGGTAGTGGGCCTGCTTGGCCGAGTCCGTTGCGAACACCCGGGTGCCGGGCGGCGCGGCTTTCGACATCGCCGGGCAGGAGTCGGTCAGCACCCGGCCGCCGGCCCGGGTGATGATCTCGGTGTAGCCGTTGCGGTCGGCGACGGTACGCAGCGCGCGGGGCGTCATGATCCACAGCTCGGTGCCGGGGTACAGCGTCCGGCCGGCCAACATCCTTGCCGCGGCGGCGATCTGGTCGAGCGACGCGTGCGGGCAGCCGAGCAGGACGAAGTCGACGTCGGTGCGATCCCCTTGCGCGTTCAGCGTTTCGTACACCGCGCGGCGCTCGCGCCGGCCGTAGCGGATCGGCTCCGGCCACGCCCGCCCGCCGAACGCCGCGTCGAGCGTCGGCGCCTCCGGGGTGAGACCGGGAACGTGGTACAGCTCCACGCCGCCGGACGACGCGGTCGCCGCCCCGAAGTGCTTGAGGTCGGCCAGATCCGGTCGGTGCAGGTCCCCGGTCACCACCGGCCGGCTCTCCTGGACGGTCTCGCCGACGAAGTAGCCGAACATGCCCCACTCCAGGAACCCGTCCACCGGCACCGCCGCCTCGATCAGGTGCGTGCCGTGCCGGTTCTCGCTGAGATGGTTGCCCCAGCAGGGAATCTTACCCGTCAGGCCGGCGGCGCCGGTGGAGGCCGTGCCCTCGCAGTTGGTCCTGGCGCCGAGCACCGAGTTGGCGTAGACCACCGCGGAGGACTCCATCCACGCGCAGTGCTCGCCGCGCACCGGCAGGTTGCCCACCTGGTACGGCGTGCAGGTGGCGAGGATCGTGACGCCGTGGTTGCCGTAGAAGGACTCGGCGTCCGACTGCAGCTCGATCATGGCCGGCGGGTACGGCGTCAGCCCGAGCGCGTCGTCGCCGAACCCCTGCTGCAACTGGCAGGTCGGCACCCGCATGTGCGGGATCTCGAAGTCGCCGTCGCTGTCCAGGTTGAGCACCGCGTATGCCTTTGCCCAGCCGCCCGCGCGGACCAGCGAGGCCTTCACCGGCGACGGCTGCGTCATCGTCCCGGCGACGTTGCGGGTGTCGCAGAGCCGGTCCGCGCCCAGCGCCTCCCCGTACCGCACGAGGAGATCCATCGCGGCGGCGACCGCCGGACCCTCGGCGCCGTCGAGCATCGCCTTCTCGTCGTCGTTCAGTCGCATGTGGACATCCTCAGCCTTCGACATTCTCGCGCACGCGCTCGCGCAGGGCGGCCGGGTCGATCTCCTGCACGCTGCCACCGCCGGCGAGGTCGAGCGCATGCGCCGCACCGAATCCCATGGCCGCGCACGGCCCCATCACCCGGACGCTGGACAGCGCGGCCGCGTCGCCGTCCACGCACCGGCCGGCCGCGACCAGGTTGTGCGCGCCCCGCGGGATCAGGCTGCGCAGCGGGACGTAGTGCACGTGGTCGGCGTCGTAGGTCTCCCACACGTACCCCTCGGCCCGGTCGTGCAGCTCGATGGGCCAGGCCGTGCGGGCGACCGCGTCGGCGAACCGGTGCCCGGACCGGACCTCGTCGGTGCTCAGCTGGTGCACGCCGGCGATCCAGCGGGTCTGCCGGCGGCCGGGAAGGCCGTAGCTGCGCACCTTCGCCTCCCCGAACGCCTTCGGGAACTCCGCGCGCAGGAACGCCACGACGCGGTCGGCCTGGGCCCGCCCCGCCAGCTGGGCCCGTGCCGCCCGCACCGCGCCGAGCGGCGCCTCGACGTGCGTCATGTTCAGCACCGCGGTGTTCCGGCCGGGGAAGAAGAACGCCAGCCCGTCGTGCCGGACCAACCCGTACTCGGCCGCCTTCTCCTCGATCCGGGCGACCAGCTCGTCGGGCTCCGGCTTGAACTCCTCGCGCAGGTTCTCCAGCCGGATCTGCTGCGAGCCGTAGATGGTGCGCTCCGGGACGCGGCAGGGCAGGCCGGCCTCCCAGGTCAGCGCCGCGTCGCCGCTGGCGTCGACGAACCCGCCGGCCCGCACCCGCACCGGCCCGTGCCGGGTGGCGAACGTGACGGCGGCCAGCTGCCCGTCGGCGCCGTCGACGGACAGCACCGATGCCCCGAGGACGACCTGGATTCCCAGCTCCTGCACCAGGTTCTCGATCCACCGGCTCAGCACCACCTCGTCGTAGGCGACGGTGATCGTGTGGTTGACGTTGAAGTGGATGTCGCCCGTACGGCTCAGGTCGGCGAACATCGGGTCGAAGATCCCGTGCGTGAGCTGCCGGAACTCCGGCCCGTTGCCGTACACCCCGCAGAACAGCCCGATGAGCGAGTTCACGCACTGTCCACCCAGGACCGGCAGGGCGTCGGCGAGCACGACCGACCGGCCGAGCCGGCGGGCCGCCACGGCGGCCGACAGCCCGGAGATCCCGGCCCCCACCACGCAGATGTCGGCGCCGAGCCGCTCTGTGGGGTCGCCGGCCGGCTTGACGACGGTGTTGACCTTGAGCTCGGTGAGCGGGTGCGGCATCAGCTCTCCCGGACGGTCCGGCGCCGGTCCAGCTCGGCGGGATCGACCAACAGGTCCACCCGGCGGGCGTCGAGGTCGATGGAGATCCGGTCGCCGTCGGCCACCACCGCGAGCGGCCCCGGCAGCGCGCCCTCGGGCCGCACCTCGCCGACGACGATTCCCCGGTTGACCAAACCGGACAGTTGCCCGTCGGTCACCACGGCCACCCGCTCGGTCAGGCCCACCGCGTCGAGCGCGAAGACCGGTTGCGAGGCCATGCCCATGCCCGGCGTGCCGATCCAGCCCAGTCCACGCAGGACGAGCACGTCGCCCGGCCGGACCGCCCCGCCCTCGATCCCGGCGATCGCCGCGGCCGCGTCCTCGAACACCCGGGCCGGACCGGCGAAGGTGCGCGCCCGGCTCTCGGTGACCGACAGCTTCACGATCGCCGACTCGGGCGCGAGCGAGCCGCGGATCACCACGACCGTCGGGTGATCGCCGCGCGGGTGGCTCAGCGGCCGGATCACCGCCTCGTCCTTGACGATCGCGCGCGCCACCCGCCGCGCCACCGTCTCCCCGGTCACGGTGACCGCCTCGCCGTGCACGTGGTCGCCGAGCTGCTTGAGCACCGCGGCCGCGCCGCCGGCGTCTTCGAACTCCTCGATGGTGTCGTCCCCGTTGGGGCGCACCGCCGACAGCGGCCGGATCGTGTCCGCATAGGACTCGAACAGCCGGTACACGTCGGTGTCCGTGCCCGCCTCGCGGGCGATCGCCTGCAGGTGCTTGACCGTGTTGATCGAGCCGCTGATCGCCAGCACCGCCATGACCGCGTTGGCGAACGCCGCCGGGGTCAGGATCGTGCGCGGCCGGCGGTCGGCGAGCACCGCGTCCATGATCGCCGCACCGCTGGCCCGGACCGCGTCCCACATCGGCGCGCTGTTCGCCCGCACCGGGGTGGTGCCCGGCAGCGTCATGCCGAGCGCCTCGGCGACGATGTGCATCGAGTTCGCGGTGCCCATCCCGGTGCACACCCCCGGCCCGGTGATCGCCCGCTCGCTGAGGTCGCACAGCGCGTCCACGGTGATCCCGCCGGACCTGACCTGGCTCGCCCGCAGGAAGACCTCCTCGATGTCGACCCGCTCGCCGCTGTCGAGCCGGCCGCAGCTCTGGTAGCCGCAGGCGACGATCAGCGTCGGCACGTCCACCCGCGCCGCCGCCATCAGCTGGCCCGGCGTGGTCTTGTCGCACGAGGCGAGGCAGACCATGCCGTCCAGCTGCGCGCCCTCGACCACCGCCTCGATGTCCTTGGCCACGAGGTCCCGGCTGGACAGCACGTAGCCGCCGCCGGCGCCGGCGCTCATGATGAAGTCGGTCGGCGCAACGGTCCGGATCTCGAACCCCACGCCGCCCGCGGCCGCGATGGACTCCCTGACCGCGGCCGCGATCGGGTCGAGGTGGCTGAAGCACGGGGCGAGCCCGGACGAGGAGTTCACCACCGCGATCTTCGGCTTGGTCAGGTCCGCATCGGACAGTCCGAGCGCGAGCCACTGCGCCCGCCGCGTGGCCCACCGGGTGCTGCCGACCGGGAAGTTGCTGCGCAGGTTCATGCCAGCAGTACTCAATGGTTCGCTCCGCAAGCTCCGCCAAGCCTGCGTCTCCTCGTTCCTCGGAGACGCAGGAGTATTGTTTGGTTCGCTCCGCAAGCTCCGCTCACTCACCGGTTCACGTCCAGCTGGCTGTAGACCGACTCGTGCCACGGGATGACGAACCGTTTGAGCCCGTTGACGACGAAGTACAGCAGCAGGCCGAGCGCGGACAGCAGGATGATCACCGCGAACAGCGCGGGCGCGTCGAGGTCGTTGAGCGTGCGCACGACGAGGTAGCCGAGGCCCTCGCTGCCGCCGAGGTACTCGCCGACGATCGTGCCGATGATCGCGAACACGATGCCGACCTCCATGCCGGCGAACACGTACGGCAGCGTGCTCTTCAGCTCCAGGTGCTGGAAAGTCTGCCACCGGCTGGCGTTCAGGCTGCGCATCACGTCGCGCTGGCCGGCCTCCACGGAGCGGACTCCCAACTGGACATTGAGCATGATCGGGAAGAACGCCAGCATCGCCGACATGATCACCTTCGAGGTCATCCCGAAGCCGAACCAGATCACGAACAGCGGCACCAGCGCCACCTTGGGCACCACCTGGGAGGCCACGATCAGCGGCCGCAGCCCGCGCTCCATCCACGGCACCTTGCCGAGCACGACGCCGACCGCGACCCCGCACACCAGGGCGATCAGGAACCCGCCGATGGTCTCGGTCGCGGTGATCCAGGCGTGGTTCCAGGTCTCCGGCGTCCTGATCACCTCGACCAGGCTGTGGTACACGGTCACCGGGCGCGGCAGCACCAGCTCGGAGATGTCGTTGACGCGGACGAACACGTCCCACAGGAACACGAACGCCACCAGGATCAGCGGGGTGCTGACCCAGGGGAGCAGCTTGCGCGACATGTGTTACTCCTCCCCGTCCTGCAGCCCGTGGCGCAGCTCGCGGACGATCGCGCCGAACTCCGGCTCGGTCTGCACGTCGATGCCGCGCGGGCGTTCGAAGTCCACGGTTCTGACCTCGCGGATCCGGCCCGGCCGCGGGGTCAGGTGCACGACCCGGTCACCGAGGAACACCGCCTCGGTGATGTCGTGCGTGACGAACACGACGGTCGCGTTCGCCGCCAACGCGATCCGCTGCAGCTCGAGGTTCATCCGTTCCCGGGTGAGTGCGTCCAGCGCCCCGAACGGCTCGTCCATCAGCAGCAGCTTCGGCCGGATGGCCAGCGCGCGGGCGATCGCGACCCGCTGCCGCATGCCCCCGGACAGCTCCCGCGGGTAGGACCGCTCGAACCCGGCGAGGCCGACCAGCTCGGCCAGCTCGTGCGCCCGGTCCCGCCGCTGCCGCTTGCCCTGCCCGCGCAACCGCAGCGGCAGCGCGATGTTCTCCGCCACCGAGTACCAGGGGAACAGGTTCGGGTCCTGGAACACCACACCCAGCTGGGACACCACCGATGAGTCCACTGTGGACCCGTGCCACAACGTCCGGCCCTCGACCAGGATCCGCCCGGCCGACGGGCTGAGCAGCCCGGCCAGCATGCGCAGCAGCGTGGTCTTCCCGCACCCCGACCGCCCGATCACCGACACGAACTCGCCGTCGTCGATCGTCAGGTCGATGTCGGCCAGCGCCCGGGTGCGCGCCCGCCTGGTCCGGAACTCCTTGCCGATCCCGATCAGCTCGAGCTTGGTCGTCGAGCCGGCCCCGGCGTGCACCTCGGGGGCGAGCGTGTCGGGAGTGGACACGTCAGGCTCCCCGCGTGGGCAGCAGGCTGTTGTCGATCCAGGAGGCGGCGTTCCCACCCGGCTTGGCCACCCCGGCCGCGGTGAGCTCGTCGTATCCGGCAACCCACGCGGCCTCGTCGGTGACCAGCAGCGGCTTGCTCGCGTCGCCGCCGGTCCACAGGTCGCGCATGGTGATCAGGCTGTCCCTTGCCACCTTGTCGTCGTCGAGCGCGGCGAAGGAGTACTTGGCGCGCAACCGCTTGATGGTCTCGTCGAACGACTCGTCGGCCACCATCGCCGCCAGCGCATCCTTGATCCCGGCCAGGAACGCCCTGAGAACCCCGGGATTCTGCCGAATCCCGTCCCTGGTCGCCACGAACACCTGCGAGTCCGACCGCACGATCACCCCGGGGTCGAACACCCCCGCGTCCTCGTGCTGCGCGGTCACCACGTTGGCGGTGTCGATGCTGACCACGTAGCCGACCAGCCGGCCCTGCTGAACCAGGTTGAACGTCCCCGGCGTCAACCCGACGACCTGGCGCTTGACCTGCCTGGGATCCAGCTTCGCGTTGGCCATCACCAGCGAGACCACCTTGTCGCTGGTCCCACCCTCGGACGGCACACCCATCGTCTGGCCGAGAAAGTCCTCCGGTTTCTCCAACGGATGATTCTTCTTGCTGTACACGAACCGCAGCGACGACCCGCGGGTCAGCGTGCCAATATTGACCAGCGGCTGGTTGGAGTCGGCGACCGCCGTCATCACGTCGATCTGCCCGAGCCGGGTCACCGGCCCGCTGCCGGCCAGCAGCGTCTGCATGGCCTGCGGCGACCCCTTCACCGGCTGCAGCTCAACCTCCAGCCCATGATTGGCAAAATGCCCCCCGACCACCGCGAGCAGCTCCGGCGCCAGCGACAACGTCTCCAGCGGCAGGTAGCTCAGAAACGTCGCGCGCTCCCCGCCCCGCCCCCCGGCCGTCGCATCCGACCCGCACGCGGCCAGCAGCGACGGACCCGCGGCCGCGGCGGCCACGGTGACCGCGGAGCGGGTGAGAAAGGACCTCCGGCTTGACGTCATCGCGTACTCCTGTCCCGGTCCGGCCTGGTCAACCGAGACTCCGTGCCCCCGCCGCCGGTGACTACCCACCTTTCCGCATAACGGAAGGGGAGGTGTGACGCGTCGTCATCGGGGAGTGGTGGACAGGAGCACGGTGCGGCGCAATCACCACCCGGCCCGAAGGCGTGCTCTGAACGGCGTCCGCGCCGCGCGGCGCGGACGCCGTTCAGAGCACGCCTTCGGG
>NZ_DASZCQ010000035.1:0-10361 GCF_035942955.1 Actinophytocola sp. | reverse complement strand
CGCTCACCGCGCTCGCGGCGCGGCGAGCGCTGCTCCTGGGCGTGCGCGGCGGCATCCCGCTCGCGGCGGCCGCCGACCACGTCGCCCTTGAAGATCCACACCTTCACGCCGATCCGGCCGAAGGTGGTGCGGGCCTCGAAGAAGCCGTAGTCGATGTCGGCGCGCAGCGTGTGCAGCGGCACCCGGCCCTCGCGGTAGTGCTCGGAGCGGGACATCTCGGCGCCGCCTAGTCGGCCGCTGCACTGCACCCGGATGCCCTTGACCTGCGGCGAGCGCATGGCCGACTGGATGGCCTTGCGCATGGCGCGGCGGAACGAGACCCGGTTGGACAGCTGCTCGGCGGTCACCTGGGCCACCAGCTGGGCGTCCGCCTCGGGGTTCTTCACCTCGAGGATGTTCAGCTGCACCTGCTTCTTGGTCAGCTTCTCCAGCTCGCCCCGGATCCGGTCGGCCTCGGCGCCCCGCCGGCCGATCACGATGCCGGGCCGCGCGGTGTGGATGTCGACCCGCACCCGGTCCCGGGTGCGCTCGATCTCCACCTTGGAGATGCCGGCCCGCTCCATGCCCTTGGCCAGCAGCCGGCGGATCTTGACGTCCTCGGCCACGTACTCGGCGTACTGCTTGTCGGCATACCAGCGGGACTTCCAGTCGGTGGTGATCCCCAGCCGGAAGCCGTGCGGGTTGATCTTCTGACCCACTAGCGGGCACCCCTCTTCGCAGTGCGGCCGGGCTTGGCGGCCTTCTTCCTCGTGTCGATCAGCGACTCGACCTCGATGGTGATGTGGCTGGTGCGCTTGCGGATCCGGTACGCACGCCCCTGCGCGCGCGGCCGGAACCGCTTGAGCGTCGGACCCTCGTCCACGTACGCCTTGCTGATCCAGAGCGTCTCGGGGTCGAGGTCGAGGTTGTTCTCCGCGTTGGCCATGGCGCTGGCGAGCACCTTGGCCACCGGCTCGCTCGCCGCCTGCGGCGCGAACTGCAGGATCGCCAGGGCCTCGGCGGCACTGTGGCCTCGGATCAGGTCGACGACCCGGCGCACCTTCATCGGCGTGGCTCGGACATAGCGAGCCCGAGCAATGGCGCGCGGAAGCTCTTCCCGCTGCGCCGCTGCGTTAGGGGCACTCATCGCTTATCTCCTCTGTCCTGGTCCGCGGCTTTGCGCTTCACGTTAAGTACGGCCGCGCCCGGTGTTCGCCTTGACTGCCGCGCGATCACTTGCGTTCCTCTCGGCCTCAGCGCCTGCGCGCCTTGCGGTCGTCCTTGACGTGTCCACGGAAGGTGCGGGTGGGGGCGAACTCGCCCAGCTTGTGCCCGACCATGGACTCGGTGATGTAGACCGGAACGTGCTTGCGGCCGTCGTGCACCGCGATGGTGTGGCCGAGCATGTCCGGGATGATCGTGGACCGGCGGGACCAGGTCTTGATCACGGTCTTCTTGCCGGACTCGTTGAGCGCGTCCACCTTCTTGAGCAGGTGGTCGTCGACGAACGGGCCCTTCTTCAAGCTACGCGGCATGTCTTAACTCCCTCCTGCTCTCTAGCGCTTCTTGCCGGTACGCCGGCGGCGGACGATCATGCGGTCGCTCGGCTTGCCCTTGCGGCGGGTGCGGCCCTCGGGCTTGCCCTTCGGGTTGACCGGGTGCCGGCCACCGGAGGTCTTGCCCTCACCGCCACCGTGCGGGTGGTCGACCGGGTTCATGGCCACTCCGCGGACGGTCGGGCGCCGGCCCTTCCACCGCATCCGGCCCGCCTTGCCCCAGTTGATGTTGGCCTGCTCGGCGTTGCCGACCTCGCCGACCGTGGCGCGGCAGCGCACGTCCACGTTACGGATCTCGCCGGACGGCATGCGCAGCTGCGCGTACGGGCCCTCCTTGGCGACCAGCTGCACGCTGGCCCCGGCCGAGCGGGCGATCTTGGCGCCGCCGCCGGGCCGCAGCTCGATCGCGTGGATCACCGTGCCGACCGGGATGTTGCGCAGCGGCAGGTTGTTGCCCGGCTTGATGTCGGCCCGCGGGCCGTTCTCGATCCGGTCGCCCTGCTTGAGCTTGTCCGGCGCGATGATGTAGCGCTTCTCGCCGTCGGCGTAGTGCAGCAGCGCGATCCGGGCGGTGCGGTTCGGGTCGTACTCGATGTGCGCGACCTTGGCCGGCACGCCGTCCTTGTCGTGCCGCCGGAAGTCGATGATCCGGTAGGCCCGCTTGTGACCGCCGCCCTTGTGCCGCGTGGTGATCTTGCCGTGCACGTTGCGGCCGCCCTTGCCGTGCAGCGGGCGAACCAGCGACTTCTCCGGGTGCGACCGGGTGATCTCGGCGAAGTCGGAGACGCTGGCGCCGCGCCGGCCCGGCGTCGTCGGCTTGTACTTGCGAATGCCCATTGTCTGCTCAGTTCTCCTTCGCGGCCTTGCGCTTCGCGTTAAGTACAGCCGCGCTCGGTGGTCGCCCTGATTGCCGCGTAATCACTTTGCCTGCTTCCCCTTACGCGGCCGGTCCGCCGAAGATCTCGATCGGCTTGCTCTCGGGCGACAGCGTCACGATTGCCCGCTTGGTGTCCTTGCGCTTGCCGTACCCGGTGCGGGTGCGCTTGCGCTTGCCCTGCCGGTTCAGCGTGTTCACGCTCACCACCCGCACGCCGAAGACCTGCTCGACCGCGATCTTGATCTGGGTCTTGTTGGCGTTCGGGGCGACCACGAAGGTGTACTTGTTCTCCTCGAGCAGCCCGTAGGACTTCTCGGAGATCACCGGCGCGAGCAGCACGTCGCGAGGGTCGGGGATCATTCCTTCTCCTCCTTCGCCTTCCGCTGCGACGGCGGCAGCTGGAAGCCGGCGTTCTCGGCGTCCTCTTCGGACGCGAACCACACCTCGGCGGTCGTCCGGTTGTAGTGCGAGCTACCCGGCACGTGGTACAGCTTCGAGCTGAGGTTGCCCTTGATCGGGAAGCCCTCGGGCTGCGAGCCGTCCTCCAGCGGGGCGTGGCTGCCCGGTCCGAAGTCGACGGTCTCGGCGTCCTCGACCTTCTTGGCTTCCCCGGACTCGGCCTTTGCCTTGGTTTCCTTGGCCGGCTTGGCTTCCTCGGCGTCCGAAGCCTTGGTCTCCTTGGCGGTTCCCTCGGCTTTCTTGGCCGGGGCGGCCACCACGGCGACGGCCGTGGCCCCGCCCTTGGGGCCGGCGAGGAACACGTCCAGCGCGTCCTTTGTGAACACCACGTCGTCGTTGACCAGCACGTCGTAGGTGTTGAGCTGGCCCGGCTCGATCAGGTGCACGTTCGGCAGGTTCCTGGCCGAAAGCCAGTTGATCTCCTCGTCGCGGTTGAGCACGACCAGCAGGCGCTTGGCCGAGCTGACCGCCTCGAGCGCCTTGCGGGCGGTCTTGGTGGACGGGGTGTCGCCGTCGACCAGCCCGGTGATCACGTGCACCTGGCCGGCGCGGGCCCGGTCGGACAGCGCCCCGCGCAGCGCGGCGGCCTTCATCTTCTTGGGCGTCCGCTGGCTGTAGTCGCGCGGCGTGGGGCCGTGCACGACGCCACCGCCGGCGAACTGCGGCGCACGGGTCGAGCCCTGCCGGGCGCGGCCGGTGCCCTTCTGCCGGTACGGCTTCTTGCCGCCGCCGCGGACCTCGCCGCGGGTCTTGGTGTCGTGCGTGCCCTGCCGGGCCGCGGCCAGCTGCGCCACGACGACCTGGTGCATCAGCGCGATGTTGGCCTGCGCGTCGAAGATCTCGGCGGGCAGCTCGATGGTGCCCTCGGTCGTGCCCTCCGGCGACTTCAGCTCGACGCTGGTCATTCGGTCGCACCACCCTTCGCGGCGGTCTTGAGAAAGACCAAGCCGCCCTTGGGACCGGGCACCGCGCCCTTGATCAGGATCAGGCCCGAGTCGGCGTCCACCCGGTGCACGGTCAGGTTCTGCGTGGTGACCCGCACGTGCCCCATCCGGCCGGCCATCCGCAGCCCCTTGAACACCCGGCCCGGCGTGGCGCAGCCGCCGATCGAGCCGGGGCTGCGGTGCTTGCGCTGGGTGCCGTGGCTGGCACCGAGGCCGCGGAAGCCGTGCCGCTTCATCACGCCGGCGGTGCCCTTGCCCTTGCTGGTCCCGGTCACGTCGATCACGGCGCCGGCCTCGAACACGTCGGCGTTGATCTCCTGGCCGACCTCGTACTCGCCGGCGTCGGTGGTGCGCAGCTCGGCCAGGTAGCGCCGGGGCGTCACCTTGGCCTTGGCGAAGTGCCCGGTCCTCGGCTTGTTGACCTTGCGTGGATCGATCGCGCCGAAGGCCAGCTGCACGGCGGCGTAGCCGTCGTTGTCCGGGGTGCGGATCTGGGTGACCACGTTGGGGCCGGCCTTGACGACCGTCACCGGGACGATCCGGTTGTTCTCGTCGAAGACCTGGGTCATCCCGAGCTTGGTGCCCAGGATCCCTTTCATCTGCCGGTCAGACATGAGTAGTCAGGCCTCACTGGATGTTGACGTCGACGCTGGCCGGGAGGTCGATGCGCATCAGCGCGTCGACCGTCTTCGGCGTCGGGTCGAGGATGTCGATCAGGCGCTTGTGCGTGCGCATCTCGAAGTGCTCGCGCGAGTCCTTGTACTTGTGCGGCGAGCGGATGACGCAGTAGACGTTCTTCTCCGTGGGCAGCGGCACCGGCCCGACGACCCGAGCGCCGGTGCGCGTCACGGTCTCGACGATCTTGCGCGCGGACGCGTCGATCGCCTCGTGGTCGTAGGCCTTGAGCCGGATGCGGATCTTCTGTCCCGCCATGGTGGCTTGCCGTCCTTCTTCGAGTGCCGCTTTCCGGTCCACGCGGTCGGGTGTGTCGCGCCCCTACGCACAGACCGGCCCCTTGGACTTCTGTCCTCTAGGGAGTGGTCATAAGTGGCTCAGTGGTGTGAGTACCGCGAGCCCGCTCGAGCATGGCCGATCGCATGACCGTCCACGACGAGCAACCTGTCAAGGATGCCACACGCAGGTGCGGCCTCCCAAACTGGGGGTACCTACTTGATGATCTTGGTGACGCGGCCGGCGCCGACGGTGCGGCCACCCTCGCGGATGGCGAACCGCAGGCCCTCCTCCATGGCGATGGGCTGGATGAGGTCGACCTTCATCTCGGTGGTGTCGCCGGGCATGACCATCTCGGTGCCCTCGGGCAGCGTCACGACGCCGGTCACGTCCGTGGTCCGGAAGTAGAACTGCGGACGGTAGTTGTTGAAGAACGGCGTGTGCCGGCCACCCTCGTCCTTGGACAGGATGACGACGTTGGCCTCGAACTCCACGTGCGGGGTGGTCGAGCCCGGCTTCACGACGACCTGGCCGCGCTCCACCTCCTCGCGCTTGATGCCCCGCAGCAGCAGGCCCACGTTGTCGCCGGCCTGGCCCTGGTCGAGGAGCTTGCGGAACATCTCGACGCCGGTGACGACCGTCTTCTGGGACTTGTCCCGAATGCCGACGATCTCCACCTCCTCGTTGACCTTGATGACGCCCCGCTCCACGCGGCCGGTCACCACGGTGCCGCGGCCGGTGATGGTGAAGACGTCCTCGATCGGCATGAGGAACGGCTTGTCGACCTCACGCACCGGCTCCGGCACGTTCTCGTCGACCGCGTCGAGCAGCTCCATCAACTTGTTGCCCCACTCCGCGTCGCCCTCGAGCGCCTTGAGCGCCGACACCCGCACGACCGGCACGTCGTCGCCGGGGAACTCCTGGCTGGACAGCAGCTCCCGGACCTCCAGCTCGACCAGCTCGAGGATCTCCTCGTCGTCCACCATGTCGGCCTTGTTCAGGGCCACCACGATGTACGGCACGCCGACCTGGCGGGCCAGCAGCACGTGCTCGCGGGTCTGCGGCATCGGGCCGTCGGTCGCCGCGACCACGAGGATGGCGCCGTCCATCTGCGCCGCACCGGTGATCATGTTCTTGATGTAGTCGGCGTGACCGGGGCAGTCCACGTGCGCGTAGTGCCGCTTCTCGGTCTGGTACTCGACGTGCGCGATGGAGATGGTGATGCCGCGCGCCTTCTCCTCCGGCGCCTTGTCGATCTCGTCGAACGGCGTGAAGGGGTTCAGCTCGGGGTGCTTGTCATGCAGGACCTTCGTGATCGCCGCGGTCAGCGTCGTCTTGCCGTGGTCGATGTGACCGATGGTCCCGATGTTGACGTGCGGCTTGGTCCGCTCGAACTTCGCCTTCGCCACTTTTCTTCGTCCTCCTGGACTTGATCTTCTACGCTGCCGTGGCCGACCGCGTTGTCAGGTTCGGTAGTGCGGAACCATAGAGGGAGGCCTCGCCCGGCTCCGCACCGGTCTGCTATTACTCGCCCGTCGCCTTCGCGATGATCTCCTTCGCGACGTTCGCCGGAACCTCCGCGTATGAGTCGAACTGCATCGAGTAGTTCGCCCTACCCTGGGTCCTCGACCGCAGGTCGCCGACATACCCGAACATCTCCGACAGCGGCACGAGCGCCCGCACGACGCGGATGCCGCTGCGCTCCTCCATGGCCTGGATGTGGCCACGGCGGGAGTTCAGATCGCCGATGACATCACCCATGTAGTCCTCGGGCGTGGTCACCTCGACCGCCATCATCGGCTCGAGCAGGACCGGGGACGACTGCCGCGCGGCGTCCTTGAGCGCCATCGAACCGGCGATCTTGAACGCCATCTCGGAGGAGTCGACCTCGTGGTAGGCGCCGTCGAGCAGCGTCACCTTGATCCCGACCAACGGGTAGCCGGCCAGCACGCCGTACTGCATGGCGTCCTGGCAACCGGCGTCCACCGACGGGATGTACTCCTTGGGCACGCGGCCGCCGGTGACCTTGTTCTCGAACTCGTACAGCGCGCCGTCCAGGCTGGGCAGCGGCTCCAGCTTGATGATGACCTTCGCGTACTGGCCAGAGCCGCCCGTCTGCTTCTTGTGGACGTACTCGAACTTCTCGACGGTCCTGCGGATCGTCTCGCGGTAGGACACCTGCGGCTTGCCGATGTTGGCCTCGACCTTGAACTCGCGCCGCATCCGGTCGACCAGGATGTCGAGGTGCAGCTCGCCCATGCCCTCGATGATCGTCTGGCCGGTGTCCTCGTTGAGGCTGACCCGGAACGTCGGGTCCTCCTCGGCCAGCTTCTGGATGGCGGTGGACAGCTTGTCCTGGTCGGCCTTGGTCTTCGGCTCGATGGCGACCGAGATCACCGGCTCCGGGAAGGTCATCGACTCCAGCACGATCGGGTTCTGCGGATCGCACAGCGTGTCGCCGGTGGTGGTCTCCTTCAGGCCGATCATCGCGTAGATGTGGCCGGCCCTGGCCTCGTCGACCGGGTTCTCCTTGTTGGCGTGCATCTGGAACAGCTTCCCGATGCGCTCCTTGCGCTCCTTGGTGGAGTTGATCACCTGGGCGCCGGGGTTGACCTTGCCGGAGTACACCCGGACGTAGGTCAGCTTGCCGAAGAACGGGTGCGCGGCGATCTTGTAGGCCAGCGCGGAGAACGGCTCGTCGGTGCTCGGCCGGCGGGTGGCCGTGGTGACGCCGTCGGGCAGCAGGCCCTCGACGGCCGGCACGTCCTGCGGGGACGGCAGGTAGTCGATGACCGCGTCCAGCATCGGCTGCACGCCCTTGTTCTTGAACGCCGAGCCGCACAGCACCGGGTAGGCCTCACCGGCGATGGTGAGCTTGCGGATGCCGGCCTTGATCTGCTCGACGGTCAGCTCCTCGCCGGAGACGTAGAGCTCCATCAGCTCGTCGTCGGCCTCGGCGACCGCCTCGACGAGCTTCTCGCGGTACTCCTGCGCCTTGTCCAGCAGCTCGGCCGGGATCTCCTCGACCGTGTAGTCCTCGCCCTTGCGGACCTCGCCGTGCCAGGTCAGCGCGCGCATCTCGACGAGGTCGACGACGCCCTCGAAGGCGCTCTCCTCGCCGATCGGCAGCTGGATGGGCAGCGGCCGGACGCCGAGCCGCTCGGTGATGGTGCGCACGGTGAAGTAGAAGTCGGCGCCGAGCTTGTCCATCTTGTTGACGAAGCAGATCCGGGGCACGCCGTACTTGGAGGCCTGCCGCCAGACCGTCTCGGACTGCGGCTCGACGCCCTCCTTGCCGTCGAACACCGCCACGGCTCCGTCGAGGACCCGCAGCGAGCGCTCCACCTCGACGGTGAAGTCGACGTGGCCGGGCGTGTCGATGATGTTGATCTGGTGGCCATCCCAGAAGCAGGTCGTCGCGGCGGACGTGATCGTGATGCCGCGCTCCTGCTCCTGCTCCATCCAGTCCATCGTCGCGGCGCCTTCGTGCACCTCGCCGATCTTGTAGTTGATCCCGGTGTAGAACAGGATCCGCTCGGTCGTCGTGGTCTTGCCCGCGTCGATGTGGGCCATGATCCCGATGTTGCGGACCTTGGCCAGGTCGTTCAGCACGTCACGTGCCACGGGTCTGTTCCCCTGTCTCACAAAAGCGTCGTGGCCGGCCGGTGGGCCGGCCCGTTCACCAGCGGTAGTGGGCGAAGGCCTTGTTGGACTCCGCCATCTTGTGGGTGTCCTCGCGGCGCTTCACGCTCGCCCCGAGGCCGTTGCTCGCGTCGAGCAGCTCGTTCATCAGCCGCTCGACCATGGTCTTCTCCCGGCGCTGCCGCGAGAAGTTGACCAGCCAGCGCAGTGCCAGCGTGGTGCTGCGGCCCGCCTTCACCTCGATCGGCACCTGGTACGTCGCGCCACCGACCCGGCGGCTCTTCACCTCGATGGTCGGCTTGACGTTGTCCAGCGCCCGCTTGAGCGTGACGACGGGGTCGGTGCCGGTCTTCTCCCTCGCGCCCTCGAGCGCGCCGTAGACGATCCGCTCGGCGACCGAACGCTTGCCGTTCAGCAGCACCTTGTTGATCAGCTGCGTGACCAGCGGGGAGCTGTACACCGGGTCGGAGATCAGCGGCCGCTTGGGGGCCGGTCCCTTGCGTGGCATCAGCTCTTCTCCTTCTTCGCGCCGTAGCGGCTCCTGGCTTGCTTGCGGTTCTTCACGCCCTGGGTGTCCAGCGAGCCACGGATGATCTTGTAGCGCACGCCGGGCAGGTCCTTCACCCGGCCGCCGCGGACCAGCACCATCGAGTGCTCCTGCAGGTTGTGGCCCTCCCCCGGGATATAGGCCGTGACCTCGATGCCGCTGGTCAGCTTCACGCGGGCGACCTTGCGCAGCGCGGAGTTCGGCTTCTTGGGGGTCGTGGTGTACACGCGGGTGCACACGCCGCGCCGCTGCGGGCTCCCCTTCAGAGCCGCAGTCTTCTGCTTGGCGATCTTGTCCTGGCGGCCCTTGCGGACCAGCTGCTGGATCGTGGGCATAGACCGGCTTTCTTCTCAACGTTTCGCTGTTGGTCTTGTATTCCCCCTGGCCCCGCCGTAACCCGAGGTCGGGCGTGTCGCCCTGCTCACGGCGGCCGCGGGGGACCGAATCTTGGTTCCCACGGGGTTTGCGGAGGAACGGTCGGCGTGACAGGCACACCAGGCGACCCGACGTCGGTCGGGCACAAGCGTCAAAGATACCTGGCCTCGGTGCACGGGGTCAAAGCGGGTCCCCTTGACCGCCGGACCGAGTGCCGAGCCGCCACCGGCATCCGGTGCGCCGCGCCGCCGAGAGGGCATTTCCGCCCGCTCAACAATTTCGAAGAAAGCGCCCTTATGTCCCAGGCGCAACCACGGTCAATCCCGCCGCCGAAGCCGCTTCGGCCAGGCGTTTGTCATAGGTGACGAATGCAGTTATATGTTTTCCGGAGGCCACGAGATGGTCCGCGGTCGCCAGGTGGATGGCATCGAGTGAACGAAGAAGTGGATCCATGTACGCGGCGGCGGTGGCCCGGATCGGTGCGTCTATTTCCACGCGGGACACCTGTCTGAGCGTTGCCGCGACACCGGCCAGGGCTTCCGGTTGGTTGCGCCGCAGGGCGCGCGGCACTTCAACCTCGACCAAGGCCGATGACACAAACTCACCATCGGGCTGCATGCCGAGCCACGTGATCAGCTGGGGTGTCTCGTCCTCTTCGCGGATCAGCTTTACCAGCGCATTCGAGTCGAGATAGATCAATAGCGCTCCTCGTCACGGAGCTGCCTGATCAGCTCGCCGGCGTCGGCGCCCGGCGGCGCCTTGATCATCGGCATCGGAATCGGCCCTTTGATGGTGGCCGGGGTGACGCGCCCCGCGGCCACGAGGTCGGCGAGCTCGCCATCGTAGACGGGCACGATGCGGGCGATCGGCTTGCCGCGGCTGGTGATCTCGATGGTCTCACCGCCCTCGACCCGCGCAAGCACACCCGCTGTGTCCTGATTCAGCACGCGGACCGGGACCTGTTCCATGCGGTCAGCTTACTACGTGTTGTACTACCAGGCCTGAAGGCCGCCTTCGCGTGTGGCGAAGGC
>NZ_DASZCQ010000034.1:0-22875 GCF_035942955.1 Actinophytocola sp. | reverse complement strand
CCGGGCGGGCCAGCCGATCGACTTGGAAAAGCAGGTCGATCGGCTGGACTTCGGCGGCGACGAGGTCGGTCAGGTCGCCGACGCGTTCAACCACGCGCAGCGCACCGCGATCGCCGCGGCGGTGCGGGAGGCGGAGACCCGGCAGGGGGTTCGCTCGGTGTTCCTGAACATCGCGCGCCGCAGCCAGACGATCGTGCACCGCCAGCTCAAGGTGCTGGACAAGGCCGAGCGCTCGGTCGACGATCCCGACCAGCTGCAGACCCTGTTCCAGCTCGACCACCTGGCGACCCGCAGCCGGCGCAACGCCGAGAACCTGATCATCATGGCCGGCGAGCAACCCGGCCGGCAGTGGCGCAACCCGGTGGCGCTGCGCGATGTCGTGCGCGGCGCGATCGCCGAGACCGAGCAGTACACCCGGGTCAACGCCAGCCAGCTGCCCGAGGTGTCGATCATCGGGGCGGCCGTCGGCGACCTGGTGCACCTGCTCGCCGAGCTGATCGACAACGGCTGCGCGTTCTCCCCGCGGGAGTCCAGAGTGGAGGTTCGGGGCAACGTGGTCGGCCGGGGCGTGGTCATCGAGATCGAGGATCAGGGCCTCGGCATCGAACCGTCCCATATGGACGAGCTGAACGCGATGCTGCAAGACCCGCCGGACTTCGGCGTGATGGCGCTGTCGGACGAGCCGAGAATCGGTATGTTCGTGGTGGCCCGGCTCGCCGCCCGGCACGGGATCAAGATCTCCCTGCGGGACGGCGACTACGGGGGCACCCGCGCGGTGGTGCTCGTTCCGGCCACGCGGATCGCCGAAGCCACGCGGCGACCGGGCCCGGAGCCGGTCGCGCAACCGATTCCGTCCACTATGGACAGCATGGCGCACACCGACGGTTCGACCATCACCGCCACGCTGGCCGGTGCGCCGGTCAAGCCGCCGCTTCCCCGGCGCGAGCGGCAGGCGAACCTGGCGCCCCAGCTGGTCGCCGACGCCCCGTCGAACCCCGCACGGGCCGCAGAGCGCCAACCCGTCGGCGACGAGGAGAACCTGCACAGATCCGAGCGGTTGCGCCGCACGATGTCGGCGTTCCAGCAGGGCACCCGGCAGGCCCGGACGACCGAAGGTGAGCGAGGATGACGGTGCGATCGGGTGTGACCGAGCTGGACTGGCTGCTGGACGGTCTTGTCGACGGCGTGGCCGGCGCCGACCGGGCGGTCGTGCTCTCCTCAGACGGGTTGCTGCTGGGCCGTTCTGCGAACATGTCCCTTCCGGACGCCGAGCACCTTTCCGCCGTGGCGTCGGCATTCCAGAGCCTGGCCAAGGGAACCGGGCGACATTTCGGCGGCGGCGACGTCCGGCAGACCGTCGTGGAGATGGAGCACGCGTTCCTGCTGGTGACCGCCGCGGGATTCGGCGCGTGCATCGCGTTGCTGGCCACCGAGGAGGCGGACCTGGGGATGCTTGCCTACGAGACGAACCTGCTGGTGTCCAGGGTGGGGGCCTGCCTGTCGTCCGCACCGCGAACCATGGGAACCGACCCACACGGCCGATGAACACCACCGACGACGAATGGTATGACGAGGAGGCCGGACCACTGGTGCCGCTGTACGCGGTCACCGGCGGCCGCACCAGACCCTCCCGGTACGACCTCGACCTGATCACGCTCGTGGTGGCGATCGACCCGGACGCGCACGCCCGGCTCGTCGAGCCGGAGTACGCCGACGTGCTGCGGGTGTGCGCCTACCCGCTGTCGGTCGCCGAGGTGGCCGCGCGGCTTTCGCTGCCGCTGGGCGTGATCAAGGTGATGATCAGTGATCTGATCGAGCGCCGGTACCTGATATTCCGGTCGAGCTGGCAGCCGGCCGCCCCGGACCTCGACATGATGCAAAAGGTGCTCGATGGCATCCGCAACCTCTGAGGCGTCGGAAGCCGTGCTCCAGGCGGTCACGGTCAAGATCCTGATCGCCGGCGGGTTCGGCGTCGGCAAGACCACGATGGTCGGCGCGGTCAGCGAGATCGACCCGCTGCACACCGAGGAGGTGATCACCGAGTCGAGCTTCGGCATCGACGATCTCACCGGCGTGGAACGGAAATCGACCACCACGGTGGCGCTGGACTTCGGTCGGATCACCATCGACCCCGAGCTCGTGGTGTACCTGTTCGGCACGCCCGGCCAGCACCGGTTCTGGTTCATGTGGGACGAGCTGTCCCGCGGCGCGCTCGGCGCCATCGTGCTCGCCGACACCAGAAGGCTCGACGACAGCTTCGCCGCGATCGATTTCTTCGAGCGCCGCGAAATACCATTCGTCATCGGGGTGAACTGCTTCGACGGCGTGCAGCTCTACAGTGTCGGCGAGGTCCGGCAGGCGCTCGACGTCGCCGCCACGGTGCCGCTGGTCCTGTGCGACGCCCGCGAGCGCGCCTCGGCGAAGCAGCTTCTGATCACTCTGGTCGAGCACGTGATGGCGCGGCGCGGGATCGTCGGATGAGTGACGGGAGGCGAGAGCAGATCCTGGAGGCGGCCGCCCGGGTGTTCGCCGAGCGGGGTTACCACGAGGCCGGCATCGCGGACATCGCCACCGATCTGGGCATCGGCCACGGCACGTTCTACCGGTACTTCAAGAACAAGAAGGATATCGTGAGCCAGGCCGTCGACCTGGCCGTGCGCCGGATCAACGACACGATTCTGGAGGAGGATCCGGAGTCAAGCGGCAACCTCGCCGAGCACCGCGCGCAGATCCAACGCATATACCTGCGCCTGTTCACGCTGCAGGACCAGCACCCGCATCTCATCCGGTTCCTCTACCGCCAGGCGACCGACCCCGCCCGGCTGGCCGTGGCGCTCGACGGTTTCCTGGCCTACACCAGCCGACTCATCAACAATGGGATCCACAAAGGATTCCTCCGGCCCGACATCGACGTCGACATCGCCGGCCAGGCCCTGGTGGCCATCATGTTCGACGTCATGCGCCGCTCGGCCACCACCCCCATGTCCATCGAGCTCCGCCAACGTTGGCTGGCCACCGGAACCCGGATGATGCTCGAGGGCCTGCAGACGCGCTAGCTCGTGATGCGCGGAGCACGTCCTGTACCGCTCGGACTACCCGCACAAGGTCGGCGACATGAAGGGCCGCCTGGCCAGGGTCGACGCGCTGCCCCCCGGCACCGCGCGGGCGGTACGGGGGGCCAACGCCGAACGCATCTTCGGGTGGTGGTCAGACCGTGGCGATGATCAAGCTGTCGTCGCCGATCCGGCTGACCCGAGGGTGATCCGTTTCGTTGCTCCAGTGGCCGCCCTCGGCGAGGTACCGGAAGCGGACGGGAGTGCCGTCGGGGACGGTGACGGCCAGCGAGCGGGTGCCGTTGCTGCGGCGGCGCAGCTCGTGGACGCCCGGCCGCCAGTCGTTGAAGTCGCCGACGACGCTGACTCGGCCGGGCGGCTCGTCGGCCGGCAGGACGAACGTCAAGCGAACCTCGCCGCCCGGAACGCGGCCCAATCGGAGCATGGCTTGCGCCTCCCGCAGTCTGCAACGTGGGTTTGGGGTTCACACGTCGACGTTGACGCGGGACAAGTGCTATCACATCGCGGGTACCTTTTCCGGGACCGCCGCGCGGAGCTCGGCCTCCTTCTCGGCCGGGGAGGTGGCCATGAGGGCGGCGCAGATCGGCACGGCGAGCGCGACGGCGGCGAGGACGAAGACCGGGAACAGGAAGCCGAACACCTCGACGCCGGCGGGGTCGGGAGCGGCCGGGTCGAGCCGGACGCGCACGGCGGCCATTCCGGTGTAGTGCATGCCGGTGACGGCGACGCCCATGATCAGGCCGGCGACCACGCGCAGCGCCAGCTTGTCCACCGCGACGGTGAACCACAGCGCGGCGGTGGCCGCGACGACGGCGATCGCGATCGACAGCAGCACGAGGCCGGCGTGGTAGCCGATCTCGCCCTTGACCTGGACCGCCCACATCCCGGTGTAGTGCATGAGGTTGACCGCAAGGCCGGTGATGATGCCGCCGACGATCAACCGCCAGAGGGTGAACTTGGTGCGGACGCCGAACACCAGCAGGCCGAGGAACACCGACGACACCGACAGCACCGCGGACAGCACGGTGCGGCCGACGTCGTAGCGGACCGGCATGCCGGGGGTGGCGAACCCGAGCATGGCGATGAAGTGCATGACCCAGATGCCGACGCCGCCGATGGACACCGCGCCGAGGCACAGCCACATGATCCGGGCGCGCGGAGAGCCCGTGTAGCGGGAGTGCAGCGTGCAGGCGAGCCCGACGGTGCAGCCGACGACCGACGTGACGTACGCCAGGAACAGCAGCCAGCCACCCATCTCGAAGTGGTGGACGTGATCATCCATGGGGAGCTCCTCTCAACCGAGGCGGCGCACGCGCGCGGGCCGCTTCGGCAACCGATTGAGTGCGTGCTCGCTGGCGGCGATCAGGACCTGCCTGGTCGACTCCGGGGAGCGGGCGTCGCACGTGATCACCGCGATGTCCGGCGGCAGCGCAAGGGCCTCGCGCACCTCGTCGTGCGCGTGCTGCCGGGTGCCCTCGAACTGGTTGATCGCCACCAGGAAGGGCACCTCGCGGGCCTCGAAATAGTCGATCGACGAGAAACAGTCGGCAAGGCGCCGGGTGTCGACGAGGACGACCGCGGCGATCGCGCCGTGGGTGATGTCGTCCCACATGAACCAGAACCGGTGCTGGCCGGGCGTGCCGAACACGTAGAGCACCAGGTCGTCGGCCAGCGTGATCCGGCCGAAGTCCATCGCCACCGTGGTGGACATCTTGCCCGGGGTGGCCGACACCTCGTCGACGCCGATGCTGGCGTCGGTCATCAGCGCCTCGGTGCGCAGCGGGGCGATCTCGGACATGGCGCCGACGAACGTGGTCTTGCCGACGCCGAACCCCCCGGCCACCACGATCTTGGCCGAGGTGATCCGCCGGTGCTGCACCGGCTTACCGAGCGCGAAGTCCACTGAGCACCCTTTCGATCAACTCCCGCCGCTCGTCCACGCTGGCGTCCTCGCCGAGCGTGGCCGCCACGCTCACCAGGCCGTCCCGCAGCAGATCCGCGACCAGCACCTTGGCCACGCCGAGCGGCACCGCCATGTGCGCCGCGATCTCGGCCACCGAGCACGGCTCGGCGCACAGCCCGATCACCGTCCACAGCGGACTGGTTCGGGGGTGGGGGATCCAGTCCACCGTGGCCCGCACCTGCGCCTCGACCGCGATCTCGACGGCCGGCTGGGTCCGGCCCTCGGTCCACGAGTACGGGCGCGCCAGGGCCGGTCGGGAACCCCCGTGGCCTGGCTCGGCTTCGCTCACCTCTACCCCCAACCCCGCATCAACGATCGGCGGTCCCGCGCACCGGCGTGTCGACCATCCGGCCGACCCGGTCGACGAGCAGTGTCATCTCGTAGCCGACGAGGCCGATGTCGCACCCGGCGGCGGCCAGCACGGCCAGGTGGGACCCGTCGCCGACGCTCATCAGCAGCAGGAAACCCCGCTCCATCTCGATCACCGACTGGACCACGCGGCCCGCGGTGAACAGCGCAGCGGCGCCGGTGGTGAGGCTGGCCAGCCCCGCGGCCATCGCCGACAGCTGGTCGGCGCGGTCCCGGGGCAGGCCCTCGCTCGCGGCGACCATCAGCCCGTCGGCGGACACCAGCACGGCGTGTGCCACACCGGGAACATCCTTGGTGAAGGCCGATACCAGCCAGCCCAGCGACTCGGTGTCCGTCGCCATCTCCATGGTCATGACCCCTCCTGCGCCTCGGACTCCGTCTGGGTGCGCTGCCGCGCCGCCCGCACTCCGTCGTAGTGCCGGGCAAGATTGCTGCGAATTGATTCGGGATCACGGAAGCCGACCCTGGCGGCCGCGGGCTCGCGGGCCGGGATCGGCAGCACCCGCGCGCCGGGCTTGCGCATCGGCAGGCCGGCCGCGGTCGTTCTGGTGGTGGGTACGTCGATGACCGGTTCGGCCACCGGGCTCGTGACCGGAGTCAGGGGGACGAACCAGTTGTGGCCGGTGCCGAGCGGCTCCGGCGCGACGATCTTGGCGACCGGCGCGATCGGCGGGCTCGGGGCGGCCGGAGCGACGAGGGCGGCCGGGGCCTGCGGGGCGGCCGGGATCCGCGGGACGGCCGGGACCTGCGGCGTGCCGTCGGCGATCACCAGCGTGGCCGGGACGTGCACGCTGGCGGTGATGCCGGACTGCTTGGCGCCCTCGTAGGTCGGACGCAGCCGGACCGTCACGCCGTGCCGCGCGGCCAGCCGGCTGACCACGAACAGGCCCATCCGGCGGGTGGTCTCCGGCCCGACGTCGTCGCTGGCGGCGAGCCGCTGGTTGGCCGCGGCGAGGTCGTCCGGCGCCATGCCGAGCCCGGCGTCGACCACCTCGATGAGCAGCCCGCCGTCGGATCCGCGGTCGGCGGTGAGCACCACCTTGCGCTCCGGGGACGAGTACCGGGTGGCGTTCTCCAGCAGCTCGGCCAGAATGTGCACCACGTCGGCGGCCGCGCTGCCCCGGACCGACCCGTTGGGCGCGTGCCCGAGGCTGATCCTGGTGTAGTCGTTGACCTCCGACGTCGCCGCGCGCAGCAGCTCGACCACCGTCACCGGGCCCTGGCCGCGCCGCGCGGGCGTGCCGCCGGCGAGCACCTGCAGGTTCTCCCCGTTACGCCGCAGCCGGGTGGCCAGGTGGTCGAGCCGGAACAGCCCCTCGAGCCGCTTCGGGTCCTGCTCGTCGGACTCCAGCGTCTCGATCACCTCGAGCTGCAGCTCGACCAGCGACTGGCTGCGCCGGGACAGCGTCGTGAACATCTCGCTGACCTGGCGGCGCAGCTCGGCCTGCTCGCCGGCGAGCCGGACGGCCTGCTGGTGCATGTCGTCGAAGGCCCTGGCGAGCTGGCCGATCTCCTCCTCGGTGCGCACCGGGACCGGTTCGATCGTGCGCCAGTCCACCCGCTCGCCGAGGCGCACCCGCTCGACCGTCTCGGGCAGCCGGTGGTGCGCGGCCCGCAGCGCCGCCGACCGCAGCACCCGGACCGGCGCCAGCAGCGAGCGGGCCACGATCAGCGCGATCGCCAGCGCCGCGAGCAGCGCGCCGAGCACGATGGCCGCGTCCCGCAGGGCCTCGGAGCGGGCCTGGTTGGTGCGTGCCGACACGGTGTCGCCCAGGTTGCCGACCAGCTTCGTGGCCAGGTCGGCCAGCCCCTGCGACTCGCTCTCCAGCCCGGGAAGCAGGGTGGCCGGCGTGATCGTGCCGGCGCCGACGAACGCGGCCTGGTAGGTGTCCCGCCGGTCCTGGGCCGTGGCGGTCGCCCGGTCGAACGCGGCGACGTCGGCTGGCGGGAGGTCGCGCCGGATCTGCTCGCTGAGCAACTGCTCCTCGGCGGCGCTGCGCTGGCCGGTGCCGGCGTCGACCGGGGTGGAGCCGGTGCTGAACCGCAGGACGATCTCCTCGATGGCCAGGATGCCGCGCAGCCGCAGCAGGTACGTCACCGCGCGGGCCGGCCGCTCGAGGTCGTCGTCGCCGGCCGTCCCGACGATCCCGGGCGCCAACTCGGAGAGGCCGTTGACGACGTCGAGGTATCCGGCGGTCTCGTTGGTGGGGTTGCGGTTGGGGCTGGCCGCCTGCCGGCGCAGCTCGCTGAGCTGGCCGGTCGCCTCGCTGAGGATGCCGGACAGCTCGGCGGGCAGCCCGGTGGTGACCGCGCGGCGCTGGACGCTCGCGGCGCGCTCGTCGACGGCCTTCTGCAGCGTCTCGAGGTCTGGACCACCCGGCGGGGTCGCGGCCACCATCTCGTCGGAGACCAGGTTGGTCAGCGCGACGGCGTCCCCGAGCATGGTCATCTGATCCCGGATGGCGCTCAGCCGGCTGGCCTCGTCCAACTGGGACTGAACCCGCAGGCCGCCGAGCACGAGCGCGACCGCCGCCGGCAGCAGCAGCACGACCGCGACCTTCGTGCGCAGGCTCCAGGCGTTGACGTGCCATCGGGCGGGATTCTGGTGGCCTGGCTCGGGCACGACCCTCTCCAACTGCCTTGCGGTCTGGTTTTCCTCGGGCTCTGCCTGTGCCCCTCACGACCGGCACAACGGCCGGACAGCCGGCTGCCTCAGCCGTCCGCCGAGAATGGAGTGCTTCTCGACCCAGGTATATGGCAACGGGGACACAATCGGATACGACGGTTGATGTCAAGGCCGGGCATCCCGCCACGCCGAACGTATTTCCGGTAAGGACTTTAGACCCTACGGGGTTTACTCCATTTGCCGTAATGGCTGGTCAGCGCGGTACACAATGGGTACCATCTCGAATACGTGCCGTGTACTTTCCCTATTGGGCAGCCGTCAAATACTCGGCGCACATTTCGATGTGCATATTGCGACAGCGTCCTCCGCAAGGAGGATGACCGGCGCGCCCTCCCCGACGATCACCGGGTCTGGACGTATGGGCATACACTCGATCGGCGTAGCACGCCGAGGGGATCGGCCGAAGGGCGTTGAGGCAGACGGTGACCGGATACCTGCGTTGGGTTCCGCCCCGGATCGACATGAGCGTGGCGCACCCCGCCCGGATGCACGACTACTGGCTGGGCGGGGGGCGCAACTTCGCCGCGGACCGCGAGCTGGCCGAGAAGATCATCCGGATGATGCCCGGGGTGGAGGACGTCGCCCGGCTCAACCAGGCGTTCCTGCGCCGGGCCGCGCTGTTCATGGTCGAGCAGGGCATCCGCCAGTTCCTCGACATCGGCTCGGGCATCCCCACCGTCGGCAACCTGCACGAGATCGTCCGGCGGGCCGCTCCCGAGTGCCGGGTGGTCTACGTCGACGGCGACCCGGTGGCCGTCGCGCACACCGAGCTGCTGCTGGAGGACGTCGGGGGCACGGCGGTGCTGCTGGCGAGCCTGCGCGACATCCCAGGCGTCCTCGACGCCGAGGCGACGAGGGAGCTGCTGGACCTCGATGCGCCCATCGGCCTCATCGCGCCGATGCTGCACTTCATCCCGGACGCCGCGGACCCGGCCTGCATCCTGGCCGGCTACCGCGACCGGCTCGCCTCCGGCAGCTACATGGCCATCGCCCACGGCACGGCGGACACCGAGGTCCCGGGGCTGGCCGAGGTGATCGAGGCCTACAGGTCGACCCACCATCCTGTCTACCCCCGCACGCACGCCGAGATCCTGCGCATGTGCGCCGGCTTCGACCTCGTCGAGCCCGGCCTGGTCGGCTTCGCGCACTGGCGGCCGGAAGACCCGGCCGACCTGTCGCCCTACCCCGGCATCAACTCCATGTTCTACGCCGCGGTCGGCCGCAAGCCCTGAGGCTCGCCGCTCCCCTGCCGCCGGCTTCGCCACCATCGTCGATCCATATGAGACAGTCGTCCGATTTCCGCAGAGCCGTGGGGTCCGACCTCCGTTCCGCGGCGGTCCTCTTGGCACTGCTCGCGGTGGTGGCGGCCATCATCGCGCTCGTCTTCATTCTTGGCGGGAATGAATCGAGCGGAAATGGGCGGCCGAGGCCTGCGGTTGAGATCACGAATTGACACTCGGCTGTCGGTTCTGTGTAGACAGCCGGGTTGGGGCGGGCCACTATGCGATCCGTCGTTGATCCGGATCGGAGGTCTGCATGAGCTTCTCGGTGCTGGGCGACCTGAACTGGCTCGCCGTGCTCGTCTCGGCGATCGCGTTCTTTGCGCTTGGCGGGCTGTGGTATTCCAACCTGCTGTTCGGCAAGCAATGGACCAAGGCCGTGGGTTGGGAGGCGCCGGAAGGCGAGAAACCGCCGGTGACCCTCTACCTGATGCCGTTGATCACCTGCATTGTGACCACGATTGCCGTGGCAATGTTGGCAGCGGCCACCGGCACGGACACCTTTGGCGAGGCCATCGTTCTCGGTCTGGTCGCCGGTGTGGGGCTGGCCGGCATGGCGTTGCTGGTGACCGGATTCTTCGATCCGAAGAAACCCCAACCCATGGTGTGGGTCGCCATCACCTCCGGCTACCACGTGGTCGGAATCCTGATCATCTCGATCATCATGGCGCTCTGGCAGTAGGCACTAGAACGATCGGGCCGGGCCGTGGTAGCGGACCGGCCCGACGCGAATCATCGGCTCGGTGTCGCGTGGGCGAGCCCGCCGGGCGGCCTGCCGCGGGGGTGGCGGCTCGCGCCGGCGGTCGTAGTCGGCGCGCTGGGCGGGGTCGCGCAGCACCTTGTAGGCGGTGATCACCTCCTGCAGCCGGTCGGGCCGCGCCCCGGCGTCCTGGGCGTCGGGGTGGTACCGCCGCACAAGACGCCGGTAGGCACGGCTGATCTCGAGCGGGGAGGCGGTGCTGGCCACGCCGAGCACGGCGTAGTAGTCGGTCGTCGCCACTCACCTCCTATAGGGAGGAAGAGGCCTGCCGGTGTGCTCGCTCCCGACAGGCACTTCCCACGGCTGTCAGGATCCTTCGCTACCCGATCACCTACCTCTCTGCGTCGGTCGTCCGGGCCACACCGCACGGAGGGGAGCGCTGCCGAGCCGAGGCGTCACCGAGGGGATGCGGCCGTTGCCGATGGACGGTTGCCCCGTCTCGCCGACCGGCCCGGTCGGGGGGTGGCCCGGGCCGTCCCTTGGGTCGGGCGGGCGGGGCGGGCTCGTCCCAGGACGCCTCGATGATCGCCTCGAACTCGGCTCGCAGCAGTTCCTCGTCCGCGCACAGCATGGCGAGGAACTCGTCCTGCTCGAGCGTCTGGCGCACCGGGGCCATGACGATCATCCGGCGTTGGTCAGGCGTTGATCTCCTTGGGCGTCTCGGTCGCGGAAATCGCGATCTTGCGCGGCTTGGCCTGCTCGGCGATCGGGATCCGCAGGGTGAGCACGCCGGCGTCGTAGCTGGCCTGGATGTGGTCCGTGTCGAGGGTGTCGCCGAGGAAGAGTTGACGAGAGAACGCACCGAGGGGACGCTCGGCGACCTGCATCTCCACGTGTTCGCCGGTGGCGACGGGGCGGCGCTCGGCCTTGACGGTCAGGACGTTGCGCTCGACGTTCAACTCAATGGCGTCGGGTGACACGCCGGGCAGGTCGAACGCCACGACGAACTCGTCGCCACTGCGGTAGGCGTCCAATGGCATCGCCGTTGGTCGTGACCACGTACCGGCGAGATTGCCGAAGACCTGCTGGGTCCACCGGTCAAGCTCGCGGAACGGGTCGGTGCGCATCAACATCGTCGGTTCACCTCCTGCTCGAGTCGACTGTGGTGGTGTCAACGCGCACGTCCGGTATATCATGTCATCGTTCCGATGACAAGTCTGTTGTCGTCGAAAGGATGACGTTTGACGCGCGACTACGACGAGGCCCGCGAGCGGTTGGCCGACGTGCCCGTGACGACCTCGGCCATCACCGAGGCGGTCACGCTCGTCCAGGCGGTGCGGTCCGGCGCGGACGCCGAGGCGATCACCGCCGAGCACCTCCTCGCGGCCCTCACCGTGCTGCGTCACCTGCGCGAGCAGCTGGCCTCCTGGGAGCCCGAGCTGATTACCGCGGCCCGCGAGCGCGGCGTCAGCTGGGCCAGCCTGGCCCCGGCGCTCGGCGTGACCAGCCGCCAGGCGGCCGAGCGACGCTACCTGCGGCTGCGGCCCGCGGCCGGAGAGCTCACCGGGGAGGGCCGGGTGCGCGCCGAGCGGGACAAGCGCGCGGGCGACCGGGCCGTCGCGCGCTGGGCCCGGGAGAACTCCGGCGTCCTTCGGCAACTGGCCGGCCAGGTCAGCGCGCTCGAGGATCTCGCGGCGCCGGCCCAGCACCGCGTCGACGTCGTCCAGCGGGCCCTGGCCGACGACGATCCGGCCACCCTGCTCACCCCGCTCGCCGACGCCCACTCACACCTGGAGGCCACCCACGCGAAACTGGCCAGACGGATCAAGTCCGTCACCGAGCACACCGAGCAGCTCCGCCGCGACACCCTCGACCAGCGCAGCAACCCGCGGGCGCGCCCCTAGACCCGGTTCACCTCGGGCCGCGCCGCGTTCTCGGCGAACCGTCCGGCATGCAACGGTCCGACGTCGACGAGCGGGGTCCGGCCGAGGAACAGGTCCCTGACCACCTCGCCGACCGCCGGGCCCTGCAGGAACCCGTGCCCGGAAAACCCCGTCGCGTACAGGAACCGGGACGGCGCCGACGCCTCGCCGATCAGCGCGTTGTGGTCGGGCGTGACCTCGTACAGCCCTGCCCATCCGCCGGCGATGCCGACGTCGAGCAGCGCGGGCGCCCGGCTGCCGATCGCGTCGTACAGCCGGGGCAGCCAGCCGTCCGACATGTCCGTGCGGAACCCCGGTGTCTCGTTCGGATCGGACATTCCGATCAGCAACCCCCGGCCCTCGCCGTGAAAGTAGAACGTGGTGCTGAAGTCGATCGTCATCGGGAGGTCCGGCGGCAGTCCGGGAATCGGCTCGGTGATCGCGACCTGCCGCCGCACCGGCTGCACCGGCAGGTCGACCCCCACCATCGCCCCGATTCCCCGCGACCACGCCCCCGCGGCACACACGACGGCGTGCGTCCCGATCCGCCCCCGCGACGTCACCACGCCGGTGATCTCGTCCCCGCGGGTCTGGATGTCGAGCACCTCGCACTGCCGCACGATCGTGGCGCCGAGCCCCCGGGCCGCGACCGCATAGCCTTGGACGACGGCCTCGGGCGTGCAGTGCCCGTCGTCCGGGGAGAACGCCGCCGCCAGCAGCCCCTCGGCGGAGATCAGCGGCGACAACCGGCACGCCTCGGCGGGGTCGATCATCCGGCTGGGCACCCCGAACCCGTTCTGCAGCCGCACGCTCGCCTCGAACTCGGCGACGTCCTCAGGTGTGGACAGCAGGAACAGGTACCCCACCCGGCGCAGCCCGATGGGATGCCCCGGCTCCTCGGCGAACCGCCCGAACGCTTCCAGGCTCCGCGCCCCCAGCTGGATGTTGAGCTCGTCGGAGAACTGCGCCCGCACCCCACCGGCCGCCCGCGACGTCGACCCGGACGCCAGCGTGTCCCGCTCGACCAGCACGACGCCGCCCACCCCGGCCCGCGCCAGGTGATAGGCGACGCTGGTCCCGATCACCCCGCCACCGATGACGACGACCCCGGCGGTGGCCGGCGCGCTCACCGCCGCGCCCGCGCGGCATCGATGACCGCCCACGCCGCGGCGGCGTCCTGCACCCCCAGCCCCACGCTGTTGTAGAACACGATTCCCGATGGTACGGACCGGTCCCCGGCAAGCACCGCGCCGAGCGGAACGAGATCGGCCGGACCGAGCCGCGCGTCCATGACCGGGCCCGCGTGCTCGACCGCCGTGCCCGGGTCGTCGACGACCACCGCGCCCGCCCGGCGGATCACCTCGCGGTCGACCTCGCGCCGCCCCGGCTCGAACGAGCCGACGCTGACCACCGTGCACTCCGGACCGAGCCACTCCCCCCGCACCACGGGCTGCCGGCTGAGCGTGCACGCCGCCACGATGTCCATCCCCGCAACGGCCCGCTCCGCACCGTCCACCGCGCGCACGTCGATGCCCAGCTCCCCGGCCAGCTCCGCCGCCGCCCGCTCCCGATGCTCCGCGGTGGGACTCCACACCCGCACCGTCCGAAGTGGACGTACCCGCGCAATCGCCCGCACGTGCGCCCGCCCCTGAACCCCCGACCCCAGCACCCCGAGACTGCCCGCATCCGCCCGCGCCAGCGCATCCACCGCCACCGCGCTGGCCGCCGCGGTCCGTAGCGTCGTGATCGCCACCCCGTCCACGATGGCCACCGGCCGCCCGGTCCCGGGATCGAGCGCCACGACGATCGCCGACACCGTGGGAAGCCCGGCCCCCGCGTTCCCCGGGTTCACACTGCCGATCTTGGCAACCGCCCCGGTCCGTCCCGACACCCGCGCCACGTACGCCAGCACCACGCTGTCGTCGAACCGGCTCGGGTGCATGATCTTCGGCGGCAGGTCCACCGCCCCGCGGGCCAGCGCGACGAACGCCGCACGCTGCGATGCCATGGCGGCGTCCAGGTCGAGCAGGGACTCGACGTCGGACCCGGACAGGGAAAGGATCTCGGTCGACACCCGCCCAAGGATCCCATGCCTGCCGCTAGGGTCCAGCCATGGCCACCTGGACCGATGTGCGGCGGATCGCCTTGGCTCTGCCCGGGACCGACGAGCGTTCCTCCCGCGGGAACGCCAGCTGGGTCGTCAAGGACAAGACCTTCGTCTGGGAGCGCCCGCTGCGGCGATCGGATCTGGAGGCCTTGGGGGACAAGGCTCCGGACGGGCCGATCCTCGGGGTGCGGGTGGCGGACGTGGGCGTGAAGGAGGCGTTGATCGCCGACGACCCGGAGGTGTACTTCACCACGCCGCACTTCGACGGGTATCCCGCCGTCCTGGTCCGCCTCGACCGGATCGACGTCGCCGAGTTGACCGAGCTGATCGTCGACGCGTGGCTGCTGCGGGCGCCTAAGCGGCTCGCCAAGGACTATCTGGGGTCCGAGCCTCGGCGCGCGCCTTGACCGCGGCGAGGGTGTGCTCGATGGACTCGGCGTTGTAGCCGGGGCGGTCGGCCCGGCCGGTGACGCGCGGGCCCATGAAGCGGCGGATGAACCAGCTGCCGACCCGGTACCAGTGCTCGGTCAGCCGGCAGCCGTCCGGAGTCGGGGCGAGCTCGTAGGACCAGCGGGACACCCGGACGCCGAACGGCGTGCGGACGTCGAAGGTGAACAGCCGCTCGGGCTCGTAGGCGACCACGCGCACCTTCGTCCACCATTGCTTGCTGCCGTTGCGGTTGACGCCGCGGAACTCCGCGCCGACCGCCGGGCCGGTGGCGCCGTCGACCCACCGGCCGCCGATGTTCTCCGGGCTGAACTCACCCATCCGCGGCAGATCGGTGATCATCGACCAGACGAGGTGCGGAGCGGCCTTGATCTCCACGCTGCGTGAGATCGTCGGCTCCATCCAGACAACGTAACCAGCCCACGCCACCCCAACAACATTCGCGGCGCAACACCGCACACCGGAAGAAAGTCCATAATGGACCGTCAGGCCACCTTGCGCGCGCGGCCGGCGCCGAGCGCGACCACGGCCTGGACGCCGATCAGGGCGGCCAGGATCACCAGCGGCGCCGACCAGCCGCCGGTGGCGTCGTGCAGCACGCCGAACAGCAGCGGGCCGAGCGCGGCGAGCAGGTAGCCGAGCGACTGGCCCATCCCGGACAGCGCCGCGGCCTGGCCGGCGTCGCGCGCCCGCAGCGCGAAGAACGACAGCGCCAGCGTGATTCCGACGCCCTGGCTGAGCCCGACCGTCGCGCTCCACACCAGACCCAGGTCGGGCGCGACGACGAACCCGAGGTACGACAGCACGCCGAGCACCGCCGCCCCGGCGGTGAACAGCCGCTGATCGGGCAGCCGCCGCACGATCGGCGGCGACAGCGCCGACGCCACCAGCCCGGTCAGCTGCATCAACGCCAGGTACCAGCCGGCGGCGGCCATGCTCACCCCGGTGGACAGCAGGATGGTCGGCAGCCAGGACACCGCGACGTAGAAGCCGAGCGACTGCAGGCCCATGAACGCGGTGAGCTGCCAGGCCAGCGGCGACCGCCAGTGCGTCCGGCCGGCGGGCCGGTCCGCCGAGCCCGCGGGCCGCGGCTCCGGCCGCCGCAGCCGGGGCAGCCAGGCGACCAGCGCGATCACCGCGACCACCACCCACAGGCCCAGCGACGTCCGCCAGCCCCCGGGCGCGGCGTCGGCCACCGGGACCGCCACCCCCGAGCCGATCATCGCGAAGGCGCCCATCGTGGTGGTGTACAGGCCGGTCAGCGCCGCGGCCCGGTCCGGGTAGTCCCGCTTGATCAGCCCGGACAGCAGCACGTTCACCAGCCCGATCGCAATCCCGATCAGCGCGGTCCCGGCGAACGGCGCCACCGCACCGGGCGCCGACCGCAGCAGCACGCCAACGGCGAGAACCACCAGCGCCAGCCCGAGCGACCGCTCCAGCCCCAGCCGCCGCCCGACCGCCGGCGCCACCGGCGACACCGCCGCGAAGGCCAGCAGCGGCAGCATGCCCAGCGCTCCCGCGGCGACCGCGGACAGGCGCAGGTCGGACCGGATGGTCTCCAGCAGCGGCCCGACCGAGGTGAACGGCCCGCGCATGGTGGCGGCGACCAGCACGATCCCGGCCACCGCCAGCGTCACGGGCGTGATCACCGCGGCCCTTGGCTGCCCCTCCACACGGGCCAGTCAACCAAAGGCGACCTATGCACCGCCGCTCACCGTGATCACCTGGCCGGTGATGCCGGTGTTGGCGGCCGAGCCGAGGTACACCACAGGGCCGGCCACCTCGTCGGCGTCGAGCAGCCGGCCGATCGGGGCCAGCGCGGCGTAGTGGTCGCCGTGCTCGTCGGCGATCGCGGTGTTGGTCTCGGTGCGGGTGAGTCCCGGCATCAGCACGTTGGACAGGATGTCGCCGTCGCGGCCGAGGCTGAACGCGGCCGAGCGGCTGAACCCGTGCAGCGCCGCCTTGGCCGCGCCGTAGTACTCCGCGCCGGCGAGGCCGTCGGCGGCGAGCGTCGACGAGATGTGCACCAGCCGCCCCCACCGCCGCTCCCGCATGACCGGTGCGACCGCCCTGGTCAGCTGCACCGCGCCCGCGATGTTGGCCCGCACCATGCTCAGCCAGTCGTCGTCCGGCACGGCCTCGAACGGGCGGTCCTGCGCCGACGCGAGGCTGCCCCAGGTCACGGCGTTGTTGACCAGCACGTCGATCCGGCCGGTCCAGCGCAGGGCCGCGTCGGCGACGGCACGGGCCGAGTCGGCGTCGCCGAGTTGGTACCGCACGACCAGCGCGCGATCGCCGATCTCCTTGGCCACCAGCTCCGCTTCCGACTGGGCGCCGTGGTAGGTGAGCACCACGTCGGCGCCCTCGGCGGCGAAGGCGCGCGCGATGCGGCGGCCGAGCCCACCGGACGCCCCGGTCACGATGACGGTCCGCCCCGCGATTCCCAGATCCATGTCCACTCCCCTGTGTCGTGAGTCTTTTGTGGTGCGATAGCCCCCGAAAGACTCACGACGGTTTTCCCGGCGAGGGAGACCGCGGTGAGGCTGGCCCCGGCAGGGCCACCCTCGGCGGCTTGGACGCGGGTACGTTCGGGGTCGTGAGCGACAACGAGCTGGGCGCCTACCTCCGGGACCGCCGGGAGGCGGTGACGCCGGCCGACCTGGGGCTGCCGGTCGGCGCCCGGCGCCGCACGCCGGGGCTGCGCCGGTCCGAGCTGGCCACGCTGGCCGGGATCAGCGTCGAGTACCTCACCCGGCTCGAGCAGGGCCGCGACCGCCACCCGTCCGCCCAGGTGCTCGGCGCGCTTGCCGACGCGCTGCGGCTGTCCGCCGACGAGCGCATGCACCTGCGGCTGCTCGCCAAGGCCGGCACCGGGCACATCTGCCCGGCGTCCGCGCCGGCCCGGTCGGTGCGCCCGACCGTCCTGGCCATGCTCGAGCGGCTCGAGCCCACCCCGGCCATCGTGCTCAACCGGCTGGCCGACGTGCTCGCCCACACCACCGGCTACGCGCTGCTGGCCGGGCCGGTCGGCGTGCTGGACGGCGAGCGGCCCAACCTCGCCCGGTTCCTGTTCACCGACGCCCGCGCCCGGACCGCCTTCCCCGACTGGGAGCGGGTGGCCACCGATGAGGCGGCCAACCTCAGGATCGAGTCCTACCGGGACGACCCGGCCGTCGCCGAGCTGACCGAGCTGCTGACCGTGATCGCCGGCGCCGCGTTCACCGAGCGGCTGGCGGCGGCCACCGGCCTGCCCCGGCGCTCGGGCGTCGAGCGGTGGCAGCACCCGGAGGCCGGCCCGCTGCGCCTGGCCTACGAGACCCTCGACCTCGCCGACGAGCAGCGCATGATCGTCTACCTGCCCGCGGACGACGCCACGTCCACCGCGCTGGCCACGCTCACCGGCCGCCGGCCAGGCGCCCTGCGCGCGGTCCCCTAACCGAGCCGGCGGCCCTGCGCGCGGCCGGCGGTGGCCGCGGGCGCGCGGACGGCCGGGTCGAGCAGGTTGGGCCCCATCGCGGACAGCGAGGCCTCGTCCGGGCGGATCACCACGACCTCGGATCCCTGGCGCCGCAACGACTCCACCTCCTCGTCGAGCCGGACCCACGGCAGCTCGGCCAGTTCCGGCGGCAGCGGCGACAGCACCACCACCCGGTCGTATCCGGATGCCAGGTCGGCGTTCTCGTTGGAGTGCACGCCCCCGTCGATGTACCGGCTGCCGCCGATCGTGACCGGCGGCCAGGTCCCCGGCACGGCACAGCTCGCCGCCACCGCGTCCACAAGGTCCACAGTGGACTCGCGGTCGAACACCCGCCGCTGCCCGGTGTGCGCGTCCACCGCGGTGATCATCAGCGGCCGCCGCGGCCAGTCGTGCGCCGGCAGCCGCGCGGCGATCACCTCGCGCCGCACGGACTCGGCGACCGTCGGGGTGCGCAGCGCCCAGGCCCCGACCCGGCGGCGGATCTCGGCCCGGTCCGGCGCCCCGGCCAGGATCTCCGCCATCGTGGCGGTGAACGTCTCCATGTCCACGTCCGCCGGCAGTTCCCTGACCTGAAGCGCCGGATCGACCTGCCGCTCGAACAGGTCCGCTATGGACAGACCGCTGGTCACCTGGGCGCCGACCGTCGACCCGGCCGACGTGCCCACGACCAGATCGGCGTCGAGCACTTCCGCGCCCGAGTCGGTCAGGCCGGCCAGGATCCCAGTCTGCCAGGCGATCCCGGCCACGCCGCCACCGCCGAGCACCAATGCCGTTCGCATGGGGTCATTGTTCCGGAAAGCGCATGACCCAGCGGCGCTGCCAGGGCGTTTCGATGGCCCGGCGGTGGTAGTGGGCGCGGGTCCATTCGATGGCCTCGCCGGGCGGCAGTCCGGCGAGGACGGCAAGACAGGCGATGACGGTGCCGGTGCGGCCGACACCGCCGCCGCAGGCGACCTCGACGCGCTGGCCGGCGCGGGCCCGCTCGTGCAGGGCGCGGATGTCCCGGATGGCCGCCGCGCGGTCCAGCGGCAGGAGGAAGTCGGGCCAGGAGATCCACTGCTGCGGCCAGGGCAACTCGCCGTCGTGCTTGCGCCGCAGCCGGCTTGTGCCCAGGTAGAGGCCGAAGTCGGGGGCCGGGCCGGGCGGCGCGGGGTCGCGCAGGCCGCGGCCGCGCACCCAGGAGCCGTCGGGAAGTCGGATCGCTCCGGGCAGCTGCGAGTCGGTCATGGCTGGATTGTGGCCGGCGCCGTGGCAAACGTCGCCTCGGCCGGGTCGTCGGTCAGGTCGAACTCGAGGGTCGCGCCGGCGGACAGCCGCGAGTAGTCGATCCAGGGGCGGTTCCACGGCTCGCCGTCGACGGTCATGCTCCGAATGTATTGCAGCCGCGGCGGATCGGCGGCCGGAGCGCTGATCACCAGCTCGGCGCCGTTCGCCAGGTGGAGGGTGGCGCGGGGGAACCGCGGGGCGTGCAGAACGAAGCGGCCGGTGCCCGGGACGGCCGGGTAGACGCCCAGCGCGCTGAACAGGTACCAGGCCGACATCGTGCCGAGGTCGTCGTTGCCGGTGACCCCGTTGGGGGCGTTAACGAACAGCGTCTGCGCGGCCCGCACGACGGCCGAGGTCTTCCACGGCTGGCCGATCAGGGCGTACATCCAGGGCGCGTGCAGGTCCGGCTCGTTGTCCGGGTTGTACCGGGACTGGTTGTAGTAGGAGTAGGCGCCGACGACCCACTTCTCCCGCACGGTCCGGGCCGGGTCCGCGACGAGATCGGGGTAGGCGAAGAAGTAGTCGAGGCGGCGCAGGGCCTCGTCCGTGCCGCCCATGAGGTCGACAAGACCGGGGACGTCGTGCTGGGCCAGCCACTGGTACTGCCAGGCGGTGCCCTCGTGGAAGCCGCGGGACGCCTGCGGGCTGTACCGGCGGAACAGTGGCCGGTACCAGCGGCCGCTGGCGCGTCGTGGGCGCGGAAAGCCGGTGAAGCCGTGCTCGCCGACCCCGGTGTCCCAGAGGTTGCGGTAGTTGCGGGCGCGCCGCCGCAGCGCCTCGGCGTCCTCGGCGTGGCCGAGCCCGTCGGCCATCATGGACAGTGCGAAGTCGGCCAGCGCGTACTCGAAGGTGGCCGAGCCGCCGTGCCGCGGGTCGGCATCGTGCCCCTTGAGCCGCAATAGCTTGAACAACGGGTCGTACTGGACGAACCCCTTGGCCAGGTAGGTCGGGTTGCCGGCCCGGCCCTCGAACGGTGACTCCGCGGGGGGCACACCGGTGGCGTTCTGCCGCAGCGCCTCGTACGCCTGCCGCTCCCGCCCGGCCAGTGCGCCGAACCGCCACAGATCCACCAGGAACGGGGTGACCGGATCCCCGGTCATCGTGTTGGTCTCCTGGTTGGCGTACGCCCACCGGGGCAGCCACCCGCCCTGCTCGTGGATGGCCAGCACGGACCGGGCGAAGTCCCGGGACCGGGCCGGGCGCAGCAGCGCCAGCAGCTGGTTGTGCGTGCGGTAGGTGTCCCACAGCGACCAGTACTCGTAATACGTCCAGCCGTCCGCGCGGTGCACGCGATTGTCGAAGCCAAGGTACCGGCCGTCCACGTCGTTGCCGGTCAACGGTTGCAGCAGCGCGTGGTACAGGGCGGTGAAGAACACGGCGCGGTCGTCGTCGGTCGCGGTCGGTATGTCTACAGTGGACAGCTCGGCGCGCCAGGCGTCCCGCGCGCGGTCGCGCAGCTCGTCGAAGGTCAGCAGCCGGTCGCCGGCGCGCACCTCGGCGGCGAGGTTGCGCTCGGCGCCGGCATAGTCCACATGGGATATCGCGGTGTATGCGGTGATCCGGTTGTCCCCGGCGTCGCCGAAGGTGACCCAGGCGCCACGCAGGCCGATCCCGCCGGCCGCCTCCCGCCAGCCGGGCATCGCGACCGGCCCGGCCCAGGTGCCGAAGCCGGTGAACGGCCGGTCGAAGGTCGTGGTGAAGTAGGTCCGGTACGGCCGCCCACCACAGAAGGCCTTGGCCACAACCGATCCGCTGAGCGTCCGGTCGTCGACGACCCGGATGCCGCTGGCCCGCACGGGCTCCTTTGCGTTGGCCTGGCCCACGTTCACCAGCACGTTCCACGGGCCGTTCGCCGGGAAGGTGAACCGCTCCACCCCGACCCTGGTCGTCGCCGTGCACTCGACGGTGATCCCGCCGTACCCGGTGAGCCGCACCCGGTAGTAGCCCGGCGTCCCGACCTCGCCGTCGTGGATGTACGGCGACGCGTAGCGCTGCTGGTCGAAGCCGGGCCCGACGGCTCCGGTGGTGGGCAGGATCGACACCAGCCCACCCTGCTCAGCACATCCCGCGCCGGACAGGAAGAAGTGGCCGAACCCGCGGATCACCGGGTCGTCGTACCGCCAGCCGGAGTAGTGCGAGCCGATCGGGCTGGACTGGGCCATCCCGAACGGCATCGCCGCCCCCGGGAACGTGTTCCCGTCATGCTGGGTGCCGATGAAGGTGTTGACCGAGTCCAGCGACATCTGCTCCTACCGGTTCATGATCGCGGCACGCTCGGCATCCGTCAGCTCGAGCTCGAGCGCACCCAACGCCGGGACCAGGTGCTCGGGGGTACGCGCTCCGACAATGGCCGCGGCCACCGCCGGCTCACCCAGAACCCACGCCAGCGCCAGCGTCGGAAGGCTCACGCCCCGCCGCTTCGCCTCGGCCCGCACCGTGTCCATGGCCCCGCCGGCCACCCGCCGCTCGATGTCCCGGTACGGCTCCGGCCGCAGCGTCATACGCGACCCCACCGGATAAGGCTCCCCCGGCCGGTAGTCCCGCGCCAGCCACCCGCCGGCCAGCGGACTGTACGCCGTCACGGCGACCCCACGCCTGACACACGCGTCCAGAGTGTCGGCATCGGCCGGCTCGAGCACACTGTGTCCGATCTGGAGGTTCACCGGCCGGTGCAGCCCGTCCCGCTCCGCAACCGCCACGGCCCGCTCCACCTCCCCACCGTCCACATTGCTCAACCCATACCAGCGGATCTTCCCCGCCCGCACCAGCCCGTCGAACGCCCCCAACGTCTCCTCCAGCGGCGTCCCCGGATCCGGAGCGTGCGTCAGGTACAGATCGATCCGATCCGTTCGCAACCGGCGCAGGCTACCCTCCACCTGGGCCCTGATGTGCCCCGCCGACAACCCCCGATCCGACTCCCCCGGCCCGACCGGGTTACCCACCTTCGTAGTGATCACCAGCTCGTCCCGCACCCCCCGGCCGGCAAGCCACCGCCCGATCCACTCCTCCGACCGGCCACCTCCATACGAGTTGGCGGTATCCAGCAAGGTGATCCCCCGCTCGACGGCGGCATCGAGCAGCACCCCCGCGGCCCGCTCGTCGTCGCCCCGTCCGAACAACTCCGGAGCCGACCCCACCCCGCCGAAGTTCCCGCACCCCAGCCCCAACACCGACACCACGAGCTCATCCCCGGCCAGGGCCACGTATCGCATAGCCAACACATACAGGTGATCCCCAACCGACGCCAGCGGGCTTGATCACGGACCCGAACCGACGACCGCGCCGGGAGCCCAGGACCGGCCCAGTCGCACTACCCCAACGCGTCACACGACTGCACGAGCCCCGAACACACTTGCACAAAGACAGGACACACCTACCCGAAGGCCGAACACGCCTACCTAAAGGCGGGACACGCCGGGCCGGGACCGTGATCCCCGGCGTGTCCCGCGCTCAGGCAGCCGAATTACGCGTTCGCGCAGGGGGTCATTCGGCATTCCCAGACCTGCGCTATCAACCACCGATTCGGGGTCCGGGGGTCGGGCGGGCCAAAGGCAGGGAACCCCTGCCCCTTCCTGCTCCAGGA
>NZ_DASZCQ010000033.1:0-6103 GCF_035942955.1 Actinophytocola sp. | reverse complement strand
GTCGGCGCCCGTGTCCGCGCCGGTGTCGGCACCGGTGTCGGCGCTGCCGTCGGCGCCGCCGTCGTGCTCACCGGGGGCGGGGGGCTCGGCGCCGGCGTCGGCCGGGCCGTGCTCGTCACCGTTCGGGCGGCGGATGTCGTCGTCGCTGATGGACATGGCTCCTCCTCCTCCTCGGCCGTACGGGTGCCGGATACCCTGATCAATTGCCGGCAAACGACGCGGTGGTGTGCTGGACTGGTGGCATGGAGGTTCTCGAGGCGCACGGGCGGGCGATGGACGTGTTCGACCGGGCCGTGCGGAAGATCGAAGCCGGATCCTGGGACGCGCCGACCCCGTGTTCGGAGTGGACGGTGCGGGACCTGCTGAACCACCTTGTGTACGAACAGCTCTGGGTGCCCGATCTGCTCGGCGGGGCCACCGTGGCGGAGATCGGAGACCGGTACGAGGGCGACCAGCTCGGCGACGACCCGGTCAGGAGCTGGACGGAGGCGTCCCGGGCGGCTCGGCGGGCATGGCTGGCGCCGGGGGCGCTCGACCGGTCGGTGCGGCTGAGCCGCGGTGCCACCCCCGCCGCGGAGTACTGCCAGGAGATGACCATCGACCTGGCCGTGCACGGCTGGGATCTGGCCACCGCGCTCGGCGCCGAGACCGAGATGGGCGACGAGCTGGCCGGCTTCCTGCTGCGGTCCGTCGAGCCGCACGTCGACAACTGGCAGGGCATCGGCATCTTCGCCGCGCCCGTTCCGGTTCCGGCCGACGCCGACGCGCAGACCCGGCTCGTCGCCCTGCTCGGGCGCGACCCCGATTGGACGCCGGGTTAAACCCCGACGACGTGGGCGCGGTCACACTTTCCGCTCGCGGTCAGTCATATGGAGTGGGGCCGAACGGCCCCGCGACGATGTGAAGGGGCTTTGACCGATGAGCAGCAGAACGAAGTCGATTCTCTACTGGACGACGACGGCGATCATCGTGTTCGTCTGGTTGTCCGGTGGGATCGCGGACCTCATCCGCCGGCCGGCGACCGCCGAGGGTGTGATCGCGCTCGGCTATCCGGCCTATGTGCTGACGATCCTCGGTGTCTGGAAGGTCCTCGGCGCCATCGCCATTGCCGTGCCGGGTTTCCCCCGGCTCAAGGAATGGGCCTATGCCGGCACCTTCTTCGAGCTCAGCGGCGCCCTTGCGTCCCACGCGTGGTCCGGATCCACGGTGAACCACTTCGTCTGGCCGGGCTTCTTCCTCGTGTGCTCGGTGGCCTCGTGGGCGCTGCGCCCGCCGGGCCGGGTCCTCGGAACCCTGTTCCCGGCCAGCGTCTGGCAGCAGCTGACCCACCCGCAACTGCACCTGCACCGGCGGACCGCCGAGCCCGCCGAGCCGGCCGCGGTGAGCTGACCGGCCACGGCGTCGAACCCGGCCGTACCGTCACGCCGTGACAGCGGACAACCGGGTCGCCGGCGAGCCGTACGAGGCGTACGTGGGGCGGTGGAGCCGACCCGTCGCCGAGGAGCTCGTGCGGTGGCTGGACGTGCCGCCGGGACGGCGATGGCTGGACGTGGGCTGCGGCACCGGGGCGCTGACGGCGACCGTGCTGGCCGTGGCGGATCCCGCCGAGGTCGCCGGCGTTGACCAGTCCGAGGGATTACTGGCCACCGCCCGCAACCGGGTCGCCGACCCGCGGGCCACCTTCCACACCGGCGACGCCCGGACGCTGCCGTGGCCCGACAACGGGTTCGACGCCGTGGTCAGCGGGCTCGTGCCAGCCCGCCCCCTCCGGAATTCACTGCGGTCGTCGCGTTCCAGCGAATGGTGCGGTTACCGGGGTGACTGTGGCTGGGTGCCGTCACGGTCCCCTGAGGTTCCGTTGGTAGGCCCAAGAACCGGACTCGACCGCAAGGACCTCCGGGAGCGCCCGCGCGCCGCCCTACCGTCCAATTCGGACGGACCCGTCCCGCTCACCGCCCGCGCGTGGGCGGTCCGCGGGACCGTGACCCGCTAGCCCGACGTCAGCTCCCGGAACGCCTGCGGCGGCATGCCGGTGAGCTTGCGGAAGATCCGGCTGAAGTAGGCCCGGTCGTGGAAGCCGACCCGCCTGGCCACCATCTGAATGCTGTCGTCGCTGTCCCGCAGCCGCTCCTTGGCCTGCTGGATGCGCAGCCGGTTCAGGTAGTCCCATGGGGACAGACCGAGCTCGCGGTGGAACAGCCGGCTCAGGTAGTCCTCGCTCATGCCGGCCGCGTTGGCCACCTGCCGCCGGGTGATCTGGTGGTGGTAGTGCTGGTGCAGGTAGGCCAGCGCGTGCTTGACCAGCAGGCCGCTGCGGGCCGACGGCGGGCCGCCCGGGGCAAGCAGCCGGCCGAACAGCTCGACCAGCTCGGCCTCGGACAGGATTCCCTTGCCCAGCAACACCGCGCGCCCGTGCGGCTCGGCCCGGTGCACGTCGTCGGCCGTGATCGATCCTCCACTGAGGACGATCGCGGGCAGGTCCGGCGCCGAGCAGTGCAACCGGTCGAGCACGTCGAAGCCGTCCATGTCGGGCAGCGACTTGGCCACCACCAGCAGGCTGGGCGGCTCCTGGCCGAGCAGCGCCAGCGCCGTGGTGCCGTCGCCGGCCAGCCGCACCGGGTGGCCGGGCCGGGCCTGCGCCACCAGCCTGCGGTACCGCTCCCGGGACGCCGGGTCCGGCTCGGCGATCACGATCGGCCCGCACGCCTCGGCCGGCCGCGCCGCCGTGATCACCTCGGCCAGGTTGCGGGCGCGGTCGAGACCGTAGATCAGGAACGGGGTCCTGGCCAGCCGCGGGTGCTCGTGCAGGTGGCGCACCACCGACCAGTCCTCCGGCCGGATCTCGCCGAGATCCCACGCCACCGCGGCCGGCCGGAGATCCTCCAGGATCGCCGCGAGGTCCTCGCCGGCGTGCAGACGCCGCACCGGCAGGCCCAGCCGGCGGCCGACCGCGACGGCCTCGGCGTGCGTCTCGCCCGCGGTCAGCAGCGCGTCGGCCCGCTCGGTGGCGCCCGCCTGCCCGCCGGGGGTGGGCAGCGGCAGCGCCACGTGGAAGGTGCCGGCCTCGAACCGCAGCGTGCCGTTGTGCAGCGTGATGAGCCGGCTGGTGATCGGCAGGCCGAGACCCGTGTCCGGCGCCCCCTGCCCGGTGGTGTGCACCCGGATCCGCAGGTGCGGCGGGAGCACGTCGGCCTCGACCCGCACCCGGCCGGCGCGGGCGGCGCTGCCCTGCAGGGTGACCAGCGCCTGCCGCAGCCGGCGGCGGTCGGCCATGATCAGCGGCAGCCGGCCGGGCAGCCGGGTGCGGAACACGTCCTCGATCACCGCGCGCGGGTCGACCAGCTCCGCGGACAGGTCGAGCGTGTCGATCTCGGCCCGGGACAGGTCGAGCAGGTCGCAGATCACCCCGAGCTGGTGCTCGGCGCTGACGTTGATCTCCTTGAGGCTGTCCACCAGTCCGGCCGGTGCGGCCGGGAGCGACTCGACCGCCTCGAGGGCCGCGGCCACCTGCCGCAGGATGCCCTCGACCGGCGTGCGCAGCTCGTCGCTGACGCTGGACAGCAGCGTGGTCTTGACCCGGTTGGCCTTCTCCGCGGCGTCCCTCGCGGCGCGCACCTCGCCGAACAGGTTGATCTCCTTGAGCGCGGCGCCGATCTGGTCGCCGAGCGCCCGGTACACGCCGCCGTCCGGCGGGCCGACCTCGAACAGGCCGAACCCGAGGAGCTCGTCGTGCACGTAGAGCGGCTCGGCCACCATGCTGTACCGCCGGTCGGCGGGCAGCACGGCGTCCAGCGGCGCCGACGAGTCGAGTGCCAGGTGCCAGCGCGGGATGCCCAGCCCCGGCAGCTGCCGCTCGAGCACGCCGTGCATGGCCGGCATGTCGACCACGGAGGACAGCGCGCTGCCCAGCTCGCGCAGCTGCCGGGCGGTCTGGTCGGCCTGCCAGCGCTCGTACTCCAGCAGCCGGCGGCCGGCCTCGGCGACCACCAGCCGGGCGGTGGCCAGCAGGTGCTCGGCGCCGGCCGGCGCCTGCCGGTGCAGCGCGGCCAGCGCGGCGTCCCAGGCCTCGATCTGGTGGCTGCTCGTCGCCCATGCGCGGACCATCCGGTCGACCTCGCCGAGGAACCGGTCGGCGGGGCCGTCGAAGGCGGCGAGCAGCTCGGCGCGCGCGGCCTCGGGAATCCGGTCGAGGCCGGTCGGGTCGTCGGCGATCGGCGTGCCGGGGCACCCGCACGACCGGCGGATCACCAGGGTCGACGCCGGCGTGGGGGTCTGCGGCGCGGGCAGCTCCCCCAGCCGGCATAGCAGGGTCTCCACGGCCAGCTCGCCGAGCTCGGCGAACGGCAGGGACACCGAGGTCAGCGGTGGGTCGGCGAGCCGGGCCTCGGGCGAGTCGTTGACGCCGACGACCGAGACGTCCTCCGGCACCCGGATGCCGCGCTCGGCCAGCACCCGCAGCGCGTCGGCGGCCAGGAAGTCGCTGCACGCCACCACGGCGTCGAAGTCGAGGCCGGGGCGCAGCCCGCGGGCGTCCAGCAGCACCCGCATGGCCGCGGCGCCGGCGTCCCTGCGGAAGTCCACCGGCGCCGACACCAGGGTCCGGTCTAGCGGGATCCGGTGCCTGGCGAGGGTCTCGGTGTAGGCGCGGTAGCGCTGCACGGTGACCGGGTTGGCGTTCGGTCCGCGGATGAAGGCCAGCTTGCGGCGCCGGTGCACGGCGATGAGGTGGCTGATCGCGGTGGCCGTGCCGCGGTAGCCGTCCAGGGTCAGCGGCCGGTCGTCGCCAAGCGTGCCGTTCACGCTGACCGTCGGCAGCCGGCCGAACCGGCGGGCCAGCCGGGTCGCCCGCTCGTGGCCCTCCGGCAGCCCCAGCGTCGACGCCCAGCAGATCAGCCCGTCCAGCAGGTCCGGCGCGACCAGGTCGTACACCGAGTTGGGCGGCCGGTCGGTTGCCTGGACCTCGCCGCCGGGAAAGCAGATCAGGTTGACGTCGTGCCGGCGCGCGGCGGCCAGGACGCCGGACCACAGGGTCGCGCCGACGCCCAGGTGAATGTTGGCCGTGACCAGACCGATGGTCGGTCGGTCACGGCCAACAGAGCGGGCACGCGGTGGGGTGTCAGCCCAGTGTCGCCGCGCCGGAACACTGCGCAACATAATGTTCACATGGTGACCGAAGGTGGCCTCCAGCCACAAGGCGCGGCTGCCCGCGTCATCAGGCGACCTTGCCGACACCCGCACCGCTCATGACGATCGACTTCACGTTGCCGGACGGGTCCAGCGAGTAGGAGTACGGGATCGACCGCACGCTGCCGGTGCACCCCGATGTGGATCCGGCCGAGCTGGCCAGGGTGTTGTTCCGGACGGTCAGCGCGCCGGGCGGGGAGCTGCCCTCGCCGCAGTGGTACGCGTCGCGGGTGTTCTCGAAGTAGTTGCCCTCGACCAGGACGCCACCCTCGAGTGTGGACGCGACACCGTAGCTGGTCACCCCGCCGTAGTAGTTGTTGTAGACGTGCACGGGGTTGCCGAACCGCACCCGCGGGTGGCGCTGGTTGGTGCCGTTGAACCAGTTGTGGTGGTAGCTGACCCGAAGGTGGCCGCGGTCCTGGCTGCCGTTGCTGTCGCTGTGGCCGAGCAGCATGGTCTTGTCGTGGTTGGAGAACTTGTTCCACGAGACCGTGATGTTGTCCGAGGCCCGCTTGATGTCCAGCGCCCCGTCGGCGCCGTTGAAGTTGAAGTCGTTGTGGTCGATCCAGATCCTCGTGGACCCGTCCTGGACGTTGATCGCGTCGTCGGACCAGTTGCGGAAGTTCAGGTTCTGGATGATCACGTTGGTGGCGCCGTCGATGTCCAGCCCGCCGCCGGTGATGCCGGAGCCGGAGCCCACACCGAGGATCGTCTTGTCGGACGCGACGTCCTGCATGCCGCTGATCGTGACCATGCCCTGCACCCGGATCACCCGGGGTCCGCTGGCCTGCATGTTGCTGATCAGCGCCGACCCGCTGGTGACGGTGACCGGGCTGGCGCTGCCGCCGCCCGTGGTGCCGGCGCCGAACCCGGTCGGCGTGCCGACCGCGGCCGCCGGGCTGGCCGCCCATACCGTCAG